>NZ_JBWKKH010000018.1:59155-190358 GCF_056431645.1 Saccharopolyspora sp. NPDC045839
GGACGCCGCCGCCGAGGTTCCGAAGTTGGAGGAGTCGCAGCGGCGGGGGAAGTTGGATTCGGTTGGGAAGAAGGCTCTTGAGCAGCTCCGGCCGATGGCGGAAAGGTATGAGGAAAAGAAGAAAAAGGAAGCGAATCGGCAGCGGGCGCAGAAGGACGCCGCCGCCGAGGTTCCGAAGTTGGAGGAGTCGCAGCGGCGGGGGAAGTTGGATTCGGTTGGGAAGAAGGCTCTTGAGCAGCTCCGGCCGAAGGCGGAAAGGTATGAGGAAAAGAAGAAAAAGGAAGCGGATCGTATTCGGGAAAAAAGGGCCGCCGCCGCCGATGTGCTTGCGGACTTGAAGGAGTTGAAGGAGCAGGGGCAGCTGCCTTTGGATCGGCTGCGCGAGCTCGAAGTGCGGGAGGAAATAGAAAGATACGGAAAAGAGATAAATAATCTGGCCTCCCGAATAACGAAAGGGAGAAAAAAGGCTGACGGAAGCACGGGCAAAATCGAGGCGTTGCAAGCGTCGCTGGCGGAGATGAAGGGCAGGCTGGCGGAAAAGAACGAGGAGCTGGAGTCGATGCTGGCGGACGCTGCTTACAACGAGTTTGTCGCGACCGCGTCGTCCCTGCGACAGGATGCCCGGGAGGGTGCGGCGGATGCTGGGGCGGATGATCTCGCGGAGTTCCTTCGCGGTCACGACTACGGGGGGGATGCTGTTGAAGGGGATGGGCTGGTTTTTGGTGAGGCGGTTGTGGAGGAGGAGTTGTCGGGGCGGGTGGATTCTGGGGTGTTGGGGGTTTCGGGTCGGGTTGTGGGGGGTGAGTCGGCGGGGTCATGGTCTCGGTTCTTGTCGGGGGTGAACCGGGACAATTATTATTTCTCTGGGGATGAGCGTTTTCAGAAGAATTGCTTGGAGGCTTCTGTGGCGTTCCACAATTCTCTCGTGCTCGATGAGCAGGTTGTGGCGGAGCCGGCTGGTGATGTTTGGGATCCGGCTCGGTTGGTGGCGGCTGGTGGAAAGGCTTGGCGGGTGGATGGTTTGGCCGAGGCTGAGGGGCATGTGCGGAGTTTGCCGGTGGGTCGGGATGTGTCGGTGATCTTCCAGCGAGCGGATCTTAGTGCGCATGCGATCAATGCTGTGCATGTAAGGGAAGACGTGGTCAAACTGGCGGAGGCTCAGAAGGGGGAGGAAGCCGAGGAAGCTGATGTTTTGGCGGCGACCGGGGTGTGGGTGGTTGAGCTGCCGTGGAGGCCGGTGGTGTTGCCGTCCGAGGGTTCCGGGCTGCGGCGTGAGGGCTGGGGGGCTGGGCTGCCGGCCGAGGTGACAGGTCCGCAGCGTCGGCCTGCGAAGAGGACGCGGGAGGAGGTTGGCGGGAGCTCTTCCGCGGCGTCCAAGCGGCGGAGGGTGGAAGGACCCGCTGGGGGTGCTTCCGGGAGTCTGGGTGGCGAGGGTGATGTGTCCGCGCCGGCGGATCAGGCAGCACAGGAGGACCAGCGGGCGGCGGAGCAGAAGCGGAAAAAGCAGGAAAGTAACGCGAGGAAGTACCAGAAGAAAAAGGCTGAAGCCGCCCGGGTTGCAGGCCGGGTTGCGGATTTGGAGGCGCAGCCGCAGCCGCTGACTGAGAAGGATGCGAGGGAGCTGGCGGAGCTTGAGCTGAAGGTGGCGCAGCGGGAGCAGCAAGCGAAGACAAAGAACGCGAAGCAGAGCCAGAAGAGACAGGGTGAGGCCGCGCGGTTGGCGGACTTGAAGGCGCAGCCGCAGCCGCTGACTGAGAAGGATGCGGGGGAGCTGGCGGAGCTTGAGCTGAAGGTGGCGCAGCGGAAACAGCAAAAGAAGACAGATAACGCGAATCAGTACCAGAAGAGACAGGGTGAGGCCGCGCGGTTGGCGGAGTTGAAGGCGCAGCCGCAGCTGACTGAGCAGCAGCGGGACGAGCTCGATTTGCGGAAGGAAATAGGAGCATACGAAAGGGAGATAAAAAGGCTGGAGGTCGCAAAATCGAAAGGGAGAAAAAAAGTTGAGGAAAGCAAGGTTGAAATCAAGGCGTTGGAGGCGTTGGGGCAGCTGACCAAGGCTGATCGGGCCAAGCTTCGTACGTTGCAGGGCAAGGTGGATAAGTGGGCTGATTCTGCGAAGAAGTTGGATGAGATGAGGAGGAGCGGCAGGCTGGCGGAAATGCAGGAGAAGCTGACGTCGCTGCTGGCCCGGGGGGAGGCTGGGTCGGGGGGGATTGCGGGTGTGGGGGCAGGTGGGCGGCAGGATGCAATGGTGCGGGGTGAGGTGTTGGGGGAGGTTGGGGACGGCTTCGATGTGGATGCGTGGCTTGCTGGGGCGGCGGCGGTGGCGGACTCAGGTGGGGTGCGGGTGCCGCAAGAGGTGGCGGATGCTGGAGAGGATGAGGCGGATGCTGGGGTGATGTTGGAGGAGGACGTTGCTTACAACCAGTTTGTCGCGACCGCGTTGAAGGCGTTCCTGCGACAGAATGCCAGGGCGGATGCGGCGGATGCCAGGGCGGATGCGGCGGATGCCAGGGCGGATGAGGCGGATGCCAGGGCGGATGGGGCGGATGCGGCGGATGCTGGGGCGGATTATTTCGCGGGGTTCCTTAGAGATTTCGGGGATTCTGACGGGTTGTTTGGTGTTGAAGGGGATGGCCTGGTTTTTGGTGACCCGGTTGTGGATGAGGGGTAGCCGGGGCGTACGAGGGCGAAGTCGGTGAGGCCCTTCAGGGTGCGCCAGCAGCCGCCGGAGGTGCGTTGCTGGATCTTGACGGGGCGGACGGCTCGTTCGGCCTCGTTGTTCGTGAAGGGCACGGCCAGGTCGGTGGCGAACCGCAGGATCATGTCCTCGTATCGGCCGAACCGGCGGATCAGTGATCGGGCGTTGGTGGCCAGGGGGCCTTGGCGTGAATCCAGTCCATTTCGGATGGCTTGGCGAGGGCGAAGATGTTGCCGCAGAACGCTTTGTCGGCTGTGCCGGCGTCCAGGCGGCTACCGGCGAAAGCGTGCCGCACGAGGCCGTAGGCGCTGGACTCGTCCGGCACTGGCAACCAGAAGTAGCGCTGATACGTCGAGGGTGCAAACGAGATCCGGTACCTCGACGACAAGAAGACGCTCAAAGCGTATGAGGCGGAATGGGCACCTCTCGCGAACGCTGCGTTGACGTTCGCGGAGGCCCGTCGGTTCCTGAAGGGCGTTGTCGAGCTGGTGTTCACCGATGCCGAACTGCTGGCGTTCCTGGACGGCATCGCCAACCACGAATTCGACGCAATCGCCTACACCGAGTAGGTTTCCGGCTGTTGCTGTCGCACTTGCGTCGGTTCGGTGTCACTCCAGCCATGTGTACTTTATGTTGTTGCTATGCCCGGGGCTTTCATGGGCGGGTGTGATCCGGGATGTGAAATGGGTGGAAGTGCCTGTCCTGTAAGGGAAAATGGTCTCTGCAACAAGATCCGTTTCCCGAACAGGAAGGCACTTCCGGGGTGAAGCGTAGCGCAGGGCTGCCCGCGATCATGGTGACCGGGGATGGTGCGGGCGTGGTCTCGCAGCGGGAGCACACTTGCTGGTGGAAACAGCCCGCCGTAGCGGCCTGACCAGGGGTTTATCGGATCGTCTGGGGCTGTGGCGGGCGCCGCGGGCGGTGCATGATCCGGGTAAGATCGTGCTGGATCTGGCGGTCGCGATCGCCGCCGGTGGTGATTGTGCCGCCGATATCGCGATGCTGCGGGCCCAGCCGGAGGTGTTCGGGCCGGTGGCCTCCAACCCGACTGTGTCGCGCCTGATCGGCTTGCTGGCTGAGGACCCGGAAGGGGCCGGACTGGCCATTCGTGCCGCCCGCGCCCAGGCACGGCACCGGGTGTGGAGTCATGCCGGTATTCCCTGGCAGGACGGCAGAATCGTGATCGATATCGACGCCACCTATATCGACGCCTACTCGCTCAAAGAGCAGGCCACGAAGGCCCGTAAGGGTTTCGGGTTCCACCCGCTGCTGGGGTTCATCGACCACGGCGAATCCGGCACCGGTGAAGCCATGACAGGCCTGCTGCGGCCCGGCAACGCCGGCGCGGGCACCGCCACCGACCACATCACCGTGGTACGCGAGCTGCTGACCCAGCTGCCCGCCGACACCGCCGGCTTCGATGAGCAGTGCCGCCGACCGATTCTGGTGCGCACCGACTCCGCGGGCGCCAGCCACGCCTTCGCCCAGTACCTCACCGAGCAGGGCATCGAGTTCTCCCTCGGCGCCAAACTCGGCCACCACGACATCGACACCATTCTGGCGGCCATCCCGCCCGGGGCGTGGGTTCCCGCGGTCAATCCCGACGGCACACCCCAACCCGATGCGCGGGTCTGCGAGGCCACCGAATGGTTCGGGACGGCCAGCTGGCCGCGCGGCATGCGAGTGATCCTGAAAAAGGACAAACCTCTGCCTGGTTCCCAGCTGACGATCACCGACCACGACGGCATGCGCGTGACCGGGTTTTTCACCACCACCAGTCACCTGGCGCCACCGGAGCTGGAATTACGGCACCGCCGCCACGCCCGAGTCGAGGACCGCATCCGCTGCGGCAAAGACACCGGACTGGCCAACCTGCCCTTCCACGGCTTCGCCCACAACCAGATCTGGCTGGAACTCTGCGCCCTGGCGGCGGACCTGCTCGCCCTCACCCAACGTGCCGCACTGACCGGCCCCGCCCGCCGCTGGGAACCCAAAACCCTGCGCCACCGGCTTCTCGCCACCGCCGCACGACTGGTGCGCACCGGCCGCCGCCTCATCCTCCGCTACGCCCGAACCTGGCCCTTCACACCCCTACTGACCAGCGCTTTCACCCGACTCCACGCACTCGACGCCCCCTAAAACACAACACCACAGCCCTGACCCGACGACCAAGAACCACAGCGGAAGCACCAGCGGACACGGCCGGGCTGGAAATCACCCCTACCCACAGCCCGAAACCACACCCGCAATCCCAAACCAAAACCACCGATCAAAGACATGAAAGACCGAGGTATGGCAGCACAAAGTACACACGGCCTCGTCCCTTCCCCGCATGGATAGTCCGGATGGGCAGTTGTGCCTGAAATTCGGGTAAGCGGCTTGGGACTGGAGTGCGGCGAGCTCATACTTTCGCTGGAGATGGTTTGGCGAGTAAGGGGGACGGCGGGGCATGAACGAGCTCGCGGAGCGGGCACGCGTCTGGTTGCAGGACACCTATGGGCAGCGTGTGGCACTGAGCGACGAGGAGGCGATCCTCGAGACGGAGCGGGCGGCGTTCTTCGGTTGCCGCTACGTGGAGTCCGCCGAGCCGATGTTGGCGTCGACGGTCTGCGTGCCGCTGGACGGGGCGGAACCCTTTCCCGCGTCCAATGCCGGTCCGCTCGATGAGGCCCTCAATCTGTCCCTGGCCGAGCCGGGGTCGTGGCGCTGGCGAGTCAACGCACTTAACTGCCTGATCGCGACCGATGCCGCGGTGAACTGCTGGCCTGCCGCGGCGCTGCCGTGGGATCCGGCCGGCGAAACGCCGGGCTGGTGGGATCGGATGCTGGCGACCTATTTCCCCGACGCCGAGGTCTTGACCTGTACGACGTGGGAGGACGCGGCCAGGGCCATTGAGGACGGAGGCGTGGGGACCCGGGCAGTGGTGTGGCTGCGCCGTCAGTTCGGCGGGCATGAACTGGCCGGTCACCTGTTGTACGCGAACTACGCGGATGACGATGTGGTCTTTCTTGATGGTCTGCGGGGGACTGTCGCCGAGCAGAACAACGCCGAGGTCGCTGAGCTCGTGGTGGCACGTTTCCACCGCCCGCGAGGTGATTCCGACGGCCGGCTGCTGCCGTGGGAAGGTGCGGCGGACGAATTCGCCCAGGCCGTCGAGAAAGCGAAGGCGTGGCTGACGTACACCTACGACGGCGAAGTGGAACTCGTCTCTCCTGATCCGGCCGACGAGACCGAGCGTGGCTGGCTGTTCGCCTGCACCACCCGGAGTTTCAAGCAAATTGGCGACTGGCGCGATCAAATGCTCGACGCGGCCCTGGTGGTCCCGAAAGCGGCCGGCGAAGAGCCGTTCGGCCTGCCCAACCGTGATCCGTGGACGTGGCTGGACGACTGGAACGCCGGAAAGCTGGGGTTGATGCCACCGCCGAAACCCGCGCAGGCAGCGTGGTTCGGCCCCATGGTGGCCGAGCTCGGCCCCGTGGTCGGTATCGGCGTCCACGACCATTGGTTCGGGGTTCTGGAGGAAATCGCCTCCTTTCCCACACAAACCCAGGCACTGGTGTGGCTGCGCAGGAAGGACACCCGGGGACGGGAGAGCGTCGGGCACCTGTTGGCGGCCGTGAACGAAACCGACGGTGTTCAGCTCTTTGACCCGATGGATGGGCGTGCTCAGCCGCTCATCGAAACCGCACCGTTCGAGTTCCGGGTCATGCGCTTTGGCTGACAATCGGTCGTGAGTGCGAAACCGGGCTGGAGCCGGGTGTCATGTCTCAGGACCTCACGGACAGTTATGTCTCACGACGTCGTGGACAGTTTTGGTGTGAACCGTTGGTAGCGGACGCTGCGGTCCAGTGTCAGCGTCCGCACGACCGTGTCGCCGATCATGATGCTGACGCGGTCTCGACCATGCCCCCGCGGTGCCTGCCGGAGAACGCCAGACCGTTGTCGGTGGGCACCCGCACCGGCACCCCGTAGCCCGCGAAGGCCTGCTGCAACGCCGCCCACGGGAATGATCATCCAGGATCTGCAGGATGCACACCTTCTCACCGCCGGCGAGGACCGCCGCGACCAGGTCTGGATCCATCGAAAACCCTGCTCCGCCCACCACTGATGATCACGGACAGCAGGCCATCCAGTGTTCACGAGGCCCTGAGACACAAACTGTTCACGAGGTAGTGAGCAAAGACACCGATGTGGGGGTCGGTTACGCACCCGCGACCACCACATGAGCACGAATACGTGCTGCAGCTCACCTTTCACTCGCGCGCATATAAATCGAAAGTGACATCTTCCTGAACTCGAGTTGTTCGGTGAACTTTGCTGCTTGAAGGAGTCGTGTTTTTGTTGTGCGAGGCGTGACGTGGTGCCGGGTGGCCGGCCGGGATCGAGGTGACCGAATTTTGTGTGCCGGTGTTGCCGACGAAGACGATGGTGATGCCGGCTCGGCTGCGTCGACGTAGTTGGCGCGAGTACTGGGTTGGTGTGTAGGTAAGTTAAAGGGGTAGCTATGGCGATCATGTTCAGTGAGTTTGAGCGCCAGCTGTCCTATTGGCTTACGGGGGATGAGCCGCCGCCTGTTAATGAGGATAAGGTGCGGGAGTTGGCGGCGGTGTGGCGGTCGCATGCGGGGCGTTTGCGGCGGTTGCGGGTGGATGTGCAGGCGGCGGTTGAGGGGATTCGGTCGTCGGGTTTTGCGGGGGCGTCGGAGCGGGCTTTTGCGGCGCGGATGGCGCCGTTTGTGGATGGTTCGTCGAATTATTTGGATGCGGCGGCTGATCATTTTGAGTTGATGGCTGATGCGTTGGATCAGATCGCGATGGAGGTGGAGTTTCTTAAGCTGGTGGTGTTGATTCAGTTGGCGTTGCTGGCGGTTGAGTTTGAGTTTTTTGTGCAGTGGTTTTGGGTTCCTGGGGTTCAGACGTGGTTTATGTCGCAGGCGTTCATGCACAAGGTGGTTGTGGAGAAGGCTGTGACGTGGATGGCGCGGCGGATGGCGAGTGTGCCGCGTGTTCCGGTGGAGATTCTGGGCATGCTGGCGGTGAGTTTCGGGCAGCAGTTGGGTGTGGTGTGGCTGGGTCAGCAGATCCAGATCGGGAAGGGCACCCGCGAGGAGCATGACGGGAAGCATTACGAGAGTGCCGCGGTGATCGCGGCGGTGGGGTCGGTGTTGTCGTTCGGGGCGATGGGGGCGCTGCCGAAGTTGAAGGGTGCGATCAAGGATTGGGTGAAGCATGCGGGCGGGGATGCGGGTGCGGTGGATGGGTGGTTTGCCAGTCCGTGGGCGCGGATCGGTGGTGAGGGTCTGCATGAGGGTGTTACCGAGATGGTCGCGACCGGGATTTTGGGCGATTTCGCGTTCAACCCGGCGGCGTTCACTGCGGGTGCGGCTTCGGGGGTGGCTGAGATCGCGGGGGAGAAGGCGGGGGCAGGTCTGAGCGGGTTGGTGTTGGACCAGGAAGCCAACAAGCATGTCCCGGGCGATGAGGATGCTGACAGCGGCTACGGCAGCGACGAGGACGCGGACGACGCCACAAGCGAGTTCGGCAGCGACAGCAGCGAGTCCGGCGGCGGCAGCAGCGAATTTGGCAGTGGCAGCAGCGAGTCCGGCGGCGGTAGCGGTGAGTCCGGTTACGGCGGCGAGGACGCGGACGACGCGGGCAGTGAGTCCGGTTACGGCAGTGGCGAGGACGGCGACGACGTCGGCAGCGAGTCCGGCGGCGGCAGTGGCGAGGACGCGGACGACGCCGGCAGCGAGTTCAGCAGCGAGTTCGGCAGCGGCAGCGATGGTGGGCCGGGGCTGGGGTTGTTGGCCGGTGGAACCGCCGTCCCACCGGCTATTTCCGCCCACTCCTCCGGTCAGGGCGATTCCAGCGACTCCAGTGGTTCTGGCGGTGGGCGGGATGCCGTGTTGCCGGGCAACGGCCAGTACCAGCCTGGCGACGAGCACAGCTCCGCCTCGGTGGGCGAGCCCCGCCACATCAGTGTTCCCGGGGGTTCTGGTGCTGTGTCTGGGGGTGGGGAGACCTCTGGTGGCCGGGGTGTGCCGGGTGAGCGGGTCGGTGCTGCTGGGGGTGGGTCGGACACCAAGGCTGTGGTGGATCCGGTGGGTGCTGTTGCGTCGCGGCCGGGGCAGCCGGATGCCCGGGTCTCGGCCACGCCGGGTGATCCGGGACGGTCTGAGGCTGTCCGGGAAGAGTCTGGTGGCGGGCAGCAGCGGGTGTCGGAAGGTCATCGGCAGGTTCCGTCGGGGCCGGATGTTCCGCAGTCAGGCGCCATCGGTGATGGCAGCCCGGGCGAGGTCGTCACGCATTCCGCCCGGACCCCCGGGAACGACGGGTTGGGTGGTTCCGCGCAGTCCGAGTCCCACGGGGCAGGTTCCGGGGCGGCGCCCAATGCCGGTGAGGTTGTCACCCACAATCAGGCCAACCCGAGCTCCGAGCCCACCGGTGAGCCCACCGGTCAACCCGATGGCGTGGGGGAGCCCGGGTCCGAGTCAATCAGCGATCGCGGTGGCGAGTCGGCCAGTGTGGCTGGTCGTGATCGCGGTGGTGAGTCGACCAGCGTGCCTGGCGGTGAACTTGGTGGTGAGTCGACGTCGGCGCGGATTCTTTCTGGTGTCCCGGCCACCAAGGACACCGGCGCGCCGGCGCCGTGGGGTGTTGATGCTCCGGGCGTTTCTCATGCCGCGGTCGATTCCGGCACTGATGGTGGCCGCGACGCCGCGACCTCGACACCGATCCAGGTTCCGGCTGCGGCCGCTGGCACCGGGTCGGGTTCTGGTTCGGGGACGGGTCAGGGTTCCGGCCAGGCGCCGGCGACCGCCCCGGTGTCGCAGGTTCCTGCGGCGGGTACCTCGGGTGCCCCCGGGGCCGTTACGGCCGCTACGGCTGGGGGCACTTCGGCGGGGGCCGTCTCGGGTTCTGCGCCGGTGGGGTCAGGTGCGGGTACGTCTGGTGGGACGTCGGCCGGGTCGGCTGGGACCAGTGGTGGGTCGGGTACGGCTGGTGGGCCGGGTGTGTTGGCGGCGGGGTCGGGGTCGTCGGGCCGCGGTGTGCCGGATGGGAAGCCGCCGCTGACCGCTGGGACGGTGGGTCCGGGGATGCCGGGCCGGGTCGGTGATGGTTCCCGTTCTGGTGGGGCGCGGGAGGTGACGGCGGCCGCGGGTGTCGGTGACGGTGCTGACTCGTCGCGGGCGGTGGAGTCGTCGTCGGTGGTGGAGAAGGTTGGTGGCGGTCGCACACCGGGGCCGGGTGTGGAGTCCGGGTCGGGTTCGAAGCCGGGGTCGCGGCGTGAGTTGTTGGCGATGTTGGTTGCTGCTGATCCGGATTTGCGGGTGTATGCGGGGTTGTTGGGGGATCCGGAGGCGTTGCCGGGGAAGTTGCGGGCGTATGCGGGTAAGCCGAAGAAGGATCTGCGGTTGGCCAACGCGGGGATCTCGTCGTTCATGTGGTTGAACATGATCTTGCCGGGCCGGGTTGATCAGTTGGCGTTGACGGGTAGGTATGGGCCGGAAACGTTGCTGGGGTTGTATGAGTTGCTGCTTCGCCAGCCCCGGCAAGGTGACCGGGCGCGCGAGATCGCGTTGTTGGTGGCCGAGCTGCTGGGGGTGCAGCCGGATCCGGGTTCGTCGAACTCGTGGAATCCGGGGGCCTGGTTTGCTGGTTCGTGGAATCCGGGGGACTGGTTTGGTCGTTCGTGGAACCCGCGGGACTGGTTTGGTCGCTGGAGTGGGAAGGGTCTGCCGGCGACTGGCAGTGAGAAGACCGCACCGGAGAACTTTGAGGAGAAGACCGCGGCGGAGACCCGCGGCGAGAAGACCGCGGCGGAGAGCTTTGACGAGAAGACTCGTTCGGACGATCAGGACGACCGGGACCGGGACCGGGATGCCATCGAACCGGCGCCCACGCCGCAGGTGCCGGAGGTCGCCGAAGACAATGTCCCGGGCAGGATGGCGCGGGACATCCTGATTCGCCACGGCGACACCGATCGGTTGCTGGCCGATGGAAGTTATGACGCGGTGTTCGAGGTGATCGAGAAGCGAGTGCGGGAGCGGCGAGCCACTGTGGTCGCCGACGCTTTGGAGATCTTGCGCGGTCGCCGGGCACTGCGGCCAGAGTTCGTTGACCCGTCGTACGCGCCGTCGGCGAAGCGCGGGCGTCCCCGTACGCCGTTGACCACCCCGGCGGAGATCCATGCCGCTTCGGCGGAGCTCAGCGACATTTACGGGTCGGGTGATCCGGAGTTCACTGCGGCGTTGGAGTTGGTCCGTGGCGTGGTGGGCGAGACCAACCTGACCGGTGACCGTGATGTCGCTGAGGTCATTGCCCGCTTGGTCGCTCATGAGCATGTGACGATGCGGTGGCGGGGTGAGCGTCTGGAGAGGTACGCCACGGAGTTGGGGTTCGTGCTGGGGACGGTGGACCCGGGGTGGGCTCTGTCGGAGCGCAGGCCGGAGAACCGGCCCGGGCTTCGGGGCGGAGGCCCTGGCCAGCAGGGTGGATCCGGGCGTGGTGGTTCTGAGGCGGGGACTGGGGATTCCGGTCGACTTGCGGCTCCGGAGGATGTGCGGCCGTCGGAGTCGAGGGCTGCTGTGTTGAGTTCGTTGATGGGTGCGTTTGATCGGTACCAGGCGAGGCTAAGGCTGGGGTCGTCCGCTGGTGGCTCCGGTGGTGGTCGGCAGTCTGCGGGGGCCGGATCCGGGCGCGGTGGTTTTGGGGCGGTGCCTAGGGTTTCCAGTCGACTTGCGGCTCCGGCGGATGTGCCGCCGTCGGAGCCGAGGCCTGCTTGGGTGAATTCGTATTTGGGTGCGCTTGAGAAGCACCAGGCGAATGTAAGGCGAAGGCTGGAGTGGTCCGCTGGTGGCTCCGGTGGTGGTCAGCAGCCCGCGGGTGCCGGATCCGGGCCCGAAAGATCTGATCAGCGTAAGCGGGAGGCTGTGGAGCCTCCGGCGAAGCGGCAACGTGTTGACGGGCCGGGGGCTGATTTCGGTGCGGGGTTTGGTGGGTTGGTGTGGTCGCGGGGTGGGTTGGCCGATGTGGTGTCGCGGTTGGATGCGGTTGAGGGGCGGGGGGTAGCGGCGGATGGGCCGAGAAACTTCTTTGTCGGCGCGCGGGACAGGTCGTTGGACGACGGATCCGGGCGTGGTGGTTCTGGGGCGGGGACCGGGGATTTCAGGCTCATTGCGGATGGTGGGAGGCCGGTTCTGACGGCCGCGACGGTGCCTCCCGGGATGGCGGCTCCGGTCGAGGGGGGCGCTGGCTTCGGTGGGGCGGCGAAGCAGGCGGTGACTGCGGCGGAGACCGTTGATATTCCATCAACAGATCCTTCGTGGCTGCGTAGTCGGGCGAAGACCGCTTCGTGGTTCGATCCCGAGCCGGTTCCCTTGCGACGTGACCAGTGGGAGAAAGTGCGGCAGGCTAAGCCGGACTTCTCGGTTCAGTCCGAATTGTGGGAAGTGGCGGGTAACAGCACCCCAAGGTCTATCGTAGGAACCGAGCAGTTGGTGCGATACGACGTGCGGCGAATCAAGGTGGAGGGGCGCTGGGTTCAGGAGTACACCCTCAAATTTTTCCTGGAAAACGACTCGCTTATGGGGTCCATCGATCGCGCGACGGTCGTTGAGAAGTTACGCGCCGCGGCTGATCGGTATTTCAACCAGGGTTATCGGTTTCCGTCGGGCGAGCAGTTCCATGTGCGGGTCGAGTTCCCGGACGATCCGGAAAATGCGCACCAGGCGATCTCCCAGGACGGCAGCATGCAGGTAAGCCATGCGGAGCTCGCCCAGATCTTGGGGCTTTACCTGGGAATTCTGGATGAAACCCCGCAACAGCGTTGGCCCGGATACGATGACCGGGGTGTGTTCCATCGGGACGACATGCCGGTGTCCAAGAACCAGCGGATCGCGATACCGCGCCGGAACCGGGTGTATGGCGACGAAAGCGTTATGCGGTCGGGTAGTCGTGGTGGTCGGCTGTTGCCGCGGCATCTGGCGCAGCTGGAAGAGAGCACGCGCGCATACGGTTTCCGCCCGGGGGCGGCGGATGCGGGTTCGCCGACGCTTGCCGCCATCCGGCCGGAGGATTTCGGGTCGGTGGCGCAGTGGCGGGCTTCAACGTTGGACAAGCTGTTGTCGCAGAAGGACATTGATGTCGACTCGGTAATGGATGCATTGCGCTCGGTGCGGGGAAAGCGGGTCGCAGTCGAGGGACTATACCGGGAGTTCCAGGCGCATACCGGCCGGGAGCTGGATTCGGTGTTGGCCGATGTCCTCGGCCGGGAGGATGCCGCGTATGCGGCACAGTTGTTGGGAATGCGGCCTGATTCCCCTGACACCGGTGACCCCGAGCCGCCGTTTACGTCGGTGCCGCCGGGACTCGGCTACACGCCGCACCTCCGGCGGGATGTGTTCGAGTACGCGGCTGCGGTTCGTGGGCACGTGTCCACAGGCTTGGGGGCGTCCGATCCTGTGGTGCGGGAGCAGTCTTTCGAGGCCGCGATGCGCCTGATGCGTGCGCTGGACCGTGAGCTACGCAAGACTTGGGCGGTGCAATTGGCTTACAACGCCCAGTTCGGCTCGGACTTGCGAACAGACTTGATCCAGCTGCGGAGTGATTATCACGAAGTGATCGGGAACGTCTTGGGTGACGTCATTTCGCCGCCCACTTCGATGGCGCAGATAATCGAGTGGCACCGGAAGCTGAAGAACACCACATTCGAAAACTATTCCCTAGGCAGAACGTCGATTCGTTATGATCACCCCGAAGACGGCTGCTGGATCCGAGCGCATGCCTGGGTGATGGACCTGGTGCGAATGGGCGCCTCTCCGATGAAAATCTTCGTTGCCCGCACTGATCCCGATCTGAGCTTTTATTCCCCATATGCAGAAGGTGCGTCGCCGGGCACTCCCGCGAAAGTGGAACATCGCTTTCACGTCGCGCCGATGGTCACGGAGCATACCCCTTCCGGGCCGAGGTTTTGGGTGCTGGACTGGGCCATCAGTGCCAACGGCGACGATCACGCTGCGCGTCCGCTGACGATGGAAGAGTGGCTCCGTCAGATGGGTGTCAACGCCTATGACGAGTCCGTTACGTACTATAGCGGCACGGCGGAACAGATACTGCAGCAGTTCACCGACGACTGCAGAATCCGGCCGTCGCGCACATATGACGACGGGGGGGCGATTCCCCAAGGTCGGGCTATCGTCTTGCTCGCGCCCGCGCACTTTTATGGGTTTCCGCAGATAGGAAAACCGGAGGCAATCCCGAGGAATCTTTTTGAGGCCGATCTCTGGTTTCGGGGTGACGAAAGCAGCCTCATCTCGATGAACCGCACGGCCGAGCGGCGTGCCGGGCAGCGCCTGGAGGAGGCGCCGGGTGTGATTGCGGAGGTGCTGGGTGCTGAGGGGCAGTTGCTACGGCGGTCGGGTCCGGAATTGCGTGGTGGGTCTTCTGATGTGAGTTCGCCGGGGGATGCGCCGGATGTGGTTGTTGAGTTGGCGGGGTTGGTTGGGCGTATGGAGGGGCATTTGGCGGCGTTGCCGGCGGATTTCCGTCCGGATGTGCGTGCCGGGGTCGGGATAGCGAGGGCGATGGTGCAGCAGGAGGGCTGGACTCCGGCTGATCTGCGCTGGATTTCCTCGCATCTGAAGGGAATGCGGGCGGCTGAGCAGTGGTCGCGGGAGGCAGCCGAAGTGGCGGAGTCGCTGTCTGGTGGGGGAGGGTCTTCGTTTGCTGGTGGGTCTGCTGCCGGGAGTTTGTCGGGGGGCGTGGCGGCTGAGGCTGTTAAGCCGGCTGTGGTTGTTGAGTCGGGGATTATGATGTCGTCCGATTTGGACGAGGATGTTCGTGCTGTAGCGCGTGGTTTTCCGGTTGAGGATGGCCGGTTGGCGGTGTTTTTGAAAGGCGATGGGCGCGGTGGAGTGCTTATCGGCGGCGAGAGTGCGGATGTCCGGCAGTTGGCTGATTTGATTCGAGCGGGAATGGTCGGGAAGAGGTCGATCCGGCTGTATGCCGGTGAGGTCTCGGAGCGATTCGCGAGGGAGTTGGATGGGGCGTTGGATGCTGAGGTCATCTGGACGCCGGACATGGTGTTCGGTCCGGAGACCAATGGTTTTGGCACCTGGAATACGACTCGGTCTGACCGGGTGTTGGGTTCGGGCGCAGAGGAGATTCCGGCGGGGATTATGGTGTCACCGTCCGATTTGGACGAGGACACTCGTGCTGCAGCGCGTGGTTTGCCGGTTGAGGATGGCCGGTTGGCGGTGGTGGTGAAAGGCGATGGGCGCGGTGGAGTGCTTATCGGCGGCGAGAGTGCGGATGCCCGGCAGCTGGCTGATTTGATTCGGTCGAGAATGGGCGGGCGGCGGTCGATCCGGCTGTATGCCTGTGGGATCTCGGAGGAGTTCGCGCGGGAGTTGGATGGGGCATTGGATGCTGAGGCGATCTGGACGCGGGGCATCGTGTGGTTCGGTCCGGCGACCATGCCGTTTGCCACCATGGTTGGTGGCGGGTATTTGGATGAGCACTCCAAGATGCGTCCTAACTATTCGCAGGGCAGCTGGGAGACGACCCGGAAGGGCGATTGGCAACCAGGACAGGCCCCCGCTGACGTTTTCTTGCCGCTGGGCCAGGCCGGGCTGAGTCCTAACTGGGTGCACCTGCGCGCGGAGTCGGCGCGGTTCCGCACGGAGCCGCGGCCCGACCTGGCATCGCTGCGGAATTCCGACCACATCGGGAAAGTGGCCCGAGCGCGCAGCAACATCACGGCGGCTGATGACCAACTCACCCAGATCTACAGCATGCTGGATGCGCCCGCGCCGGAGGCGCCGCCCACCACCGTCACGGCCGCCGACTCCGCCGAGACCGACGCGTTGCTCAAGACGGCGACCGACGAGACCACCTCGGCCGCGGCGAGTGTCGAGCGTGCTCGGCAGCAAGCCGAGAAGTTGACGGCGGCGCAGCAAGACCTGACGGCGGCCAGGCAGCGGCAGGAAGAATTGCGCTTGGAACTCGATGCGGCTCGGCAGAACTTGATTCAGAAACGGCGCGGATTTTTAAGGGCGTCCCGCGAGCGGGCGCAGCTACTGCGAAACCAGCACGAGAACCAGGGACCTGTGCCGGATGCGCTGCTGCTTGCCCAGCGCGCCGACGCGGAGGCGCGCGCGGAGGTGCGCGTGGAGACCGCTGCCGCAGAGTTCACCGCTGTGCGGGAGCGGATCGAGCAACTGGAAACGGCGGATCAAGAAGCGAGTGAACGCACCGCCGAGGCAATTGCCCGGGCCGAAAACGAGCGTGGCGCCACTGCGGAAGCGGCCAAGACCGCCACCAAGGCCGTGACCCAAGCCCGTATCGCGGCAGACCGCGCCGACGTGACGGTCCGGCAGGTCGACCTGCCGCCCTACGCCGCCGACGGTGCGATGGGCAGCGGCAAGATCTGGCAGCCCGGCAATATCGACCCCGAGGACGTTCTTACCGCCCTACCGGAAGATTTGCGGGAACCCGCCCGAGCTGCGATCGAGGAGCTGTTCTCCGACGCCAAGCTCACGCGAACCCTGCGGCGTCTGGCCGACGAAGGCATCCGGATCGAGGTCGGCTCCCGCGAGCTGCACCTGAAGTTCGAACGCACCGCGTCGACGCCCGTGCGCCTGCCGCAGGCCGACGGAGTCCTCGAGTATGGCATTCGCTACGCCGACGCGGGCCTGACTGTCGGGCAGGAACAGAGCCCCCAGTTCGGCATGCTCGGTGTCGTGCCCAACATGGTGGGCGCGGCGGCCAAGGGCGCGGTTCGCAACGTAATCTTCAACCCCTCCGTGCGGCCCTCAATGGGGAAGAGCGAGCAACGCAGCCTCGTATCGGCAACGGAATTTTCGCGCGGGCTGAGCAGCCGGGTTCCCGAGCGTAATTTCGTCGTCGACGGTCGGTTCGTCATCGACGTGCGGGAAGGAGAGAACCCGCCGGAGACGTACCGGACCGACGAGATCACCGATGTGGCACTGATCTGCTACGACGGGGAGGATGTGCCACCCGCCACCACCAAGCCCGGCCCGGACGATCCAGTGCTGCCCCTTCCGGCCTCAGCCCTGCACGAGGTGTTCGCCGTGCCACAAGCGGCCGCCATGCGGCGAATTCGTCAGCAGGTTCTCGCCAAGTTGCCACTGCCGGAAGTAGGCGTCGGTGTCCGTGATTCGGTGTCGCGGGAGTTGGCCGAAGACAAGGCGATCGTGAAGTTCGAGGAGATCACCGGTGGCGGTTACCGGCCAAGCCCGTTGCGGTTGCCGGGCGCGACGCTGAACACGCTGTCGCTGGAGGTGTCCGCGGAGCTGCGCTCGGTGCGGCGGGTTGACAGCCGCGTCGTTCCGGCCGTGAATTTGGGGCAGAATGCCGGTAGCGACACGAAATTTGACACCAGCGAGACACAGTCTGCAAACGCCGAAGCCTCGGTGATGGTGGGGCCTGGATTCGTCGCCGATGTCAACGAGAAACGACGCGGCCTCGGCTCCTACACCACGATCACACCCTTCACGGTGTCCGGTTCGGCGGGATCGGGCGAGTCGCTGACGCAGGTTCTGGGCATCAGCGCCGGGAAGAAGAGCGCCACCAGCATCGAGAGCGATGCCGTCCTGGTGGAGGCGACGCTGGATGTGCGGGTTGAGCGGTACTCCACGGATCCGATGCTGGAAGGCTCGGATACCGGTGCGGAGAAAGTGTTCCTGTGGATGTCCGCGGACGACTTCGCCCGGCTCGAAGAGATTTCCACGGCACACTCCGCCCGGCAGATCGCCGAGGAGCAAGACGCGCCGCACGAAAGCCCGACGGTGCCGGATGGACTACGGCAGCGCCAGAACTTCCGTGACCTGGTCGAAAGAGTGCGTCCGGACATTCCCCGAACACTGGTCGAAACCTCGGACGGAAGAGTTGACGCCCGACTGGAGAACGAAACCGCCGAGCAACTCGCACTGTCGATCCTGGCCGACTACAGCAAGCGTCCGGAGATCACGATTCCCGCGGGCGAGCCCCGGCAGCCCGACATGCTCGCGGCCGGCAAGAGCACCGGCGGCGGTGTGGTGGACCGGGCGCCGGGAATCGAACGGGTGCTTCCGGAAGTGCGCCGAAGGCTGCGCGAGTCGGCGGGGAACGAGCTCGCGTCGCTGACCCACGACAAGCGGGCGCTCGTCGAGACGCAGTTGTCCTCGGTTTTCGGCGCGTCCGCGCTGTTCGGCTTGTTCAACGGAGAGTTGCGCGATGTCACCAAGACGATCCGGGTCGGTGATCAGCTGGTGACGATCAAGGTCAGGCCGGAACTGGGTGCGCTGATCGGCACCGGCAAGGTCGAGAAGGCCACCGTGGACTTCACCGCGAAGAACGCCATCCGCGGCGAGATCAAGGCGAAAGCCGGCACGCAGCAGCGGATCGGCGTCGAGTCGGGGGCCGCGATCGGCACCAAGCGCAAGGATTTCTGGCGCAACATAGGCTTCCTCTTCGGCGCGTCAGCCCAGTTCTCACACGGGTACAGCAGCACCGCCGCGCAGAGTTACAAGGTCAACCGACGCGCGAAGTACAAAGGGCCCGCAGTCACCTTCGACCGGCAGGTGACCTGGTCGATCTCCGTTTCGACGAAGGCCACCACCCCGGAGACCGAGCAGCCGGAGTCGCAGACCGAGCAGACCGAGGCGCAGACGGTGCAGCTGGAGCCGTGGTACCGCTGGCTAGGCCTGTTCCGCGGGCGGGCAAACCGGTCTGATGCGCCGAACAACGGCGACGTCGAGCTCACCACTCTGTCCGACAATTCCTCGACATCCGACAGTGACTCGGACAGTGCCCGGAGTTCCGGCGGTGCCTCGACGTCCAGCAGAGCCACGACGACCGGCAGTTCCACGATCGATGGCTGGGCGCGCGTGCTGGTTCCGGAGCCACTGGCACCCACCACCCCGCAAGGTGATCTGACGAACCTCGGTACGGTCATCCGAGACTTCGACTACGCCGACCAGGACGACAACCCGTTCCAGGTGAACGTCGAATTCCTCATGCCGCAGGGCGTGGCAACACCGTCCACGGTGCTCAGCGAGCCCATCGAAGACATCCTGCACAACCTTGCGGGCTCGAAACAACACGACGCAACACCGGACCCAGAGGACCCGCTGGCAGCGCCCCTCGACCAGCTGCTGGCACCCGGCGGGCTGCCCATCACCGGCGGCCGGGTGCGGCTGCGGCTGTTCGACGCCCATCCGATCGACACCGTTTCGGACAAGCTCAGTCTGGAAGGGGTCGCCGAGGGCGGGCTGAAGCTCGACGGTCAGGAAACGAGAGGAATAGGCGGCGAGGGACGTTTCCGCGTCCCCACGCTGATGCAGTTCGGGAGCAAATCCGGCAAACGAGCCCACGTGGCCCCGTCGTTCACCGGCCGAGGAACCTTCAGTCAGGAGAAGGGAACCACCTACGGTCTTGGCACCGCACGCCGACGGACCGGCAAGACACGCGGCGCGACCCACCTTTACCGGGCGCATGCCGTGTTCGAGATCACCAGCTACGGGGAATCGGACGCGGCGGCGGAAACCGAGCAGATCGCGGTCAACGGCGGCGTCGAATTCCTGCTCGCGGACGCCGTCGCACAGCGACTGCACACCAACCCGGCTCGGGAACCGGACGCGGAAGGACAGCCACCGCAGACCCGGCACCTCGACCTGCCCGCCGGGGTGGCGGCGAAGCCGAAACCGGCGACCGAGGTGCGCTATCCTCCGGAGTTCGTACTTTCCGGCGCTGCGCTCGGCCCGACCATCGTCACCGAGATCTCCAATGCGCACGAGGTCGCCCCGCTGATCAAGAGCATGATCTCCGACCATGCTCCCGGTTTCGGTACGGGACTCTGGCTGGAGGTGCCGACCGGGATCGGCGGGTCCGTGGAAACACTGGCGTCGTCGACCGCACTGGGTGCCCGGTTCGGCCAGGGGACGACATCCGGGACGTCGTTGCTGGCCGCCCGGCCGTATCTGGGCGGCACCGAGACGATCGAGTTCGTCGTTCGCGCACGGTACGCGCCGGACGCTCAGGCCACGCCGAACACGGAGTTCAAGTCCGACACTTTCTTCCAGAACACCGAGAAACGGGCGCAAACCGAATCCCGGTCGAGCGGCGGCGGCCTTATCGGAAGTGTTCTCGTAGCCCGCAGCTTCAACGGCAAACTGCGCCGGGCGGGCGCGCACCCGGACGCGGGCTACGGCAAGGAATGGTCACGAAGCCAACGCGACACCGACAGCGATGCGCTCAAGCGACGGCTGGCAGCGGAGGACGAGACCTCCTACTCCTACACCTGGCCGACCTGGTTCCAGGTCGAGATGTATCGGTCGTGGACTCCGAACGCGGTGCTGAACAACCTGCTGCTGACCGCGCCGAGGCGGGGTGTCGAAATGTGGTCGGCGATGCGGGACGACACCCGCACACCGGAGCAACGGCGGTTCACCAGCGATGGCACGGCCCTGTTCACCATCCCAGGGGGCCTGACCACGACCACGCCGCCGGCGCCGCGCCCGGTGCGGATCAGCGGCCGGCCCGTGCCCGTCGGAGGCGCGGTGGAACTGGGATCGCTACCGCAGGATCTGCATGGGATCGACGTGATCCCGCTGGCACTGCCCGGAAGCGAGCGACTGTTCCCCTGGCTGACTGCGGCGCTGGCGCATACAACGCAGCAGGCGACCAACGACGCCGACCCGGCGAGTTCGGAACCGTCGATGCAGGCCCCCGCCGGCAGCGGCTGGGTCCGCCCGGCCACCCTGCCGGCGCAACTGCTGTGGCAGCTCGGTGGAGAAGAAGGCTTGACCGCGATGACGCAGGAACTGCTGGACGGCCCGGTGCTCTTCCCCGCCATGGTCGAGACCGGGATGGTCTGGGACGACGAGCACGGTCTCGTGGTGCGCCTGCGGTTCGCCGAGGTCGAGTACGTCAACTCCTTCACCGCGACCGGCGGGCTGACCCACGAGCAGAAAACCGAGCGGGAAGTCACCCAAACGGACACCAGCAACAGCAGCGCGACTTTGCCCGGTCTGGCCATGGTGCAGGGCAGCGGTTCCAAGGCAAAGAGCGGTAAATCCGGCAACCTGGCCGGGGACATGCTCCTTCCCGGCGAGAGCAGCACACTCGACCCGTCGGGCGGGGTATCGGGCAGCAGGTCGAAGCCGCGCGTCCAGGTTTCCACCGGCGGCAATGCCCTAGAGGTCACCGCCGAGATGAAGGGCACCTACCATCTCTACCGGGCGGGCAAGGCGATCTACACGCTCACCGATAAGACCGGGCATCGCACTCTTTTTGGCGCCCTGCCGGGAAAACCAGCCGAAGTCGAGGTGACCATCGACAACGGCGGGTACTTCGCCGTGGAGTCCGCCCAGGCGGCGGCGAACAACCTGCCCGGACCGTCGCCTGAGCCGTCACCGCCGGCCAGCGCGCCGGCCCCGGCACCGGCCGCACTGCCGGACGTCTGGACACCCAACGCCGACGACCAGGATGCGGCGGCGCTGCTGCCCAAGGTCGGGGGCCACCTGGTGGTCGGGCTGACCGCATCCGGTGACAACCTCACGGTGCCCGAGCTGGCCGCGCGAATCGAGCAGCTACCTGGCTGGGCCAGGCGGCCGATCGTGCTGGTGGGAACTGACGGATCGCTCGACCTGGCCGAGGCGGCTCAGCTGCGTGACATCCTCGGTGTGGACGTGATCGCGGCCGACCATGAGGTGTGGCATTCCGCTGATGGCCGAGTTGTCACCGGCGATTTGTCGTTCGTCCGAAGCGGGTTGCCGACGTGGAGCGAATGGGCCGAAGCAAGACTCGGCGGCGAGGTCCGGTCCGCGACAGCAGGGCACTGGTACCTGTTGTCGGCCGCGGGCGGCATGCGGCAGCTTCCTGGTGCGGATCTTGTTTCAGCGCTGGCAAGTTCCGGCTCTTCGGTGCAGGCGGGGACCGCGCCAGGATTCGACTTCCGTTGGGGTGTGCGCAGCGCGCCGGTGAGTCTTCCGATCCAGGGGGCGACCGAAACCGCCGAATACAGCAGATGGACGCGGTCGCCGCATCACGCCGCCGCTGTTCCCGAAGGCAGTCGGCCGCTGCTGGTGCTCGGGCACGACGGCACGGTCATCCCCAATGCCGAGGTCACCGAGCTGCGAAGTACCGGCGCGGATGTGCTGGCACGGGTAAACCGAGGCCGGGGGCCGAAGTGGATGCTGCACCGGGCGGACGGAAGCCGGCCGCGGCCAGTCGAGCCGCCCACCGAACTGACCCGTTCACCACGACCGGAACCGCTGCTGTTCCGGGGGCCCGGCGATTCCACCGAGACGATCGAGCAGGCCGCGGAGTCGGCACCCGTTTTGCCGGACGACACCCAGATCGTCGGTGTGCACGTAACGCCCGACGGGCGGGCGGTGTTGCGGGACGGTAGGAAGGTGACGCCCGAAGTCTTCGTCGACGAGGTGCGAGAAGACCGGCGTTTCGTCCCGGGAGCGGCAGTCGCGTTGCTGGGGTGCGGCGCGCATCGGCGACTAGGGCCGGGCAGATTGACGTTCGCGGAGCGCTTCGCCCGCGCGCTGCACATGCGAGTGTGGACAGCGAGGGTCGATGTGGTTCAAACCGCAGACCAGCTTGTTCATGCCACGAAGGTCTCGGTCGCCGAGGACGGCAAGTTGTTGCCGGAGTTCGTCGACGGGCTGGGCACCGGGCACTGGTACCTGCTGGGCTCCGAGGGCCAACAGCTGTGGAGGTCGGGTCCGGAATTGCGTGCCGCGGTGAACGGCTCGGCGCCGCCCCGCTACGTCAACGGAGCACCGCCCGCGGTGATCAGGTGGACGGGGAGCAAGAGCGGTGAGGGGGATGTTGCTGGCGTTCTGGGTTTGTTGCCGGTGGATTGGGGGAGGTTTGCCGAGTTGAAGGGTTTGTCGGAGGTCGAGGTGGCGAGGTTGCGATTGGCTGCTGAGGAGCTCGTGAGTCCGCTCTTGTTCGCTCCGGTGTCTGTGGGTGTGAAGCCGCCGGAGCGGGTGGCGTTTGATTTGGTGGTGGATCAGGTTGCGGTCGCGTTGCATCGGGCATCGCGGGATGGTCTGGCCGAGCTAGCGGCGATTGCGGCCGCGACGCGTGCTGAAGAGCTGGCGGCGAGGGTGCGGGAGGCGGGTTTGGAGGGCGCGCCGGATTTGCGGCGTACTGTTCGATTGCCGGTGCGTGGTGTTGAGGGTGTGTCGTCGTCTGTTGGGGGTGTCGGGCAGCGCCGGCCGGTGGGGGGTGGGGCCTCGGAGCGGGGGGCGGGGGAGGTGTATCCGGATGAGTCGCAGACTGGGCTGTCGACGGTCCAGGCCGCTGGCCACCAGGGGGCGGCTGTGGGGGGTGTGGTGGCGTCTGGGCAGCAGGATGCTGATGCGGGGACGGTGAAGCGGGTTGGGCGGCGTGGGAGAGATAAGAACGAGTTGGAGGAGTGGGTGAGGCGGGCTAAAGAGGAGGGAGGGGCCAAGACGGCGAAGGCAGGATGGGAATGGGCGCGTGGACAGGGGTTCGGGGGTGGGAAAAACGTTTGGGGGAAGGTGTGGCGTGCTGTGGTTGGGAAGGAGAACCGGGTTGAGCGGTCTAAGTGGTTGGAGGAGTGGGTGAGGCGGGCTAAAGAGGAGGGAGGGGCCAAGACGGCTGCGGAAGGACGGGAATGGGCGCGTGGACAGGGGCTCGGGGTTGGGAACAACCTTTGGGGGGAGGCGTGGCTTGCTGTGACTGGGAAAGAGAAGAAGGTTCGGCGGCCGGGGGCAGGTAAGGAGGGGTTGAAGGAGTGGGTTCTGCTGGCTGAAACGGCGGGAAAGGCCAAGACGGCGCAGGCAGGACTGGAATGGGTGAATGAGCAGGGGTTCGGGGTTAACAAAAAGGATTGGGGGGAGGCGTGGAGTGGTCGTGAGGTGGTTTTGGATCACTGGTCTGCCGATTATGAGGATGACGAGGATCCATTCGCGTGGGACGAGTCCAATGGTGTTGGTGACGGGGATTGAGGCGCGCCGGATTTGCGGTGACACCGGGCGGAGCAGGCCCACAAGTTTTGGTACCGACAACGTGCCGAGGAGAAGGAAATGACCACACCTGACCAGAAAGCGGACGTAACGGCCGCCATGCACGAAGTACTTTTACGGCAGGCCGGATTCGCACCGGACGAGTTGGTCACGCAGGCTCGTGCCTGGCTCGCGGACGACCGGCTCGACGAGGTTGCCCGCGCGGTGGCATCCACCGCCACGCGGTACGTCCTGCCGCTCACCGAAGGGGATTTGGGCGTGCTCGCGACCGTCTTCGAGACGGAGGGTGCATCGCTGGACATCCTGCAAGGCATCGAACCCGTGATCGACGATCCACCGCTGGTGTGGCAGTTCAGCGCCGAGCCACCGGATTCCGGTGGCTCCAACGACGATTCCGTCGTGGCAGCACTGATCGAAGTCCTCAGTGGAGAGCCGGCCGCGCACGGAATGTGGCGTGCATGGCGAATGTCCCCGGATGGCGCACCGTACCCGCCGCCGCGAGCGGTCTATGTCGTCGAAGCCGACGATGACGACCTGCCCGCGCTCACCGCTCGCCTGCAGCAAGCGCTCATCGCCGCCGGTGAAGCGGCTCCGCAGGTCGAGGTCACCCCGGTCGTCGGCCCGGTGCCCACGTACCAGCGCGCGGCCCGCGCTTACGGCGCGCTCCTGTGGGCTGCTACCGAGACGCCGGAAATCACGGTGGCGCGGGTTTTCGACGCGGTGGACCCGATTTCCGGCCCGAGCTTCGCCCCGGACCACCCTCGGATGGACAACGAGGCTGAACGCGGCCAGATCCTCGACTACCTACGCGCCGGTACTGCCCTGATGATCACGACGGCCACACTGGACGACGTCGTCGACCCCACTCGCGGCACGGTCGTCCCAATGAGCCTCCGCACCGACGGCACCTGGATCTGGCCGGACACCATCGCGTACTACCTGGAACACCACCACCTGGCCCCGGACCCGGACCTATTGGCGCACATCCGCGACGCCGGCCTACTCCCCCCAGAACTGGACGCGGTAGCCATAGACCGAGCAATGGACGTCCTACGCCGACCCCCAGAAACCGAACCAGTCTGGACCCGCTGATCGGGATCAGATGAGGTGAAGGACTCCGGTAAAGTCTGTTCGCCACCCTTGAAGACGGGCACGGCCATTGTTGATCAGGTGATTGTCCAGGTCCCCGTGATCGTGTGAGCGAGCCGTGCCCGTTGATGCATCCTGCCTGAACCCTGTCGCCTTCGGTCTATTGCCCCAGCTGTTTCATCGGGCTGCGCATATAGGGTCCACGGACATCCAGTCGTTGCGCAGGGGCACCGCATCTGACCGAGGCTGGGATCGTCCACAGTGGTCTCCGAGATGGTGTCATGGCGGCGACCACAGCGGCAGCCGAAGCAGGACTGCACCGGATCGCGTGGCAATTGCCGACGACATTGCGGTACAAAACCGAGCTGATCAAACCCGGCGGGCCCTGGCGGCATCTCGACGACGTCGAGTACGCCACCCTGGAATACGTTGACTGGTACAACAACTGGCGCTTGCATGGCGAGATCGGACACCTCCCACCTGCTGAGTACGAAGCCATCCACTACCGTCAACACCACTCAACCACGGCAACAACCGTCAACTAACCACGTCTCCACCCAACCCGGGGCGATTCACTTGACAAGCTCAACCATGGCGGGAACATCCAGGTCATCACCGCACCCGACGGCTGGCCGCTGTGGACCTCCGAGGTACGGCCCGGCCGCGAACACGACAAGGCGAAGCCGACACCATGGGTCGCGTTCAAGAAACCCTAGGGCGGCAAACTCGCCGACGACCAGAAAGCCCACAACAAGGCCCACAACGGCGAACGCGCGGTCGGTGAACGCCGAAACTCGCTGCTCGAGACCACGTTCAAGGCCCTGCGCAACATCAGCCGGTGTCCCTGGATGATCGGGAAGATCGTCGCGGCCGTCCTCGTGCTCCTGCACGTCGAACACGACCGCACCACGTGATCATCGAGTGCGACAAACCGTTACGCGGAAAGGCTCATTTGCCCGCGCCCAGCTTATCCCGCGCGACTTCGGTCGAATCGCTCCGGGAGCGGTGGCGGCGCGGTTCCGAGGAGGGTTGAGCCGCGGCGCACGCGCCAATCGGCGTGCTGCGCCACGGAAAACCCAGCTTCCCGGTTCGACGAACCCTACGGCTTCCGCGCCACACCACCGGTCATGAAGCGGGCCGCGATGGAGGTGGCATCGGTGACGGGCGTGTCCGGACGCCACAGCGGCAGCGGGACGATCCCGGGAGTGAGCAGCTCCAGCCCGGTGAAGAACTGGGCGAGCTCCGCTGGGGTGCGAACGCGCCCGGTGCCGAGCTGGGACAGCAGCACCCGCTCCAGCTCGACCAACTCCGGCGCGTCACCGAGCCTCGTGAAGTTGGTCATGAAAAAGAAAGAACCCGGCGCGACCGCCTCGCGCAGGAAATCGACGATGCCCTGCGGGTCCTCCTCGTCGAGGAGGCAGTGCAGGAGGCCGCACAGCATCACGCACACGGGCTGATCGAAATCAATCAGTTCGCGCGTGTCCGGGTGATCCAGCACCTCGCGCGGCCGGCGGATGTCGGCGGTGGCCACCCGCGTATTCGCATCGTTGGCCAAGATCGCGCGGCCATGCGCGAGCACGATGGGATCGATGTCGACGTACACGACGCGGGCCTGGGCGTTGGCCTCCTGCGCGACCTCGTGGGTGTTTCGCGCGGTCGGCAGTCCGGATCCGAGGTCGAGGAACTGGGTGATCCCCTCCTCGGCGGCCAGGTGCCGCACAACGCGGTGCAGTATCGCGCGGTTGTGGATCGCGATCTCTTTCATCGCCGGCATCACCGCGAGGACGGCCTGGGCCACCTCCCGGTCCACCGCGTAGTTGTCCTTGCCGTTGAGCATCACGTCGTAGACGCGGGCGGCGGTCGGCACCCCGGTGTCCAGTTCGGCCGAGGGCCCGAGAGCGCCCTCGCGATCGCGTGCCCAGGCCAGGTGATCAGAGGACATGGAAAATCCTTCGCCGTAGAAGAATCGCCGACATCGTAACCGTTCCAATACTTGTGGTCATCAAGGCATCGATCACTGCACGCCACCCGGGCACCGGCGGTGCATCGAAGATCGGCGTTGCCGCCAACTGGGCCGCCGGCACCGACGCATGCGTGCGCCCCCGACGCCGGTTTTCCGAGAAGCTGGAGCGCCGGCAGAGCTTTCGTGAGCCGGGAAATCCCAGCTGGGACCGTGGTTGGGACGAGTCGATCCGGATCGTGGAGAGCCAGCGGGGCGAGTTCATCGAAGAGACCCGGGAGGCGGCTCGGTGTCGAGCTGTTTCGGGTATGGGTCGTAGAAGCGCCGCTGACACCGTATCTCCAGTGGGAGCTACATAGTTTGGCTGTCCGAGCTGAGTGCGGTGGCCGCTCTGGAAACCGAGGCGTCGCCTGTTCTGGAGTGCAGCGGTGGCGAGGCCTTTGTCTTTGAAACCCAAATTACCCACCACACGCCCGGATCCGTAGAAGCCTCGATCTCGCCGCGTGTTGTTGGTGTGCGTGCCTGCGGGCGGACACGCACGTATCGCATGCGAGGCCAGAACCGCCGAACACCTGCTGCGCCAGGGCCAGGTTCAGGACAGCTGATCGCAACGGGTGGCGTCGGGATCGTTCGCCGCTCCTGCCTCCCAGCGCACCTTGGAGACCGTCATCCCGAACGAACCGTCGGTGTACATCAGCCACGGAGTGTTGATAGCCGTCGGATCCCATTGCTCGGCCCGGTTCTCGGCGAAGCAGCGCAGCGGCAGCTTGACCGTCACCTGCTTTTCGGCCGGCAGCCGCTTGAACAGGTTCGTGGCGGTGACCTTTGCGTGACACGGGTAGGTGCTGCAGTGCACCTCCATCGACACGGTGCTCGACGGCGGTCTGTGCAGTGTCGCGTCGAAGACGATCGCACCGTCGTTGTCGAAGTAGCGTGAGAGGTCTTGGTTGCCGCCGGATCCTGGCTGGCTTTGGAAGTAGACCTGGCCGCTGGCTCCGCCGGACCAGTTCATCTTGAGTCCGCCCTTGCCGTCTAGCCGTACCGTGACCGGGCCTTCCTTGGTATGGGCCCCGTTCGTCCAGAATTCGGTGCCGGTCGAGCCCTTCTGCCCGGAGCCGATGAGTCCGACCCACGGCTTCGCTGCCATGCCGTCGAACACCGGCAACGGCTCACCGGGCTGCGTGCTCCCGGCGATGGGCTCGGGGCCCTGCGTTTCGGGACCCTGCGTTTCTGCGTTGCCGGCGGTGACGTAGGTGGTGATGGCCGCGATGACGGCGATGGCGGTGATGCCCGCGGCGAGGGGGATGAGCCATTTCTTGCGGGTTTTTTTCGGTGGTGTGGTGCTGGGTAGTGCTGGCGGGAACGTTCTGATGGTGGGTGGTGTGGCCGTTGTGGTGATGATTTCGGTTGGGGTTACGGGGATGATTTCGGTTGGGGTTACGGGGTTGTTGCTGGGTTGGGGTCTGGCGGTGCGCGTTGTGGTGGTGGCGGCGCCGAGGGCGACGGTGTGTTTGGGGTGGAGGGCTGCGCGAATGGGTTTGTTGAATTCGTGGCTGAGGGTTTGGTGGATGAGGGGGATTCGGGAGGAACCGCCGGCGAGGAGGATGGCGGAGACGTCGTCGGGGTGGATGCCGGCTGAGGTGATGGTGCGGTGAAGCGCCTCGGTGGTGAGTTGCAGCGAGGGGCGGATCATGTTGTTGAGGTCCTGGCGGGAGACGTAGACCTCGTGGTTTCCGGTGGGGAGGGGGACGGTAAGGGTGAGGTCGGGTTCGGCGGAGAGTTGTTCTTTGGCGTGGGTCGCGAGGGTGTGGATGGTGGCGAGGGCGGTGGCGTGGGTGGGGTCTTCGGGGTCGAGGGTGCTGATTGCACCGTCGAGTTTGTCGTCGAGGTGGGCGCGGAGGGTGTCATCGAAGTCGATGCCGCCCATGTGCTCGATGCCTTCGGGGGTGCCGAGGATTTCCATGCCGTGGGGTTGGACACGGAGGATGGTGGTGTCGAAGGTGCCGCCGCCGAGGTCGTAGACGGCGATGATCTCGCCGTTGCCGAGTCGGCGCTCGTTGGTGTAGTGGGTGGCGGCGGCTTCGGGTTCGGTGATGAGTTGGTAGTGGGGGATGCCGGCGAGCCGGGGGACCTCGGCGAATTGCTCGCGGCGGTAGGGGCCCCAGATCGCGGGGCAGGTGAGGGTGATGGTGGCGGGTGGTCCGCCGCCATAAGCGGTGCTGATGTGGGTGAGTACGTCGCGCAGTTGGGCGGCCATGAGGGCGGCGGGGGTGTAGGAGGCGCCGCCGAGCATGAGGCGGGTGGGGTCGCCGAGGCGGCGCTTGAAGCCGCGGGCGAGTAGGGCGGGATTGGTGGTGGCGTTGCGGGAGTTAGCGGCGGCGAGGCCGGTGAGCAGGGTGCCGTCTGGGCCGGGGGTGGCCATCGAGGGGACGACGATGTCGGGGGACAGGGTTGCCATGCGTACCCCGGTGGGGGTTGCTACGGCGGCTGAAGTGAACGAAGTTCCGAGGTCGATGCCCACCCCATACCACACGGCGCACTTTCCTTCCCATTGCCACGAAAGGTGAAGCTGATCACAGCTATTCGGAGCCACGCTATCGCCACAGGTCGACGGGTAGCTAGCACAACCTGTGATGTTGTGCCCCTTTGAACACCAGGGATGACCCCTTTTTACAGGCACCCGATGCGACTACGAGAGACACGGGACCCTCTTTGTCAGGATGAGTGGTAGACGTGTCCACTTCATAGGCCGGGCGGGCAGGCTGATGATCCCTGACCTGGAGTTTCGTTAAGTCAGAGCTGAGGCAGGCGGCGGTTCGGGTCATATTGACTGCCCATAAGACTCGAAAGAATCCGAAGTTCGCCGCAACTGGCGAAATTTGATCAACAATCGTCGTTGCGTGCAAAAGGGCGCTTCGAGTGCATCAGGACAGAATCCCACCTGCGTTCTCCGATTGAGGCCGCCAGCCGGCTTCTGGAAGGAAATCAGCCGACGATGTTCGGGAATCTCGTCGAGCGACTGGCCTCGCTGGCCGAACGCAACAACTGGGCGCACCGGACCGCCTATGTCGCGGATGGCATCCGGTATTCGTACGGCGACGTTCACGAGGGGCCGACTGGTGACCCGAAGCTGTGCTTCCACACCCACGCCGATCCTGAGACTTTCGAGCAGGCGACGAATTCTGCGTTCCGGCTGACGGAGGACGATGTCTGCTTCTCCGTGTCGCGGATGTACTTCGGGTTCGGCCTCGCCAGCTCCCTCCTCCTGTCGCTGAGTCGGGGCGCGACAACCGTTCTGCGGTCGGTGCGGGCGACGGCGGACGTGGCGCTGGAGATCATCGCGGAGCGCGCCCGAGCACTTCGACTACTCGCACGACATCGAGCACGCCATCTTCGACCGCGAGTACCGCGCGCACCGACGCTACCTGGCGGAGGGCATGCGGCGGCTCACGCCCGGTGGGGTGTTGTTGCTGGGCTTCAATAGCCTCGGCGACCGCGTGTGGCTCGACTGAATCGCCGCCGAATTGGGGCTCGAGTTCACCGAATACCGGGGTGAGACCCGCCACTCAGGCCACGTCGCGGTGACGTTCCAGCTGCTCCAGGCGGTCAAGCGTTAATACCGCAACGGCTCTTAGGTGCGAGGGTGGCCGCGTCGGCCGTGCGGGAAGCTCCCAATTTTAGGCAAAATTGGGAAACCCACGGCTCCGGTAGGACCGGACATGTTCGGGGTCGGGCAGGTAGCGGCGGACCAGGTTGATCAACAATCTGCGCATCTCGGGCAGCGTGTAACCGATCAGGCCCTGTTCGCTGGTGACGATTCTCCTTTCGCGGCTAGGGCTTTGGTCGCCGCCAGTCATGACGCGCCTCGCCTCGTACTGCGCCACCAGCGCATCTTGGTCCACTCGCCCGTTGCCGACGACGACGTCCGTGGTGCGGTCGAGCAACGGTTCCGCTGGGTCAAAGGCGTGGTGCGCCCAGCGTCGCGCCCTCGACGAACTCGCACGGGAGCAGTTCCTGCGGTGTGGTGCCGTGTTCGAGCACCTCGGTCAGCGCCTGCACCGCCCGACGCCCCATCTCGCGCCTGGGGATGCGGAAACCGGTGAGCGCCACGTCGTCCGGTGCCGGCCGGGTAGCGGCGCCGAGCGAGAGCACGGCGAGGTCGCCCGGCACGGAGAGCCCGCGCGCGCGTCCGGCGAGCACGATCGCGGCCCCGTCCGACACCTCTTCGGTGAGCACGGCGGTGACGCCCGCTTCGCGCAGCTGGTCGAGCCGTGCGGTCTGCACATGCACCCCTTGGACGCCATGTGCGGCAACGGCTTCGTGGAAGCCTTGCAGCCGATCCGCGGACGACTCCGCGCCCGCACCGGGCCCCACGTACGCGAACCCGCGGTGGCCGAGCGCGACCGAGCGGTCCACCAGGTCTCGCACCGCGGTGCGGTAGTCGGCGCCGACGTGCGGCACCGGGCCGCCGGCGTCGTCGCGTCGTCCGATGGAGACGTACGGGATGCCTTCGGCGAGCAGCTGGGCCAGGTCGTCGCGGTCGACCGTGCGACCGAGCAGCAGACTGCCGTCGGCGAGCCGCACCCGGCTGTCGTCGCCGAAGATCCGCCGCCGCGCCCCAGCGGCCTTGGCGCTGGTGAACAGCAACAGGTCACAGCCGACCTCCTCGGCCTCTTCCTCGATGCCTTCGAGGAACGGCTGGTAGAAGTTCGCGCGGGTGCTCGGGAACACCGTCTCGTAGGTGAACACGCCGAGGATGCGGTTGCGCCGGTCGTGCAGTCTGCGGGCGATCGGGTTCGCGACGTAGCCGGTCTTCCGAATCACCTCCAGCACCTGCGCACGGGTCTCCGGCGCGATCCGGACGTTGCCGTCCCGCCGGTTGTTGAGCACCAGCGACACCGTGGCCTGGCTGACTCCTGCCATCCTGGCGATGTCCCGCTGGGTGAGCCGTCGGGCCACGAGCACTCCCGCTTGCCAATTCGAATTGGCAGGGATTCTGCGTCGTCGGCCCACGTGTCGTCAAGATCTAGTAATTCGTATTATCATCTTGACGTTCGGCTGCGGAGCGGACGAAGCTTGGCCGGCCAAGGAGGTAGGCCCGTGACTACGTTCAGCCGCCGCAGCCTGATGACCGGCGCCGCCGCTCTCGGACTGCTCGCCGCACTGCCGTCCCGCGCACTCGCACTGCCCGCGCCGCCGCCCACCACACCGATCCGGCGCCTGTTCGCACCCGAGGAGCAGCGGTTCGCGCCGTACCTCAGAGCGGTCTCGCCGATGGTCGCCGACATGGACTCGAGCGGCTTCTTCGCCGGAGGCTGGTGGCGCAGCCCGGCGGTGTCGTACAACGCCCGCGTCCAGGAGCACGTCTACACGCTCGCCTGGTTCGCCACGCAGTCCCGCACGTGGAACCCGTACCGGGGCAACGCGGATCTGCTCGCCGCGCTCGACGCCGGGCTCGGGCACTACCTGGGGTTGCAGCACGCCGACGGCTCGTGGCCGGAGTACTCGCCGACCGAGCACTCGCTCGCCGCCACCGGCTTCGCGATGGGGTACCTGAGCAAGACCAACGCCCTGCTGCGCAAGGCGAACGTCCTGACGCAACGCCAGGCACAGATCACCTCGGCGCTGCGCACAGCGATGACGTGGCTCCTCAACCCGGCCAACGGTCACGTCTGGCAGCCCACGATCCACTACGCGAACCAGGTCACCGCCGGGCTCGCCGGTGCCGCGCTCGCGCTGAACCAGGCCCCCGATCCCTCGCTGCGGCAGCGGTTGACCGAGGCGTTCGCGCGCCTTGCCGCGAACGGGCAGAGTCCCGCGGGCTTCTTCTACGAGGAGACCGGCGCGGATACCAACTACAACTTCGAGGTGATGCTGCCGGAGATGGCCGACGCGTGGCGCCAGTCCAACGACGCCAACCTCGTCACGATGACGCGCCGGTACACCGACTGGCTCGGCTACAACCTGCTGCGCGAACCCGACGGCTCCGGCTGGTTCGCCAACGTCGCCCCGAACTCCCGCACCACGTCGCGGTTCTACGCCGACGTGCGGCCGGACCCGGAACGTACCGCGCTGAACAACCAGTTCGTGCCGGTGGTGCCGAACTTGTCCGCGTTCCTGTCCAGCCGCGAAGACCTCGCCGCCGCACGGGCGGCCTGGGCAGCGGACCCGGCACCGGTGCCCGCACTCGTCAAACCCGACACCTCACCGCGCATCCTCAGCCACTCGATCTACGGCGAGCGCTATCCAACCCGTGCCCAGCGCACGGCCGCGATCGCGGAACTTCCATACCGCCGGGCGCACTTCACCGAGATCCGCAGCGACCAGGGGCAGAACTTCCTGTTCCTGCGCAGGCCGCAGTTCTACCTCGGCGGCTACTTCGGCACGAAGCGCGCGACCTCGCTGGCCCGCACCGGTCTGACGTTCCTGTGGCACCCGGTGGCTGGCACGGTCGTCCAGTCGATGAACAACAACGACCACGCCTGCTGGGCGACGGTCTTCCCAGGCCACGTGCCGGACGCGAACGGACCGCAGCAGGCGGAGTTCCTGGGCGGCGAGCCCTACCGGTTCCGCTACCGCACCGCGAGCGGCTCGGTCGTCACCGACGTGACCGTGCAGCCCGACCAGATGACCAGGTCGGTGCGGGCGAACGCACCGGCAACCGAGCAGATCCCGTTGGTGGTGAAGGACTCCGACACCGTCGCACTCGACGCGCGAGGGCTGACGCTCACCCGCGGCCGGGTGGTGCTGCGATTCGACTGGGCACAGCCGCGGCAGCCCGCGATCAGGCCCGCCTCGATCACCTACCCCGGCCGCCGGATGCACATCCTCACCGTGCCGCACGACGGCACGTTCACCGTGACGATCTCAGCTGATTGATTCCAGGCCCGTTTTGCGTAGTCGGGTAGCGGAACCTCAGGCGTTCCCTGGACTGTGGGTGCCCCTCCTGATGTATGTCCAATACGCGGCGGAGGGGCACGGCCTCGCAGGGAGCCCAAGGGCGGGCATTGCCTGAGAACCCGCGGCGGTGCGAGCTGCGAGGGTGGGCCAAGCGCTGCGCGCTTGCGGCGTGCCGAGCCTTGCCGGGACATCCGGACTCTCGATGCTGAACTACTCGCGGTCTGCCCGACGTGTGTCCGGTGTACGGATGGCGTGAGGAGCCGACCGCGATGACAACAACCCTGTTCCGCCGCCCAGGGCGGGAGAAGCCGCCGGAGATGCCGACCGGCGAGCTCGCGTTGGAGGAACCGCCGACGCTGCCGGAAGCCAGCGGCGGCAAGGACATCCTCTCTTCGCTGATGATGATCCCGATGATGCTGGGCACCGGCGTGTTCATGCTCATCTACATGGGCAGGATGAACCCGATGCTCGGCCTCGGGATGTTCGGCCTCATGCTGCTCATGGCCGCCTTCATGGTGTTGATGCAGGTCACCCGCGGGGGTGTGGAGCGCCGTCAGAAGCTGCGCGGCGACCGCAAGGACTACCTCCGCTACCTCGGCCAGGTCCGCAAGCAGGTCCGCACCGCGGCGTCCAGCCAGCGCGCCGCCCTCGCCTGGCGGCATCCGGATCCTGCGGCGCTGTGGTCGGTCGCGATGACCGGCCGCCTGTGGGAGCGTCGCGCGGCGCACGTGGACTTCGCCGAGGTGCGGCTCGGCACCGGCTCGCAGCGGCTGGCGCTGAAGATGACGCCCCCGTCCAGCAAGCCCATCCAGGATCTTGAGCCCCTCGCGGCCAGATCGCTGCGGCGGTTCATCAACGCCTACACCAGCGTCGCCAACCTGCCGACCGCGCTGTTCCTCCGGGGGTTCTTCAAGATCCGGTTCAGCGGGGACGAAGACGCCATCCGAGGCACCGTCCGGTCTATGATCGCCCAGCTCATCACCTTCCATTCGCCAGAAGACCTGAGGGTGGCGGTGTGCGCGAGCCAGGATCGTGCGTCGCTGTGGGAGTGGGTGAAGTGGCTGCCGCACGCGCAGCACCCGCTGGAGCAGGACGACGCCGGGCAGGTGCGGCTCCTCGCCGACGGGGTGGACGCACTGACCGACCTGCTCGACGCCGAGCTCGGCGAGCGCGGTCGGTTCGAAGCCGCCGCGTCGCCCAACCGCGACGAGCCCTACGTGGTGATCGTGCTGGACGGCGTCTTCGTTCCCGGTGAGTCGCGGCTGGCGGGCACCGGCTACCGCAATTCCATCGTGCTGGATCTCAGCGAGGCCGTCGAAGGCAACGTCGGAACGTCCGCGCTGCGGCTGGACGTGACGAAGGAGCAGGTCGAGATGGTGCGCACCAGCCGCACCGGCAAGGAGATCCGTACCCGGCTGTGCACCCCCGACCTGCTCAGCCTGCCGCGGTCGGCGGCACTCGCGCGGGTCGTCGCGCCGTATCGCCTCGGCGGCACCACCACCGACGTTTCCGAGCCGATGCTGGTCAACTTCGAGCTGCCCCGGCTGCTCGGGGTGTCCGACCTGGACGAATGGCACCCGCAGACGATCGCGCGCAACGGCCTGACCCGCGACCGGCTGCGCATCCCGATCGGCATCGCGGAGGACGGCACCCCGGTCGAGCTGGACATCAAGGAGTCCGCACAGGGCGGGATGGGCCCGCACGGGCTGCTCATCGGCGCCACCGGGTCCGGCAAGTCCGAACTGCTGCGCACCATGGTGCTCGGCATGGCGATGACCCACTCGTCGGAGACCCTCAACTTCGTCCTGGTCGACTTCAAGGGCGGTGCCACGTTCCTGGGGCTGGACGGGCTGCCGCACGTGTCGGCGATGATCACGAACCTGGCCGACGAGGCGCCGCTGGTCACCCGCATGCAGGACGCCCTGCACGGTGAGCTGGTGCGTCGGCAGGAGCTGCTGCGTTCGGCGGGCAACTACGCCTCGCTGCTGGACTACGAGAAGGCGCGGCTGTCGGGCACCCCGCTGGACCCGCTGCCGACGTTGTTCGTCATCGTCGACGAGTTCAGCGAGCTGTTGGCGGCCAACCCGGACTTCGCCGAGTTGTTCGTCATGATCGGCCGGCTGGGCCGCTCACTCGGCGTGCACCTGCTGCTGGCCAGCCAGCGCCTCGACGACGGCCGCATTCACAAGCTGGAAAGCCATTTGTCGTACCGGATCAGCCTGCGCACGTTCTCCGCGATGGAGAGCCGCTCGGTGATCGGTGTTCCCGACGCCTACCAACTGCCCGCCTCTCCCGGTAATGGATACATCCGCACGGACGTGTCCACGCTGATCCGGTTCAAGGCCGCGTACGTGTCCGGCCAGCACCGTCGGCGCACCCGTGAGGAGCGCCAGGAGGAGGTGCGGCGCCAGGTCGTCCCGTTCGGCATGACCAGACTGGCTCGCGACGAACCACCCGCTCCGCCTCCGCCTGCCCAGGACGACGAGAAGGACAACAACGACACCGGTGTCGACCGCGCGGCCAGCGGCGAATCGGTGCTGGACGTGGCCGTGGAGAAGCTGGTCGACCACGGCCCGCCGGCGCACCAGGTGTGGCTGCCGCCGCTGGAGAACCCGCCGGCGCTGGACCACCTGCTGCCGCCGCTGGTGCCGGACCCGGCGCGCGGGCTCGTCGCGCAGAGCTGGCGGGGGTGCGGTCGCCTTGAGGTTCCGGTCGGCGTGGTCGACAAGCCGTTCGAACAGCTGCGTGACGTGCACCTGGTCGACCTCGCGGGCGCGGGCGGCAACGTCGGTATCGCCGGCGGCCCGCAGTCGGGCAAGAGCACTTTGCTGCGCACTCTGATCACCGCTCTCGCGCTCACCCACTCGCCGTCCGAAGTTCAGTTCTACTGCCTGGACTTCGGCGGCGGGACGCTCTCCGCCTTCGAGCGACTGCCGCATGTCGGCGGTATCGCCAGCCGGATGCAGGAGGAGCAGGTCGCCCGCACGATCGCCGAGGTGCAGACGATGCTGACCCACCGCGAGCGGCTGTTCACCGAACATCGAGTGGAAGGCATGCCGTCCTATCGTGCGCGGCGCGCCGCCGGGGAGTTCGCCGACGAGCCGCACGGCGATGTGTTCCTGGTCGTGGACGGCTGGGGCTCGCTGCGAACCGACTACGAACAGCACGACATGACGCTGCGGCAGCTCGCCCAGCGCGGGCTGGCCTACGGCGTGCACCTGATGATCACCGCGAACCGCTGGTCGGACGTGCACAGCGCGTTGCGTGACCAGCTCGGCACCCGGTTGGAGCTGCGGCTCGGTGACTCCATCGACTCCATGATCAACATGCGGGCGGCCGCGTTGGTGCCGCAGAGTCCCGGCCGCGGACTGACGGCCGACCAGCGGCACTTCCTCGGTGGCGTGCCGCGCATCGACGGAATGCCCGCCACCGAAGGCCTGTCGGAGGCGACCCGCGACCTGGTGCAGGCGATCCGGGAGACGTGGCGCGGTCCCGCCGCGCCTGCCGTGCGGATGCTGCCTTCGGTGCTCCCCGCCGAGGAGCTGCCGGACACGGAGCCGGGGCCGCGTGTCCCGCTCGGCTCCGGGGAGCTCGACCTGCAGCCGGTGTGGCACGACTTCCGCACCAATCCGCACCTCACGGTCGTCGGCGACACCGGCAGCGGGAAGACGGCGGCTCTACGGCTCATCGCGCAGGCCGTCACGCGCGTCAACAGCCCGGACGATGTTCGCATCGTGGTGATCGACCCGCGGCGGACGCTGGTGGAGTCGGTGCCGGAGGAGTACCGCGAAGGGATTGCCGTGGCCAAGCAGGCCGCCGAGGAGCTCGCCCAGAACCTCGCGGCGCGGTTGCGGGAACGGATTCCCGGCGCCGACATCACCCCCGCTCAGCTGCGCAAGCGGGACTGGTGGAGCGGCCCGGAGTACTTCGTCCTCGTCGACGACTACGACCTGCTGACGAGCGGCATGGGCGGGCCGCTGGACCCGATGGTGGAGCTGATCCCGCAGGCCGGCGACATCGGCCTGCACCTGGTCGTCTCGCGCGCGGCGGCCGGCGCCGGGCGCACCAGCATGGAGTCCTGCATCCGGCGCATGCAGGAGTCCAACACCCCGGAGCTGACGCTGTCCATGCCGCCAGGGGAGATGCCGCTGCTCAACGGCTCGCGGGGACGGTCGTTGCCGCCGGGACGCGCGGTGCTGGCCACCCGCCGGGAGGGCATCGGCCTGCAGATCGGCTGGACGGAGGCCCCGGAATGAGACGAGTACTGGCCGTCGCCGCAGCGGCGCTGTTCGCGGTGTCGGCAGCTCCGGTGGCGTTCGCGCAAGGGCCGACCGGGCAGTGCACGCCACCGGCGGAGACGACCATTGAGCGCGCGTCGTGGGCCCAGGAGCGAATGGCTGCGGACCGGGTGTGGCCGCTGACCAAGGGCTCGGTCACCGTCGCCGTGGTCGACACGGGTGTGAGCGCGGGCGCTCCGGCTTTGAGTGGCGCCGTCGAGCGCGGGACGGACCTGCGCGGCGGGTTCGGCAACGGCGACTGCTTCGGGCGGGGCACGTTCATCGCGGGCTTGATCGCGGCGCGGCAGGGCCGCGGTCCGTTCGCCGGGATCGCGCCAGGGACGTCCATCTACCCGGTGCGGGTCAGCGACGACCCGCCCAAGATCCAGGACCACGCCGCGCTGTCCCGGGACATCGCGGCCGGGATCCGGGCCTCGGTCGACGCCGGTGCCCGGGTGGTCGCCGTGGGGCTGGTGTCCACCATCGGCACCGAGGAGTTGAAGGCCGCCGTGGAGTACGCGACGAGCCGGGACGTGGTCGTGCTCGCGGCGGCCGCGGTGCCCAAGAAGGGACAGCTCGCGTTCCCGGCCCGCTATCCCGACGTGGTCGCCGTGGCGCCGGTGGCTGTGGAGGGTCCGCTGACCGAGCTGTCCTACGGAGCGGCCCCCGACGTGGCAGCGCCCGCGAACGACCTGGTGGGCATCGCCCCAGCAGGTGCGGGTAACCGCGTTGGCTCCGGTATCGAGCTGGCCGTTGGCTACGCCGCGGGCGCCGTCGCTCTGGTCCGCAGCTATCACCGGACGCTGTCCGCGGCGCAGGTCGTGGACCGCCTGCAGAAGACCGCGGACCAACCCGCCGGCCGCTTGCCGAACGAGTACATCGGCTACGGCGTGGTCGACCCGTTCGCCGCGGTCACCACCATCCTCGATACCGACCCCCAGGTGCAGGCGGTCGCCGAACGGCTCTCGGTCCCCCTGCCCGAGCCGCCCGACCCGGAACCGGGCAACCGGGCGTTGTGGTTCGCCGGCCTGGCCGGCGCCGTAGCCCTGCTCATCGCCGGTCCGGCCATCGTCGCCACCAGAGAAAAGCGACGACGGGAGAGCTGACGGCTGCCCGCAGGCACTATGGAGACATCTTGCCCGCGGTTCCGCGAATTCCTACCGGTGAACTGAAAGCATCCGGTGTACGTGCAGTAAGAAGAAACCGTCGACAAGGCTTGCTGGAGGAGGGCTTGGCGGCGGGGGACGGGTAGCCGCTGTCGGGGCGTTACGGCACCGCAAAGGCTCGCGTCCCCAATGACCGGCAGAACCCCGAGAACGCGAAAGATCACCCGCCAAAACGGCCCAGCTAGGCACAACGGGCACCCATCTTGCCCGTTGAGGCAGAGTGCGCGTCCAGGACACCTATCGAGCTTGACTCCGCTGTACGGCACAGCTGAATCTTTGCTGTGTAACCCATGCGGAGCATGGCACGGCAAGTGTCGAGCAAGGAGCGGGTCGTGGAGTCTCTCGCTGACGGCGCTGTCCTGGTCGACCGCGACAACGAAGTGCGGCGTCTCAAGGACGCGGTCCGCCACGTCGTACAGGGACGCGGCGCAGCGGTGTGGATCGACGGTGAGCCGGGCATTGGCAAGTCGGCGCTGCTGGCAGCCGGGCTGGACGGCGTCGAAGGACTCGGCTGCCAGGTGTTCCGGGCAGCCGCCGACGAGTTCGCGCGCCGTTGCCCGCTGCGCGTCATGCTCGAATGCCTTGGTATCACGCCGAATTCGCCTGATCCGGACCGGCGGGCCATCAGCGATCTGCTGTCCAGTGCCGCCGACCCGTCAACGGTTGCCGCCGACCGGTTGTTGGTGCTCATCGAGGGCATGTGCACGACTGCACCGGTAGTGCTGGTGATCGACGACATCCAGTGGGCCGACGCGGCCAGCCTCCTCGTCTGGCACCGACTGGGCCGGATGATCGAGCGCCTGCCGTTGTTGCTGATCGCCGCCTGCGGCCCTGCCCCGCACCGGCCCGATCTGGCCCTGCTTCGTCGTGACCAGACCGCCTCGGTCATCACGCTGAGCCCCCTCGGTGAAGCGCCGACGGCAGAACTCGCCGGGCAGCTGCTCGACGCCGACTCGGTAGGGCCGACGCTGCGACAGGTTCTGCGGGGTGCGGCCGGAAACCCCTGTTATGTTCACCAAATCGTCAATTCGCTGCAACGTGATGGTTACCTCACCCGTACGGCGGAGAACGCCGTCGAGCTGACCTCCGAATTGGCGAGGATGCCCGAATCGTTGACGACGGCCATTTCGGCCCGGCTGCGCCACGCCGACGACACCACGTGGGAAGTGTTGCGGATGGCGGCGCTTCTCGGCCCAGCGTTCTCGGTCACCGATCTGAGCGCGGTGTGCGGCCGCTCGGTGGCCGACTTGGCCGGAGTCGCCGAACAAGCCATCGCCTCCGGCATCCTGGTGGAATCCGGTGCCCGACTGGAATTCCGGCACACCGTGGTCCGGCAGGCACTGCATGAAGGCATCCCGACCCCGCTTCGACTCGCACTGCACAACCAGGCGGCCCGCGCACTGGGCGCAACCGGCGCCCGGATCGAGTACGTTGCCGGGCACCTGCTCGCTGCTCTCCCCGGCGAGACCGCCGTCGGCCTCGACGACTGGGGCGTCGACTGGCTCGTGCAACATGCCCGCAAGCTGGCCCACCGTGCCACGGAATTGGCGGTCGACCTGCTCACCTCGGCTTCAGAAGCACTGGATCCTGACGACCCGCGCCGCGAACCGTTGCGGATCAGGTTGGCGGAGGCGCTGCTGCTGCTCGGCCGCACGGAGGAAGCCGAGGAACTGGCCGAAGCAATCCTGGCCGACACCCGAGACCCCGAAATCACTGCCGAGATGAGTTGGCTCCTCGCGTGGTCGCTGACCATGTGGGGCAGGCTCGACAAGGCCCGGATCGTGATCGAAAGCGCCATCGGCGGCGGAAGGCCAAGCCATGCCGGAAAGGCCGGTAGAAACTCCAATACGGATAGTCGCTGGATCGCTCGCCTGCACGGACTGCTCGCCAGAATCACGCTTCCCATCGGCCAGGTCGAGATCGCGGAGACGGCAGCCCGACGGGCGCTCGACGCGGGACGGGAGGTCGGCGACCGGTTCGCGACCGGTTTGGCACTACACGCGACCGGGGTGATTTCCGCCCAACGATGGGATCTGGCCGGGGCGGCTGCCGAATTCGATCGCGCACTGTCCGAGTTGGGCAACGATCCCGAGTGCACCGATCAACGGCTGCTGATCCTGGCCGACCTGCGCGGCGTGCTCTTCGAACTCGGCAAGGTCGACAAGGCCGAGCAAACCGTGCGGGAAATGCAGGCCATCGTGCAACGTTATGGGACGTCGCCCAGGCGCGGCGCGGCGCGGCTCTGTGCTGCCGAGCATTTCCATGCCACCGGCAGGTGGGACGAAGCGGTCGCCGAACTGGAAGCGGCGATGGAGTGCTACGACCGGATGGCCGCCACGCACCAATCGCGACTGCGTTGCCTGGCAGCGGCCATCGCAAGTCACCGCGACCAACGCGACACTGTGGAAGAACATCTTGCCGCGGTGTCCGAAAACCCGGACCGCCGCACGGAGTTCGCGCTGCTGGCGCAATCGGCGTGGTACGAAAGGAACGGTCGTCAAGATGATGCCGCGGCAGCTCTGGGCGCTGCGCTGGCCCGCGACGAGCACCCGGGTACCCGGCACACCTTCCTTCCGCTGCTGGTCCGACTTGCGCTGGCCCGAGACGACCGCGACACCGCAGTACGGGCTACGGAGGCCTGCGAAGCCGATGCCGCCTGCGGGTCAGCGCCGGCCATCGCGGCGGCAGCCCGGCATTGCCGAGGGCTGCTGGAGGGCGATCCGGCGTTGATCGACGCCGTCGTCGAGGCTTACCGGCGGATGGAGCAACCTCTGAAACGCGCTCAGGCGCTGGAAGATTCCGCCGTCCTGCACGCCAGACGCGGCGATCTCGGCGCTGCCCGCGGCGCCTACGTTGAGGCGATCCGCATCTACACCGACCTGGGCGCCAAGTGGGACCTGCTGCGTGCAGACTCCCGGCTGCGCCCGTACGGCATGCGTCGACTGCGCGCACGCCGCCGAAGTGCGACCACCGGGTGGGAAGCCCTGACGCCAACCGAGCTCAGGGTTGCAAGACTCGTCGCGGCAGGCCACGCCAATGCGGACATCGCGGCGATTCTCTTCGCGTCCAGGCGAACCATTGAGGTGCACGTTTCGCGCATCCTGGCGAAGCTCGGGGCGCGCTCTCGGGTCGAGATCGCCATCGAAGCCGCCCGGCAGCCGAGCCTCGACCAACACGTTCCACTGCCAGTGCCCCAAGAAGACCGCCTCTGCGGCTGAATCAACCCCACGCTCCACCCAAAGGCATTGCAGGCGAGGGCGCCGTGACCAACTTGCTTGGGCGCGGCGCCCCTCACTCGTCATGACCATCACGTTCGTGTCACGGATTCGGCCCTGCGGAAGTTCATCTGGTTGCCCTTATCTACCCAATTTGACGGTGTACGTGAGTTCACTGATTTTCCGGCTCACTACAAGAGGAAACCTGGTCGTACAAGCAAGCGATCGAGCACAACCGCGGTACGTCGCAGCGCCGCCGACGGGTCGCGCGGACAGCTCGCAGAATTGGACCAGGAGTGGCCATCATGGTGAATTCCATCGCCTCACGCCGGGAGGACAAGGCACGCGCCAGCGAGTCGTACGGCCCCGCTCCCGACCCGCAATCCGTGGTCAATCAGCTCTACGGCGACTATTTCGCGGCTCTGCAGCTCTACGTCAGCCGGATGATCTCCGATCCGTACCAGGCCGAGGACATCGTCCAGGAGACGATGGTGCGTGCCTGGCGGCACGCCGACGCGCTCAGCCGTCCCGAACTCGGTTCGGCCTGGGGCTGGCTGAAAAAGGTAGCGCGGAACATCGCCATCGACAAGATCCGTGCTCGCCGGGCACGTCCCGACGAGGTCGAGGAGTCCGCGGGCATCGGAGTCGGCATCCTGGGAGACCACTCGGACGACGTGCTCACATCGATGTCGGTGGCCAATGTGCTGCTGGAGCTCATCCCGGAACACCGCAGCGTGCTCTACGAAGTGTACTTCGCCGACCGGACTGCGGCCGGCGCAGCCGACGTCCTCGGAATTCCCGTAGGCACGGTCAAATCCCGCCTGCACTACGCACTCCGCAAGCTGAAGACATCGGTGGAGCCAACCGAACTCGCAGCATGAGTCCAGCGGGGGGCATGCTGGGTCCTGTAGAGGCTGTTTCCAAACTCGTCTTGCGTGGCGGTGCGGGGCGGAACCTCAGACGCCATCTGGTCTCCGTCTCGGTAGCCGCGCGCCTTGGGCTGGCCGACAACCGGCAGCCGACCGCTTGCTGCGGCTGCTGCGGCTACTGGTATCGCTTGATGTCTTCTCCGGAGACGAGGTAACGTCGATCGCCTGACCGAGCGGGAATCTGTTGCGTGCCACGGTAAATGGCTAGATGCGCCACATGTGTGACATCTACGGTCAGGAGTTCTACTCAGCGTGGGGTGCGCCGCGCTGCCCGCGGTTGCCGAGGGGATCCCTGCCTTCGAGCGTGCCCACGGCCAGTCGCTCGGCGAGTATCTGCGTACCTGCGAGGAGTTCCGCTCCCGCTTTCAGCACGTGATGAACGCAGGGAACGACTTCCTGGACAAGGTACCGGTCCGGTTCGACTTCTCCTCAGCGCGCACGGTCGTCGACGTTGCCGGGGGAGCGGGTGACCTGCTGTCCTCGCATGCCCTTCTGAACCACACATCTTGCATGTTCACCCCATTTGAGTAGCGCTGCGTTTGCTAGCTGAGCAAGACTGCGACTGCTGGCCAACGTGTTCATCCTCTCAATTCCCGAAGCCGCGTGATCCAGGACTGGCTCGACACGACCTTGTGTAGTCATCTGGCCACCACTACCTCGTTCGCCATACCGCAAAATTCGCGCCACGCAAAGGAAAAGAGGTCCTAGTTCAATGCAGGACTACCTAGCGGAGCAGATACGGACTCTCAGCACCTGGCTTCGTGATACGGACAGTTTCACCGAAACCGTTGCCCACTGGCTGAACAGCCGGGTCGACTACGTCTCGTTGTGCCACGAGTACTGCCTCGTCACGCCCGAACATGCTGCGGCATTGGATGTTTCGGCAGGCAGCAAGGCGCTACATCGACGCGGGTATCTCGAATCGGAATCGACCGGCTTTCGGCAGCGGGTGGCCGAGGTACGAGCCGTCGTGGTCGAGGACCGACTGCACCCGGATGCCCGACAATCGTTGGAGTCCAAGAAGGTCCCGCTCGGTAGGATCCTAAGCAGCCACGGGATGCGGCGGCACACCCATGACATCACCCGCGTCTCAACGGTCGATGCCAACGGCCGACAGGTATTGCGCGTGGCGGCGACTGTCACGATGGCCGGTGAGCTGGTTGCGGCCGTCGACGAGATCGTCTATCTCCAACTGTTCAAGCCCGGGCCGTCGCAATGCGACACCGCGGACGATGCCCTGGTCGTCGACAGACTGCCGAACGCCCGAAGGCCGCAGGAATCGCCGATATCCCGGAGGCCGGCACATCGCGCGTGACCGAACTGGTCGCCGAGGGCAAGGCAGACCGCGCACTGCTGGTGTGCGGCACCGGGCTGGGGGTGGCGATCAGCGCGAACAAGGGTCCACAGCATATAGCCGGACGTGCCCGAGCCGCACCTACCGCGGAATGCGACGGGGCGGTGAGAACCCGGTCCGGAACCAAGCGGTGGCCTACCACGATGACCGAAACATTCCTTGCCTGACCGGCCGATGAGCAGTAGAGGAGAGCCGCACACTATGCGACTGATCGTGGGCATGACAGGGGCAACGGGTGCGGTGTTCGGCGTCCGCCTGCTGGAGGCCCTGCGCGAGCTGCCCGAGGTGGAGACCCACTTGGTGCTCTCGAAGTGGGCGCGGCCCACTCTCGAGCTGGAGACTGGCCTGTCGGTGCGCGAAGTCACCGACCTCGCCGATGCCGCCCACAGCCCCGGAGACCAGGGGGCGTGCATTTCCTCCGGCTCCTTCCGCACCGACGGAATGATCATCGCGCCGTGCTCGATGAAGACCCTGGCCGGCATCCGGGCCGGCTATGCCGACGGGCTGATCGGCCGCGCCGCGGACGTGGTCCTCAAGGAACGCCGCAAGCTGGTGCTGGTCCCGCGTGAGACCCCGCTGAGCGAAACCCACCTGGAGAACATGCTGGCGCTGACGCGCCTTGGAGCGCAGATGGTGCCGCCCATGCCTGCCTTCTACAACCACCCGGAATCCGTGGACGACATCGTCGACCACATCACCGCGCGGGTGCTGGATCAGTTCGACCTGCCGACGTCGAACGCCCGGCGGTGGGTCGGCATCCGTGCGGCACGCGAGCAGCGTTCCCCGCAGAAGCTGCCCGCGCCGCGGTCCCTCGCTTTGAACGAACAAGGAGAGTCCCATGCCGTATGACGACCTGCGCAGCTTCCTGCAAACCCTCGAGAAAGAGGGCCAACTGCTGCGCATCGCCGACGAGGTGATGCCCGAACCCGACATCGCCGCGGCCGCCAACGCCGCCCCTCGCCTAGGCGCCGCCGCCCCGGCCCTGTACTTCGACAACGTCAAGGGCTTCACCAATGCCCGGATCGCGATGAACGTGCACGGCTCCTGGGCCAACCACGCCCTGGCGTTGGACATGGATAAGAACAGCGGACCCAAGGACCAGGTGGACGAGTTCATCCGCCGCTGGGCGAACTTCCCGGTCAAGGCCGAGTACCGGGACAATCCGCCGTGGGCGCAGAACACGGTGGAAGGCGATGAGATCAACATCTTCGACGTCCTGCCGCTGATCCGCCTCAACGACGGGGACGGCGGTTTCTACATCGACAAAGCCGCGGTCGTCTCCAAGGACCCGGACGACCCGACCTCGACGGACAAGCAGAACGTCGGTATCTACCGGATCCAGGTCAAGGGCAGGCGCAAGCTCGCTCTCCAGCCCGTCCCCATGCACGACATCGCGCAGCACCTGCGCAAGGCCGAGGAACGTGGCGAGGACCTGCCGATCGCGATCACCCTGGGCAATGACCCGGTGATCTCCATCGTCGCCTCCACGCCGATGGAATACGACCAGAACGAGTACGAGCTGGCCGGCGCACTGCGCGGTGAACCCGCCCCGATCGCCCGCTCGCCGAAGTACAACCTGCCCGTGCCGTGGGGCAGCGAGGTCGTCATCGAAGGCGTCATCGAGGGCCGCAAGCGCGAGATCGAGGGCCCGTTCGGCGAGTTCACCGGCCACTACTCCGGTGGGCGCAACATGACGGTGATCCGGATCGACAAGATCTCCTACCGCACCGACCCGGTCTTCGAGCATCTCTATCTCGGCATGCCATGGACCGAGATCGACTACCTGATGGCCGCCAATACCTGCGTGCCGCTCTACACGCAGCTCAAGAAGGATTTCCCCGAGGTCCAGGCGGTCAACGCGACCTACACCCACGGCCTGGTTGTGATCGTGTCCACCAAGAAGCGCTATGGCGGATTCGCCAAGGCCGTCGGCATGCGCGTGCTGACCACCCCGCACGGACTCGGCTACGCCGCCACCGTGATCGTGGTGGACGCGGAAGTGGACCCCTTCAACCTGCCGCAGGTGATGTGGGCGCTGTCGACCAAGATGAATCCGGCCGGTGACCTGGTCGTCGTCCCGAAACTGCCGGTACTCGGACTGGCCCCGCAAGCCGACACACCGGGCATTGTGGACAAGCTCATCATCGACGCCACCACCCCCGTCGCGCCCGACACGCGCGGCAACTACGGCAACCAAGTCCTGGACCTGCCCGAGATGGGGGAGTGGCTCACCAAGCTCCAGTCGCTCGCCGCCCGCTGACCCACCAGTCGAAAGGACGACCTGCCATGGCCCCACAAGAAACCGTCTGCCCGCGCTGCGCCCACGAGACCGTCGACAAGCTCTACAGCTCGCCGGTCCCCGGCGTCTGGGACGTGCTGCAATGCCAGCAGTGCCTCTACGCCTGGCGCACCAGCGAACCTGCCCGTCGCACCAGTCGCGACGCCTACCCCGACAGTTTCAAGATGACGCTCGAGGACATCGAGGCAGCCCGCGAGGTCCCCACCATTCCTCCGCTGCGCTCCGCGTCCTGACGCCAGAGCCGTCACCATCCGTGGGAACCGAGTCCCGCGGACCATTTCCCAGGAGGCTGCGAGATGACACCCGAGCCACATGACACCCTGATGTGGGAGGCCCGAACTCAGCCCGGACGCCGGGACGAACTGCTCGCCTGGGTGGAACAGACCGCGGTGCTCGCTCTGCTCGCCGAACCCGGCTGCCTCGACGCCAGTACCTACCTGGGCGGCGAGGACCGGGTCGTGGTCATCGCTCACACCACCGGCACCATGCCCCGCGTGCCGGACCCGCCCGACGAGCTGCTGGTACGCGCCGTACACCAATGGCCCTTCCGCAAACACGCCTTCCATCGCAAGTGACGACCCGGCAAAGTCGTTTGGCCCTGAGTAAAGGACGGGCACGGCTCTTGTTGATCAGGTGAGTGTCCAGGTCTCCTGATCGCGTGAGAGAGGCCCGCGCCCTGGAAGCACTACTCACCCGGCACGGCTTTACCCAGCCGGTGTGTCAGCTGTGCGGTAAGGACCACCACTACGGCCACAGGTGGGAAGAACTGCGCAACTACGTCGAGATCGTGACCGTGCCGGACACCGGCGACGAATTACTAGGACTGGGCTTTGTGGGCATCGTGTTTGACTCGACGTATGCCCACAAAAAGCCCAGTCGAGGATGAGGTGGCGGCAGTGCTCGACTGGCTCACCCCCTGCTGCCCTCTGGGCGCACTCCACAGATCTTGACCATTCCTCCGGCGTGTACCGCAAAGTACACCGTCGACTGGCGGAACCGCCCGCGCGGGCGTGGACATTTGCGGTCAGCGAACTATGTGATGTCATTGACAAGGACTGCCATGCACGTGGATTCCTTATGTTCCCAGCCAGCCGGACCGATCTCACCGGGTGTCATCAAGACAGTTGGCGAGTGGACGCTCGAACGTCTACCAGAAGCCACGAAACGGGCGTTGGATGACGGCTCCGTGCCCTCCGCGTTCCTCGCCGAGATCGATTCGGTGGTGCTCACCGACCTCCCGGACGTGGTGGACCTCACCCAGGTGGAGGCTCGACGCCTCCTGGTTGATCTGGGTTTCTGCGGTAGCGCTGTCGCCAGGGTCGCGACGGAAAGCGGTCACGACGTCGCCCACCTGCTCGGCACGCTTGGTGTAGGTGCGCACCGACGCACTTTTCGCGACTACTACGCGGATCTCGCGACGCGATCAGGCGTGGGTCACCCACCACGGCAGACGTTCGTGTCCACAATCACCTGGAACGCACCAACGATCGAAGTCCGGGTGGACGATACCGTCGCCGCGACCTTGCCGAGCGTGTTCGACGACCAGCGGACAAGGACGTGGACCGGAACCTCTGATGAGGCAAGGCTGTGGCTCCTGTTCAAGAAGTGCGCCGGTCTCGGTGCGGTCGCCAACGTAGCACTCGCGCCCGTGGTCTTCGGCGACCTCCCGGTCGACTCCCCTGACGCGCCGGGCAGGATCGCTGTGGCTACGGCGGCGATGGAGGAGATGCAGGATCAGATGCGGATCTTCAGCATGGCCGGCAACCGCGCCGGGGGTATGTCCGCGGACGTCTTCATATATGGAATCCGCCAGTTCGGTGTCCCCTGGGAGGACGGTGCAGAGGCGCCGAGCGGTCCCCACGAGGCCGAGTGGATCAAGCGGGACGTAATGCTCGGGCTCAGGAGCCCGAACTACCTCGCGGACGTTCGCCGCAGGTATCCGATGCTGCTGGAGCCGGACGTTCACGCCATCGAGAAGGCGATCGGACAACCGTCGCTGGCGGAAAAGTTACGCGAGGCATGGCGATCTGACCTGCGCTACGAGGTTGACGCGGCAACCAAGGCGAGGCTGGCCGCCACCACCTTGGCCGCCCGGTCGCTGTGGCGCGCGACCGGCCGGTGCTCGTCCGCACACCTCGGCTTGGCGCGGAAGTTCCTGTTCAGCCACCTCCGCAAGCAGGCACGCACGTCCACGCCCCCGACCGCGGTGTCCAACGATTCGGGCATCACCGGGATGACCGAGCAGGACGTCGTACGCCTGGCCGAGCAGCGTCTGCGCGGCGTGTTCGACGACATCCTCCGGCACGTCGACCCGAAAAGCTTGGTGGCGGCCGAAGCTGAACTCGGTCGGCGTCCGAGCCCCGCCTGTACCCTGGTCGTTCCCGGGATCGATGCCGGCCGAGTCCGAGATCTCCCGAACCGTCGATGCGGCGATCGGACGTCCGAGTCCGGCCAGTTCGCCTTGGATCCTTCTGTGCCCCCACCGCGGGTACGCGGGCCAGGCGAGGATCGTTGCGGGTTGGATGGGGAAGATGTCGTGCCAGCGGCGGCGGGGGAGTAGCGAGGACAGGGCGGCGAAGCAGAAACGGTCCGTTAGCTTGTACCGGACTTGACCGGTGATCTGGCGGCGGAGGGCGGTCGTTCTCATGCCGAAGCACGAGCTGTTCAGCGTCCTTGGCGTTGTCCTTGGCGAAGTAGAGGGGCGGGGCTGCGGGAGCGAAGGCTCAGAGGCGTGTGGCTACGCGGACTAGATCGGCGAGTGCTCGGGAGCGGCTGTGTGGCGGCCAGGCGACGTTGTCCACAACGGACGCACCCCCGCACCACGCACCGGATCAGTACTTCGGCGGCGAGCCGGTCGCCGGCGACATGTCACAGCGAGCTTGTTACTTCCTTCGCGACGCGTTCGCCGGATCTGATCGCGCCGTCCATGTAGCCGTTCCAGATGGTCGCGGTTTCCGTGCCGGCCCAGTGGATGTGGCCGACAGGCGCGCGTAGTGCTAAACCGAAGTCGAGCCAGGTGCCCGGTGTGAACACGCCGCCGTAGCCGCCGCGGGTCCATTCTTCTTCCAGCCAGTTCTTCTCGATGTATTCGAGCGGATCAGCGGCTTGTTCGCCGAAGTACCGGGTGAAACATTCGATCACGTCTCTGCGTCGCTGTGTCGCGGGCATCTGATCGGCCTGGCGTCCTTGTTCACCTTCGATGAAGCCAAGCAGCACGCCCACATTCGCATCCGGCGGTGAATTGTCGAACGTGGTTCGCACGAGCCCCGTGTCGCTGGTCGCTTGTCCAGCCAGACCGGCGGCGCGCCAGAACGGGGTCGGATAAACGCATTGCACCTTGATCACGCTGCCCATCGGGATGCGTTGCGTGAGCTGGTCACGGGTTCCTGGCAGCGGTGGCGTGTACCGGATTCGGGCGGCTAGCGCGGGCGGCGCGGTCACGACACAGCGTTTGGCGCGCACGCTGAAGTTGTCGCCGTGCACACTGACGCCTGCGGGGTCCTGGTCGATTCTGGTTACAGGTGCGTTCAGAAGGACGCGGGGACCGAGTTCGCGTGCCATTTCAAGCGAGATGCGTTGCGATCCACCGACGATACGGGATTCCTGGGCTCCGTCGGAGGTGCGTACCAGCCGGTCGAGTCCGCCTGCGGAGGCGATGTAGAAAAGCACGTGAAGCAGCGACACGTCACGAGGCTCGACCGAGAGGACCGCGTTGATCACCAGCGATATCAGCGATTTCGCGCCCGGCTGGGCAAGATGGTGATTCATCCAGTCTTCGAAAGTCTGGCCATCCAGGGTACGTGCGTCATCCGCGGTCCAGGGCGCGTCGAGTGGAACTCGCTGTGCCATCCTGTCGAGTTCCTGGATCGCGGCGGCGGCTTCCGCCGCGCCCACCGGGTCGGTGGGCGGAATCCGGTTCAGTCCGAGGTTCAGCGGATCCGCTGGGAACACGTGGCCGTACCGGGTCAGTTTCCCGTTGTGGTAGTCGGTGTAATCGCCGGCGTCGTAGGTCTTGAACGTTTCCAGGCCGAGCTGCTGGATGAGACCGAGCACCCGGTCCTGTGTCGGCCCCACCCACTGGCCGCCGACCTCCACGATCGTGCCCGGATTGGCTCCCGGCGCAGTCACGGCCTGATTGACGGTACGGCCGCCGACACGGTCGCGTGCTTCGACCACGAGTACCTCGCACCCCGCGGCGACCAGCTCGCGAGCGGCGGTAAGCCCCGCCAATCCCGCACCGACAACAACGACCTGGGTCTCGCGCCGCCCAGCGGCGGGAGTCGGCTGTGCGATGGCACGCGGCGCACCAGGCGCGATCAGCGCCCCGGTACCAGCCGCGGCCATACCGGACAGCAAACCACGACGTGTGAACCGATTCATGTCCTCTTCCGCACCGCTCGCCTGGGCTACGAACATCCGGCTGTTGCCGAGGTGACCGAGCCTCCGGATCCGCATCGTGGTGGCCGACGACTTGCTGTTGACAGTAGTTCCGAATTCAACCATGGCGAGATGCGACAGCTCCAGAGCTGATCAGGAGTTTTGCCTATGCGAGCCAGGACATGGTGGGCAAGCGGGCACGCGTCGCGCTTGCCCGTTGCGGCGGTGCCGTCTCTCGCGCCACGGTTTTGCCGTCACGCCTGGCGCTAACGGCCCGACGTCGCATTGAGTCGGGTTGGCAACGTAGCACCGTTGCGCGGCTCATTGCCCTTGACGCAGGGGTGGACCAACAAGGCGATTCGAGGAGACCGGCATGTCGCAACGCAAGTTCGTGCTGCTGACTGGCGCCTCTGGCGTGGTCGGTACGGCATTGCGCCCAGCACTGGCCCACCACAGGGTTATCAGCCTGACTCATCGTGCCAAAGTCGACTCCGAGTCGGTGATCGGCGATGTGACCCAACCGTTCCTGGGGCTCGATGAGCTCACATACCAGATGCTGGTGTCCAATGTGGATACTGTGGTGCACTGCGCGGCGAAGACCGACTTCGGCGCCGGAGCTGACGCCGCGCACGGGCTCAACGTCGTCGGCACGAAGCGAGTCCTGGAGTTCGCTGCTGACGCGCAGGCCCGTGTCATCTACGTGAGCACCGCGTTCGTGGCCCGTAGCAAACTCACCCGGTCGGCACAGGGGTTGATGTCCGAGGGGGCGGCTCGCCCCGAAAATTACCTCGACTCCAAGCTAGAAGCCGAGGAGCTGCTTCGCGGCTCGGAAGTCCCGGTGGTGATCGCCCGCCCCTCGGTGGTGGTCGGTGATTCGGTGACCGGCGCCATGGCCAATTTCCAGGGTGTCCACATGGTCGCCGCAGGCATCCTCAGGAGCAAGTTTCCGCTTCTTCCGTTCGCGGCTGAAGAGCTGGTGGACGTCATACCGCAGGACCTTCTCGCTGCAGGGTTGCGGGCGTTGGTGGACGCGGATGTGCGTGGCGGCGAGTACTGGTTGACCGCGGGGCATCACGCGCTGACCTCCAGGCGGTTCGTCGACCAATGCGTGGCCGTGGCCGAGGAGTCGGGCATCGATGTCACGCCGCCGCGGTTGGTATCGCCGGACATGGTGGATCGGTTGATCCGCCCGGTGTTGGCCGAAGTTCTTCCTCCGGCCGCACGCAAGCAGTTTGACGACGTGCTGGCCATGGCCGCTTTGTTCGCCGGTGCCGAGCCGTTCCCGACTTCCTTCGGCGCCCTTCCCGGTGACCCGGCAGCGTTGCCGCTGCCCTCGGCAGAGTGGTTCGAGTCCGCCTTCCGCACCTCAGTGCGCTTTTTCGCCCATGCCAAACGCCTTGTCCCCGCCGCAGCCGCCGCCGGGGCGACGGTATGAGCGGTCATGGCATCCAGCACGCCGGTTCACGGCAGACGTCGGAACGCTACCGCCGCCACATCTCCCGTGGGCGGGCCCGACTGGCCGACATGACCGGCGGACTGACGGAAGTGTCCTCGCGTGGCAGCAGGGTTGTCGACGCTGATGGAAAGACGTACCTCAACTGCGGCGGATACGGCGTGTTCCTCCTCGGTCATGCCCACCCGGCCGTGGTAGAAGCGGTGGTGGATCAGGTTCACCGGCACCCGCTGACCACACGGCTAATGCTGGAGCCCACCGTCGCCAGTGCTGCCGAAACGCTCGCCGGCGTCGCCCCGGACGGTCTGGACTACGTGCATTTCGTCAACTCCGGAGCCGAGGCCACCGAGGCCGCGATCAAGCTGGCACGTGCCCATGGGCATGCGCACCTCATCTCCGCGGTCGGCGGTTACCACGGCAAGACCACGGGTGCGCTCAGCATCACCGCCCGGGAGCTCTACCAGGCTCCGTTTCGGCCGTTGCTGCCCTCCGTTGACCACGTTGCCTTCGGCGACGCGCAGGCGCTGGAAGAGGTATTGGCCGCAGCACCACCGGCCTGCGTGGTGGTGGAACCGGTGCAGGGAGAGGGCGGTGTCGTCGTTCCGCCGCCAGGATACCTGCGCGATGTCGCGCAGCTGTGCCGGAAGTACGGGGCGTTGTTCGTCCTGGATGAGGTGCAGACCGGACTGGGCCGGCTTGGTCACTGGTGGGGCGCGGACAGGGAGTCGGTCACCCCTGACATTCTACTGGTGGGCAAGAACCTTTCCGGGGGAGTCGTGCCCGTAGCGGCCATGGTCGCCACAGCAGAGGCGTATTCGCCGTTCAATCGCGACCCGTTCCTGCACACCTCGACATTCGCCGGGTCGCCGATCGCTGCTGCCGCCGCCGAGGCGGCGATCCGTGTGATCGTGGCGGAAAACCTCGTCACCAAGGCGAGCGAGTTGGGCGAGTACCTGCTCCAGGAGTTACGCCGAATCCTGTTGCACCATTGCGGTCACCTGATCACCGACGTGCGCGGGCTGGGTCTGCTGATCGGAGTGGAGCTGGTCAACGAGCAGGTCACGGGTGAACTGCTGATGGAACTGCTCGACCACGGAGTGCTCGTCAACCATTCACTGAACGCGCATCGGGTGCTGCGCTTCACCCCGCCGGCGGTCCTGACTTCCGAGGACGTTCACTGGCTTCTTGAGGCGGTTACCCGAGCCGCGGAAACCCTCGCGCGCCGATGCCCACCCAACGCTGTTGTGGAAGGAACCCCCTGATATGCCGACTGTTACGGTCGAGTCGCTTGTGCCCACCGCCATGGGGGCCGACGCTGACACTGTCTTCTCCGCGATCTGCGACGTCGAGCGCTTCGCCGATCAAACCGATGAGGTCCGCAGCGTTACCGTCACCGCAAGGCAAGACGGCACCCAGGATTCGGAATGGGCGGTCACGTTTCGCAACGGCATCCTGTGCTGGTCGGAACGAGAGCGGATCGACCACTCCGCAAGGACTATCACGTTCCGGCAACTCGACGGAGACTTTGAACGCTTCGACGGCGAGTGGGCGGTTGTCGAGTTCGGACCCGACACGATCGTCACGTTCACTGCGCACTTCGATCTCGGTATGCCGAGCCTGGCGGCGATCATCGATCCGATCGCGGAGGAGGCATTGCGCGCAAGCATCCAAGCCATCCTTCGCGGCCTGCTCGGCGAAGAACTGGTCTTCCTCGACACGACCTCCTACCCGGTCGCGTCCGATGCGGAAACTCCGTCGTGAGGTCGCCGTCTTTGCCGTATTCTCCGCACTTTTCAAGTTTGATCACGGTTAGGGACCCGCTGTCCCTTTTGGCGTCGTTTACTCCAACTCCATCGTGCGCTCGAGGTCCAGGGCCAGGCGTAGCGCCAGACTGGTGGGGTCGATGCGGCGGCCGAGGATCGTCTCCGCGCGCTGAACGCGTTGGGTCACGGTGTTGGGATGGATGCCGAGGCGCTGACCGCACCGGGTCGGGCTCGCGTGAGCGTCCATGTAGTGCCGCAGCGTCGTGATCAGACGTTCGCCGTCTTCGTGGCTGCGCAGTGCCCCGAGGTGGTCATCGACGAACCGCGCGGCCATCTCCTGGTCCTGCCTGGCGAGCACGGTGACCGCGACGTCGGGGAACCGGGTCGGTGCGGGAGTGTGGAGCGCTGTCAGGTCGACGCACGACAGGGCTTCCCGATGGGTGTGGTGGAACCCGCGGATTCCGCGGCGCGGGGTTCCGAGAGTCAGCCGGATGGTCCTGGGCAGCGAAACCGCGGCCAGGTCGTCGAAGGTCGAGCTCTTGAACGGGGTGAACCAGCCGTGGATGACCGAGGAATCGGTCGTCACGGAGACGTGTTGCCGAGCGAACCCGCGGAGCTCCCGTCGTGCGAGTTCGGATACCTCCTCGTGTTTCATGGGGTCGACGCTCCAGGCCACGTACCCGATGTGCACCTCATCGATGTGATAACCGAAGAGCTCTCTCAGCTCGCGCACGCCCCCGTTGCCCGACAGCACGGCGCGGACGATCTCGTTGCGCCGCGAATTCGTGGCCCGCATGAGGCTGTCGCGAGCCCGGTTGTAGGTGGTAATCGTCTCGCCGGTCATGGACTGCATGTACTCGAACAAGCGGATGGAAGCCGACTCGAGCGCCTCGGCGCGACGCGCAACGGTCCACGACTGCTGTTTGCGGAGATGGCTGGTGAATTCGTTCCAAATGGCGGCGTGGCCCAGCTCGTAGGAACGAAGGACGGCCGACAGGGGAGTGTTCGAGCGAGCCATCAGGTACGCGAAATCCTGCGCCGGTTTCGGAAGACGCGGGTCCGGGTTCGAACCCATGAAGGTGGCGCGCATGCCCGGCAGGTGCGAGACGATGGACGCGCGCAACGCCTCCAGCGTGTCCGGATCGGCCGCTCCGAGCTCGGGAATCTCGGCGTGGAGCTGATCGGCGAGCCCGGAGAAATTCAGGCGTCCGTGCTGGTCGAGCCAGTTCACGAACGGCTCCAACGGTAGCGGGTTGCCGCTCACCTTCGCATCCAGCATCTCGACACTATGGAGGACACCGGGAGAGCCGTCCACCCCCAGGGTCTCGGCAAAGTCGTGATGTGCTGCATCGCACTGGCGGCCACACTGGCCGGGGCATGCTCGTTCACGGCGGTCGCCGAGTGGGCCGCCGCCTGCCGACATCACGCCCGCGACTCCAACCGCCCCGTCGAACTACTCCTCACCAGCTGAAACCAGACTTTGCCGGGCCCCTGCGTCCACCCCGGTCGTTCCGTATGTGATCTCGCCACATAACGGTGTATCAGCAATGGGTATTGGCACTGCTTGAGTCTGTCGCAACGATGGCACGAGTTTCGCTCGAACCCCAAGAGGAGAGTCCGATGTCGAAATCTTCTGGCGGTCTGCTTTCAGGCCTCGAGGTCGCGGTCACCGTGGACGACCAATTCCAGTGGACCGGGATCCCGTTTCCCGAAGGGCATGGTCCGCACACCGTGTCGAAGAAGATGATGACGGCTTTTGAAGCCTATGGGGTTCCCGGCGTTTACGCCTTCAACAGCACTGCGCCGACGGAGGAAGATCCGCGCGTGCTCGACATCCTCGATGACTGGTGCGCCGCCGGGCACTACGTCGGCAACCACACGCACCAGCACATCAGCCTCAACTGGCTGGACGTCGACACCTACCTCCGCGACATAGAGACCAGCGAGCGGCTGTTGAGCAGGTGGATAGAGGCATCGCCGTCGCGCTACTTCCGCTACGCCTTCGCCATGGAGGGCGATAGCGCGACCAAGACGAGCCAGGTCCAGACTCACCTGAGCCGAAACGGGTTCCTGTCCTCCCCGGTCACGCTCTGGTTCTACGACGCCCAGTTCATGGTCGCCTATGACCGCGCCCTGCGGCTCATGGACCGGGCGGCGCAGCGCTGGATCGAGGACACCTTGGTCGACACCGCGATCGAGCAGATGGAAAACCAAGCAGCCGCGGCTACTGCCGCGCTCGGCCGGTCGCCGGCGCACATCATGCTGATCCACGGCACGACGGTCGCCGGTGCGACCATCGAGCGGATCCTCGGTCGGCTCACCGAGGAAGGCGTCGTGTTCGTCACCTCGGAACGGGCGATGGCCGACCCTGCCAACGTGATCGGTTCGCCGGTGACCACCCGCCAGTTCCGCAACTCGACGCAGAAGTGGGCCGAGTACGCGGGCGTGTCCATCCCGGATGTTCCGCCGGCGGTGCTCGCCGAGGTGGAGAAGGCGGCTCCCATCGAGGGCATGAGTTACGACGAGGTTCTTGGCCGGGCGATCCAGGAGTGGACGCGCCGGGTGTCCTTCACCCCGGTTCCGGCCGACTTCCACTGACAAGGGACCTGGCATGAGGTCAGTGGCAGCGACAATCTGTTGTTGCAGGCGCCGACGGGTGCGGCGATGACTGCTCGCGCAGAGCTGTGTGGACTACGGTCTCGCGGATTCGTCGGGGTTCGCCGGCTATCCGTACCCGGGGGAGACGGTGCTCTCGGTACCGGCGATCGTGCGTGGGGCGAGCGGGCGGCCGGTGGGTCCAGCCGATCAAGCGGGTTTCCGGCGCTGGTCGGGGCCCGCGATGGCAACGAGCTGCTCGCTGCGCGGAAGGCCTAACTCCCGGAAAGACTGATCCGAGCTTTCTGGTCGCGAGCCACCCTGGTATTTCCAGAACGGGGACCGCCATGCAGGGCAGAACAATGGAGAAAATCCGCGTGGCAATCCACGCGCAGGATCACCTTACGCGCATGGGACTGACGAACTGCTTGGGTGGAGACGCCCAGCTCGTCGATACCAACGGCGACAACGTCGATATCGTCGTGATCGCCATCGAAACCGCCGAAGCGTCCACCATGAAAGAGCTGCAGATGTTCAGGCCCGACACTGCCACCCCCCTGCTCCTCATCGTGGGCGATCAATGGCACGCCGACATCTCCGCAGCGGTAGAACAGGGTGTCCGGGCAGTCCTGTGGCGCCGCCATTTCTCCACTACAACGTTCATCCAGGCCCTTCGTGCTGTAGGCAGCGGTGGCGGATACTTCCCCACCTCACTGCAAGGCGCACTCATCGAGCAAATCGTGCAGACCTACCGCGAAGTACTCGCACCGCAAGACTTGACCCCGTCCGGGTTCACCCACCGCGAGATCGATATCCTCCGCCTCGTCTCCGAAGGATTCGATCTCCAACAAATAGCTAACAAACTGCACTACTCAGAACGCACGGTCAAGAACATCCTCTACCAGTTCATGAAGCGGTTCGGCCTCCATAACCGCGCTCACGCCGTCTCCTACGCAATCCGCTCCGGTCTCATCTAATCCCAGCCGAATATTTCCGTTCGGTGGATTGTCCATGCCGGCGGCGAAGGAGTTCGCCGCGGCGTGGGGGACGTCAGCCGGTCCAGTCTGGTGGCGCAGCTGCGCAAGATCAAAGGCGATCGCTTCGGCGGCCTCACCGTTCCGCTGACCTTCACCGCCAGCGGCCCGCCGCCGGCGAGCTGCATGTTCATGCAGGGCAGCGGCGGCAAGTGGGCCGCGCCGAAGGGCGACAAGCCGACCTGCTTCTGAGAATTGGGCATTGGCACTGCTTGAGTCTGTCGCAACGATGGCACGAGTTTCGCTCGAACCCCAAGAGGAGATTCCGATGTCGAAATCTTCTGGCGGTCTGCTTTCAGGCCTCGAAGTCGCGGTCACTGTGGACGACCAATTCCAGTGGACCGGGATCCCGTTTCCCGAAGGGCATGGTCCGCAACTCGACGCAGAAGTGGGCCGAGTACGCGGGCGTGTCCATCCCGGATGTTCCGCCGGCGGTGCTCGCCGAGGTGGAGAAGGCGGCTCCCATCGAGGGCATGAGTTACGACGAGGTTCTTGGCCGGGCGATCCAGGAGTGGACGCGCCGGGTGTCCTTCACCCCGGTTCCGGCCGACTTCCACTGAGAAGGGACCTGGCATGAGCGAACCGCGAATCCACTCAGGCGGAACTTCTCAGTCGCTGGAGACGCTGCGCACCCGTGCTGCGCGGCTGGCATCGGCCCTCAACGCCGACGGGATCGGTCCGGGCGACCGCGTCGCCGTTGTCATGCGCAATGACATCGCGTTCGTGGAGGTGACGCTCGCGGTCGGGCTCGTCGGGGCTGCCCCGGTTCCGATCAACTGGCACTGGACGGGGGACGACCTCGCACACGCGCTGGCCGACAGCCGCTCCCGGCTCGCGGTGGTCCACACCGACCTGCTGCCGGCCGTGGAGTCCAGCGCACCCGGGCTGCCGATCATCGAGGCGGAGATACCGCCCGGGGTGCGGTGCTCCTACGGGCTGGCCGAACAGCCGTCCACCGGAAGGTGGCCGACGCTGTCGCAGCGCATCGACGATCACGAACCCCGCACCGAACCCTCACCTGCCGCCCCGATGAGCGTGATCTACACGTCCGGCACCACCGGGCGGGCCAAGGGAGTGCTCCGCGACCCGGTCGCGGTGGCCGACCGCCCGACGTTGCTGGCCAACATCGCGAAGCTGTGGCACCTGGCTCCAGCCGAGACGACCCTCATCCCGGCGCCGCTCTACCACTCCGCTCCGAACGTGCACGCCACCTTCGCCGTCGCGCTGGGCATGAACTTGCACATCATGCCTCGCTTCGACGCCGAGGAGTTCCTGCGGCTGGTGCAGGAGCACCGCGTCAACAGCGTGCAGATGGTTCCTACGATGTTCAACCGGCTGCTGCAGCTGCCCGAGCAGGTGCGGCGTTCCTACGACCTCTCCTCGCTGAAGGCCATCGTGCACGCGGCCGCGCCGTGCCCGCGGCACGTCAAGGAAGCCATGATCGGCTGGTTGGGTCCGATCGTGCACGAGTACTACGGCGGCGCCGAGGTGGGTGCCTTCACCGCCTGCGACACGGCGGAGGCCCTGAGCCGTCCGGGCACCGTCGGGCGCCCGATCCTTGATGCCGATGTGCGCATCCTCGGAGAGGACGGAACTGACAAGCCGGTGGGCGAGGACGGCATCGTCTACGGGCGCTGCTTCACCGGCTGGCCGGACTTCACCTACATCGATGACGAGCCCAAACGCCGTCGGATGGAAAGGGACGGCTACCTCACCCTCGGCGACATCGGCCACCTCGACGACGAGGGCTATCTCTACCTCAGCGACCGGCTCAACGACATGGTCATCTCGGGCGGCGTGAACATCTACCCCGCCGAGGTCGAGGCGTGCCTGCTCGACCTCGAGGGGGTCGCCGATGTGGCCGTGTTCGGCATTCCCGACCCCGACCTGGGAGAGGTGCTCGCCGCCCACATCCAGCCGATCCCCGGCGCGATCCTTCACCCGGCCGAGATCCGGACCCACGTCGGCTCCCGCCTGGCGCGCTACAAGGTACCGCGGGAAGTGGTGCTCGCCGACGAGCTGCCGCGCGAGGACACCGGAAAACTGTTCAAGCGCCGTCTCAAGCAGCAGTACCTCGATGCGGCGGGGCACAACGGGGACGAGGGGGTTGCATGAGTTCGTCCGTGCTTCTCGAGAGCCCGGAGACCGGTATCGCGCGGGTGGTGCTGAACCGGCCCGAGCGTCGCAACGCGCAGAACCCCCAGATGCTCTACGACCTCGACGAGGCGCTGGCGATCGCGGCCCGGGACCGCACAGTCCGGGTGATCATCCTGGCTGGTGCGGGACCCGACTTCTCCGCCGGACATGATCTCGGCGAACGCGACTCGAGGATTCCCGGGCCGTCCGTGGCCACCCTCGAGGGCGCTTTCGACGCCGACGGGGTCGAGGGCAGGCACGCGTTCGAATGCGAGGCCTATCTGGGAATGTGCCGCCGGTGGCGCGATCTGCCCAAACCCACGATCGCCCAGGCCCACGGGCGTTGCATCGCCGGAGCGCTGATGCTGTTGTGGCCGATGGACCTGATCGTGGCCGGCGAATCGGCGACCTTCTCCGATCCGGTAGCGGCATTCGGGCTCAACGGTGCGGAGTACTTCACCCACGTGTGGGAGGTGGGCGCGCGCAAGGCCAAGGAAATGCTGTTCACCGGCGCTCCTGTGACTGCTGCGGACGCACATCGGCTGGGCATGGTCAACCACGTGGTCCCCGACGACGACCTCGCGGACTTCACCCTCGACCTCGCACGGCGGATCGCACGCATGCCCGAGTACGCGCTGCGGCTGGCGAAGTCCAGCGTCAACAACAGCCTCGCCGCCCAAGGCCAGGACGTGGCGCTGGAGTCGGCGTTCGCCCTGCACATCGCCGGGCACGCCAACAACCTCTCCCGCCACGGCGACATCATCGACCCCGGTGGTGTCGACACGATCCGGGCGCTGTCCCGCCAGGCGCCGGAGCGTGCGCCGTGACGAATCCATCCCGAACCAGCCCGCGGGAGGCAGCGTTGACCAGCGACACCCGTCCAACCATCGAAGGTTGGCTCGCCGAGTACGACGCACGCCGACGCCGACGTCGCGTGGCTGCTGTGCGACCGGCACGACCCGAATGCGGTCGCCTTCACCTTCGTCGACGCCGACCTGCGGACGCACGACCTGACCTTCGGTGAGCTCGCCGAGCGTTCCCGCCGACTCGCCACCGTGCTCGCCGACCACGAATTGCGGCGCGGCAGCAGAGTGCCGGTGCTCATGGGAAAACGACCGGAACTCATCGTCACGCTCGTGGCGATCTGGCGCCTCGGTGCGGTCCACGTGCCGCTGTTCACCGCGTTCGCCACCGGAGCCGTCCAGCTGCGCGTCGAGGCGGCCGGCGCCGAGCTCGTGATCACCGACCGCGCGCAGCGTGCCAAGGTCGACCCGATTCCCGGGATCACGGCACTCGACGTCGACCAGTTGGAGCGGGCCGCTGCCGACCGTGAACCCCACACCGGGCGGGAGACGGTTGGCGGCGACGGCACTTCCGGCGCCCTACGAATGCCACCGAAGTGACCGTGATCCCCAGGCAGCGCACGAATCCAGCCGGTTCCGTATGCCCGGCTGGATTCGCCCGGTCAACAAAGTGCCCCCGGACTGGCTCGTACAGGATGCACACGGGTTCGGACGCTGGTCATCGGCGTCGCGGGATGGGCACGCCGGCGCTGTCAAAGCCTCTGGTTGTCGAGGCGAGAGTGCCTCTGGTGATGGAACGCCGTGCAAAGCGTCGGGAGCAGTGAGCGGGTCCTGTCACTGGATCAGGAACGGCTGCTGATGCCGGCAGCGCCGTCTCGACCGCGTTCTACACGGTGAGGGACAACGCCCTGGGAGAGGAAGGAACTTATTGATGGGTAACGCAAATGTGGCGTTGTCGTTGGTTATGGTGTGAAGGTGACGGTGGTTGATGTCAAGCGGCTTTCGCCTGCCTCGCAAGAGGATTTGCGGCGGCGGGTGGTCGCCCGACCACGTGCGCGCCTTGTTCGGCAAGGAAGAAGTCCGCTACGCCGCCGACTAGACACGCCACAATTGCCCTACCCCCCAATATGAAGGTGAAGCCGAGCCCCTTCAGGAGGAGCGCCCAACGGTGAGCATGTCTAGAAACAACGCGCCTGGTCAGGAGGTCGATTTCGACGCTTCAGGCAGCGACCCTCAAGACAGGGCTGGTCCTGATCCGTTGTCCGAACGAGCCTGCGAACTTGATTCTGAACACTGGATCAACCAGTAGTTCTGTTCAGGGTATCCGGGCTGCGAGGAAGTCCCAGGATGGAGACACCCGGGTTTATTTGCTGACGGGGCTGGTCATGTTGCGGGGTGTGTGACCGGCGGTTCGACTCGCACTGGGTGCATTACCGGCCTGGCTATCGCTGCCGTCACGGCCACACCAGCGCGCGCACGCAGAAACCAGCCGCCTGCACCTTCCTCGGATCCGTCCTGTCGCTCAAAACCGTCTGGGGCCTCGCCGACGTCACCACGGGGTTGATGGCCACCGTCAACCTCCTGGCCGTGCTCGCCCTGACCGGCGTGGTCATCAAGGTCCTGCGCGACTTCGACGCCCAACGCGCACGCGGACTCGACCCGGTCTTCACCCGAGCTCTTCACCGGCGTGGTCGAGCTGATCCGGTCGAACGGCATGGCGCCGGTGAGCTGCGGACGGGCGAACGGCTCCCGCCGGAGACCGAGCTCGCGTCGGCGTTCGGGGTGGCTCCGATGACCGTGTCCGGCGAGGCGGCAGCGCTGGCGGCGGAGAGCCACCGCACCGATGTCCCGCCTGCCGACTTCCGGTTCGCCGACGCCGAACTGCACCGACGCATCACCGAACGCAGCGGATCACCGCAACTGGTCGAAGCCGAGCGAGCGGTCCAGGCCGAGCTGACCCGGGTGCTGCGCCACGCGGAACGCCCGCCGAACATCCTCAACCTCGCGCACCAGTCGCACACCCCGCTGGTGGAAGCGGTGCTGGCGGGTGACCCCGAGCTGAGCCGTCAGGAGCTGTGGGCGCACGCCTGGTCGTCCGTCGACCTGATGATCGGCGTCGGTTTCCTGCCCCGAAGGCACGAGAACAGGAGCTGAGCCGGGTTCTGCGCGTGATCGAAAGTCCTAAGTGGACGCCGGCGGACGCTCAGAACCACGAGGCGAGGACGATCGCTTCCAGTCGAGCCGGGCGGTTCCTTGCCGAGATCCCCGGCTCGACGTTGGTGCGCATCCGGGGCGCGGACCGCATCCCGATGGAGAACGATGCGGTGGCCAGCGCCGCATTCTTCGCGAGCTGATCGATCACGCACGATCGGAATCCTGTATGGACGGTCGTATCAGCCGGAACCGTCGGTTGGCGCTGGGTTTTCTCGCTGACGTCGACCAGATCCGTGTCGATCTGCAACGCGCGGGCGGAGGAGTCCGCCGGTGTGGGCGGCCGCGGGTGCGTCACCGCAGGCCAGCTCGCGTCCAGCGTCGAACAAGGCACTGGACGCGGGCTGGTCGGCTGATGGGCCGCTGCCGGAACGGCGGAGTTGGTCGCGGGACGCCGCGGTGCTCGTTGCGGCGTTCACTAAATGACGATGGTGTTCGAATGCAGCGCTTCTGTTGATCGCGCGCTGGCGTCCGCATTGAGACCGGAACTCCGTGAAGAACAGATGATCTCCCGCTCGTTAAGCGGATCGGCGTCATTGGCGGGCCCCGCGGCTTCCCTCTTGACGCGAGCAGGTAGCCGCCGCCACAATCGGCGAAGCAGCGTTCACTAAGTGAGCAATATGTTCAGTTTTCTGGTGACTGTCCTCGCGTGGGCCAGTCCTCGCCAAGGGAGGCGCAATGAGTGACCGTCCGCTCAAGCTGTTCGCTTTCGATGTCCAGGCGCCGGCGCACCTGACCGCGGGGTCGTGGCGCAACGACGACGACCAGGGGTACCGCTACACGGATCTGCGCTACTGGACGGAGACGGCGAAGCTGCTGGAGGAGGCCTGCTTCGACGGGATCTTCTTCGCCGACACGGTCGGTTACCACGACGTCTACGCCGGATCTCCCGACGCGGCGATCCGGGACGCAGCGCAGTTCCCGATCAACGACCCGGCGCTGCTGGTGTCCGGGATGGCTGCGGTCACCGAGCACCTCGGGTTCGGCGTCACCTCCTCCCTGACCTACGAGCAGCCGTACTTGCTGGCGCGGAAGTTCAGCACCCTCGACCACCTGACCGGCGGGCGCGTCGGGTGGAACATCGTGACGTCCTACAGCGAGTCGGCGGCTCGCAACCTCGGGCTGGGCAAGCAGATTCCCCATGACGAGCGCTACGACATGGCCGAGGAGTACATGCAGGTCTGTTACCGGTTGTGGGAGCACTCCTGGCAGGACGACGCCGTCGTGCGGGACCGGGAGTCCGGGACCTACGTCGATCCTGCTCGCATCCACCCGATCGACCACAGCGGGAAGTACTTCCAGGTTCCCGGGATCCACCTGTGCGAGCCCTCGCCCCAGCGAACTCCGGTGCTGTTCCAGGCGGGAGCGTCGTCGCGGGGCCTCGCCTTCGCCGGATCGCACGCGGAAGGGGTGTTCGTCAACACGATGACCCCGGAGCTGTCCCAGCGCAGTGTGGCGAAGGTGCGCCAGGCGGCCGCGGACGCCGGCCGGGATCCCCGGAGCGTCCAGGTCGTCGCGTTGATCACCGTCGTTGTTGCTCCCACCGATGAGCAGGCGCAGGAGAAGTACGAGTCGTACTTGCGGTCGGTCAGCTACGAAGGGGCCATGGCCCGGTTCGCCGGATGGACCGGCATCGACCTCTCCGGATATGACCCGGACATGCCGCTGAAGTACGTCGAGACCGACGCTTCGCGCTCCCTGGTCGAGATGTTCTCCAAGGCGGACCCGAGTCGGACGTGGACGCCGCGCCAGGTAGCCGAGTTCCTCGGCATCGGCGGCACCGGCGCGGTCGTCGTCGGCTCACCGCAGACCGTGGCCGCGGAGCTGCGCCGCTGGCGGGACGTGGCCGACATCGACGGGTTCAACCTCAGCTACGCCAGCAAGCCCGCGAGCTGGAACGACTTCATCGACCTGGCCCTGCCCGAGCTGCGCCGCCAGGGCCTGGTCAAGGACGGCTACGACCGCAGTGCCACCACGTTGCGCGAGAACTTCTTCGGAGCGGGTCGCAATCTGACGCTGCCCGATCACCCCGCCTCCGCCGTGCGCGCACTGCACCACGACGACGTCCCGCTGGCCGCTGCTGGTGCGCTCGCCTGACCCCTCGATGGGCGCGATCCGCCGGTGCGGCGCCGTTTTCGGTGATCTGCTGCGCGGGTACCGGAACGAATTCCGGTGTGGAACCGCGGACCGCGCGGTTCCACACCGAACGATGAAGAGGATCCACGCGCGGCGTCCGGCCCCCTGAGGGATTTCGGTGTCGTTGAACCCGACCACGTGCGCCCCGGCTGCGGAAATGCAGCCGGGGCGCACGAGCCCGACCAGCCTGGTCAGACCGCGATGCATCAGGCGGGCGCGATCGGGGATTCTGCGCCGCCTTCCGCAGTCCTGTCCCGAATTCCGCAACTCGATGCAGGAGTTGCGGTCGTGCTCAAGAGGTTCAGCGCTCTGGTACGTCGGACCACAGAACGTCGGCGATCCGATCTGCGGCGGCTTGCAGCGTGCTGACCGCTTGCGGGATCTTGTCCCGGCCGAAGCGGTAACGCGGTGCGTTGAGGTTCAGGATGGCGACCAGGACCCCGGCGGAATCCCGCACCGCGCACGACAGGGCGATCAGCCCTTCCTCGAGCTCGTTGTCGATGAGGCCGTACCCCTGCTCCCGGACGTGGTCGAGTTCTCGGAGGAGTGCGTCCCGGTTGGTGATCGTGTGCTCGGTGAAGGCCTCGAGCTCAGCGGGCAGCAGTTGGTTCACCCGCGCGATCGGCAGGTTGGCGAGCAGCACCTTGCCGCTGGAACTGGCGTGCAGCGGGTACTGGCGGCCGACTTGGTGTTCCAGTGCCGCGGACGTGGCGCCCACGACGTGCGAGCCGGAGGCTTCGGCCACCAGGTCGAGTCCGTCGGAGGAGTTGACCGCCGACAACGTCACGGACTCGTTGAACTCCTCGGCCAGCTCGTCGAGGTAGGGCTGGACCCGGGTGGTGAGACCGGCGTAGGGAGCGGCCTTCTGCCCGAGGCGGGCCAGCTCCCACCCGAGGACGTAGTTGTTGTTGATGCGGTCCACCAGCCCCACGCGTTCGAGGCTGTAGAGCAGGCGGAAAGCGGTGGGCCGTGAGAGCTTGACGGCCTTGGCCAGGGTCGAGGCAGTGGCGCCGGTGCTCGGTTGCACGGCGAGTTCCCGTATCAGACGTGCCGCCTTCACCACTGACTTGTTCAGCGGCTCCGTCTGCTCGGACGGCTGGCTCATCCGACCCCCTCACTCAGCGGCGCTGGGACTTGCGCCTCCGAGTGCAGAGTGTACGCAGTGTCCAGTTAGTGAACGACCTGCCGGGCGCCGACTGTGCTCGTCGTCGCCTTTGTGACCCGGGCAGCCGCGCTGAACCGCCCCGCCAGGCGGAGTTTCGGCAGGCGGGGCGGTTCAGTTCAACGCTGCAGCTCACCAGCGGTGGGGACGGCGGCAGCGCGTTCATGTTCCGGTGGGGGCGTGTTCAGGTAGACGAGTCGAGCCGGGTGGTGAGTTCGCGGGCGACCCGCAGGCCGCTCTCGATGGCTCCGTCGATGAAGCCGGCCCAGACGTTGGCGTAGTCGCTGCCCGCGAAGTGCAGGACACCTTCTGCGCGCTGCTGCGCTTCGAAGTACTTGGTGAGCTGGTTCGGCCGCTGCATCAGCCACGTCTCGCGGGAGTGCGGATCGGCCATCCAGTCATGTCCGGTGACCTCCAGGACCTCGAGGTCATCGCGCCACACGCGCAGCGCCGCGCGGACGGCGTCGACGTCGTTCGGGTCGATCTTCCCGGAGTCCGCGCCGAAGGAGACGAGCACGGCGTCGTCGTCCCCGATGAACTCCGTGCGCACGACCGACAGCGGATGATCGGCGGAGGAGTAGGCGAAGAACGGTTTGATCGGGCCGCGCACCCGGATCCACACCTTGACGCCCCTCGACGCCGCCTTCTCCTCGCTCGCAGCGCGCTTTTCGGGGCACAGCGCGGGGGAGACGTCCAACTCGCCGATGATGTTCTGGGGCAAGGTCACGACGACGCGACGCGCGTTGATCCGGTCGCCGGCGGCGGTGGTCACCACGGCACCGTCCGCGTCGTGCTCGATCCGGCGCACTTCGGTGGACGTGCGGATGTCGGCGTCGGTGTCGGCGACGATCGCTTCGACCAGGGACCGGGTTCCGGAGGCGAGGCGGAACACCGCGGAGGCCTCGTGCATGAGGTGCCAGGAGCCGGCCGTGGCCGCTGTCCAGCGCAGCGCGCTGGTGAACGCGCCGTCCTGGAGCGGGGCGTTGAAGTGCCCCACCCACGCGGCCTCGTTGGCGCGGTACTCCTCGACCGGGAGGTCCAGTTCGTCGAGCTTGTCCTGGACGCTGAACGTGTCGACCGACTTGAGCTCCGGCTCGGAAGTCGGTTTGTCCGGTCGGGGGATCCAGCGCATCGTCTCGTCCAGCAGGCGCTGCATGCCGGGGTCGATGAGCTCCATGAACCCGTCGAGCGTTCCCTTGCGGACTTCCTCACCGGCCAGCCAGTAGGCCTCCTCGGGGCGCGGTCCGCGGGTGACCTCGAGCCCGTAGCGGGTGACCTCGGCCCACGCGTGCGGCTGCACCCAGTGCAGCCAGGTGCCGCCGATCTCGAGGTCCCGGCCGAGTCGGTGGTCGGTCCACACCCGGCCACCCAGCCGGTCCCTGGCTTCGAGGACGACGACCCGCAGTTGGCGTCGGCTGAGCTCGCGGGCCGTGATCAGGCCGGCGATACCGCCGCCCACGACGACGACGTCAGCATCTTCAATCACTCTGGCGCTCCCTGGTGGTCGGACCGGAGGTCTGTCCGGGTCTGGAGACGTGGTCCGGGCGCGCGGTGGGGCGCTCGGACCTTCCTGCTCAGAACCGCTTCAACAGCACATAAATGGACAATATGTTCAATATATGAACAAGATGGCTCGTATTTTGACGCCGGTCGCCAGCTCCGTCAAGGCCTGACCGCATGGTTTAACTGGTGGAATTTCCAGTGGTGAAGCAGTGGGGTCCTCTTGACGTCCGTCGAGTTCAGTGTCACAGTTCGATCCATAATGAACGAAGCGTTCAGATAGTGAATATTTTCCGGCTGATTGATCAGTCGAGGTGGTAAGAGCGCAGGTTCCGGTGTTCCGCGGTGACCGGGGTGCGCCCTGTCGCGGACCGATACGCATTCGCAGGAGAAACCGATGCCCTCGTCGAGCATTGCCGAAGCCATCGCCGCCCTCGCGGCCGGCGGGAAGGTTCTCGTCGTCGACGACGAGAACCGGGAGAACGAAGGCGACCTGATCATGGCCGCCGAGCACGCGTCCACCGACGACGTCGCCTTCTTCCTGGAACACACCTCGGGATTCCTGTGCGTCTCGATCGACGAGCAGCGGGCCGACGAGCTCGAACTGGACCTGATGGTCGCGACCAACACCGAGAGCCAAGGCACGGCCTTCCTCGTCAGCGTCGACTACAAGCACGGGACCACGACCGGGATCAGCGCGCAGGACCGGGCGGCGACCATCCGCGCGATGGCCGATCCGCAGCTCGACCCGGCGGATCTGGCCCGGCCCGGGCACATCATGCCGTTGCGCGCGAAGCCCGGCGGGGTGCTGGAGCGCACCGGACACACCGAGGCGGGAGTCGACCTGTGCCGACTGGCCGGGCTCAGCGGTGCCGCTCTGCTGTGCGAGATCGTGACACCCGACCGGCGGCAGATGATGCGCCGCCCCGAGCTGGAAGAGCTCGCCGCGGAGCACGACATCCCGATGATCTCCATCGCCGCGCTCGTCGAGTGGCTGCGCGACGACGACCCCGGAATCCGCCGCACGGGACAGGCCGAGATCCCCACCGATCTCGGGACGTTCCAGGCGATCACGTACCAGGCCGCGGGTGAGGAAGTCGAGCACCTCGCGCTGGTGATGGGCGATGTGGAAGGTACCGACGACGTTCTCATCCGCCTGCACAGCGAATGCCTCACCGGTGATCTGATCGGCTCGTTGCGCTGCGACTGCGGGTCCCAGCTGCGGATGGCGATGAGCGAAATCGCCAACGAGGGCAGGGGGATCATTATCTACATGCGCGGCCACGAGGGGCGCGGGATCGGCCTGGGCCACAAGCTCCGCGCCTACGAACTCCAGCAGCACCACGGGATGGACACCCTCGAGGCGAACCGCGCGCTCGGTCTGCCGGTCGACAGCCGCGACTACGTCCCGGCCGCGAGGATCCTCGCCGGGCTGGGGATCGGCTCGGTGCGGCTGATGACCAACAACCCCGAAAAGCACCGCGCGCTCGAGGAGAACGGAGTCGTGGTCAGCGAACGCCTCGCGCTGGAAGCCCCGCCCAACGAGCACAACGTGGCCTACCTGGCCGCGAAGCGCGACCACATGGGGCACATGCTCCAGCAGCTCGCCTGAACCCGAGCGCCCGCACCACTCCACCCACTTCTCAGGCACAGTAAGGAGGCCGACCATGTCTGTCGTCGTCACCTGGAACCCTCCGTCCATCGACCCGGTGGTCCAGCGCCAAGTCTTCAGCGCACTCCCGACCGGCGTCACGGCCATCACCGGCCTCACCTCAGATGGATCCCCGCGCGGTTTCGTGGTCGGCACGTTCCAGTCCTTGTCGCTGGACCCGCCGCTGGTCACCTTCTGCGTGGACAAGAGCTCCAGCACTTGGCCGACCCTGCGCTCCCTCGGGCGCTTCACCGCGAACATCCTCTCCACCGAGCAGCTGCCCGTCTGCCGGGCGCTCGCGCGCAAGGGCGAGGAGAAGTTCCGGGGCATCGACTACGAGGAGAGCCCGCTGGGCACCCCGCGCATCTCCGGCGCCACCGCCTGGATCGACTGCGAAGTCCTCTCCGAGGTCGTGGCCGGCGACCACTACGTCATCGTCGGCTCGATCGAGGAGCTCGTCGCGGGGGAGGGCGAAGCCCTGATGTTCCGCGGCGGCAAATTCGGCGAGTTCACCCTGTGGCCGACCCCGGAAGGAAAGGCATGACGGTCATGAACACGATGCTCGAACGCGTCACCGACGCCTGGACCAGGGCCTGGGGCAGCGGCGACACGGCCGCCTTCGAGGCGCTGGTCGACGAAGGCTACGTGCGCCACTCGAAGTCCGGTGAGGAGTCCATCCAGCTCGTCGTGCAGCAGATCGAGGAGCAGCACACCGCGTTCAGCGGCTTCAGCATGCGGATCCTGCGCGCCATCGAGGACCACAACCTCGTCGCGATCCACTGGGAGAGCACCGGAACGCACACCGGCGAGTTCATGGGCGTCCCCCCGACCGGCCGCACGGTCACCGTCACCGGCGCCTCCTTCGTGGCCCACCGCAACGGGAAGATCACCGACGAGTCCGTCGTCTGGGACCCGCGGGAGATGCTCTCCGCCGTCGGGATCTGGCACCTGGGCGACCAGCGCAAGCGCAGCACCTGACAGGCCGCTTTTCGGACCACACCGATACACCGGAGGAGTACACCGTGGCGATCAACGTCGTCGAGACCGCGGAGCGCATCATCGCGGCCCAGGAATCCCGTTCTCCCGTCGACAAGCTCATCGACGAAGCGGACGGGCCCACCAAAGCGGACGCGTTCCGCGTCCAGGAGGAGGTCGTCCGACGGCGCGTGGCCGCTGGGGACGCGGTCGCCGGTTTCAAGCTGGGCAACATCGCCAAGGCGATGCAGACCAAGTTCGGCGTGGACGAGCCCGACTACGGCTACCTGCTGGCCGGTCAGTTCCGCCCGGAGAACCTGACGATCACCGCCGACGAGTTCATCGAGCCGTTCGTGGAGGTGGAGCCGGCGTTCGTCCTGAAGAAGAGCGTCGGCGGGCCGCACGTCACGGCCGTGGACATCATGGCGGCCACCGATTTCGTGGTCCCCGCCCTGGAAATCATCGATTCCCGGGTGCGCAACTGGAACATCGAGATCTACGACACGCTGGCCGACTGCGGCTCCAGCGGTGCCGTGATCGTCGGCGGCAGCCCGCGCAAGCTTTCCGAGGTCGACCTCGCCGACACGCCGGGAGAGGTGCGCTTCGACGACGAGGTGAAGTCCAAGGGCAACACCAATGCCGTCTACGGCAACCCCATCGGCGCGCTCGCCTGGCTCTGCCGGCGCATCGCCGAATACGGCGTGGGGCTCGAGGCCGGTCAGCTGATCCTGCCGGGCAGCATCCTGGCGGCGGAGAAGTTGGTGCCGGGCCACCGCATCACGGGCAGCTTCGCCGGGTGGGGAGAGGTGAGCTTCGACTACGCGGCCCGCTAGTCCGGGACCGTCCTAATGGGACATTACCGGCTCCCTCGCATTCGCGGAGCCGGTCCACTCCATCGACACCGCTGAGCAAGCAGAACCACCTCGCCGCCTCCGCGCAAGAGGGGGCGGGTGCCAACACCTGAACACCGGTGCAGCGGTGTGCAGGTGGACACCACGGAAGGAGACCCCAGCGATGGGCGTTGACAACGAACAGCCGTACCCCGAGACCAGCCTCTCCGAGATCGACCCGCTCCTGGGGCGGGTGCAGGCTGCCCATCGCAGCTGGGCGGGCACACCGGCCAGCGCCCGGGCGGACGTCCTGACCGCCGTTGGCGACGCCCTCGACTCTGCTGCCGGGGAGCTCGTTCCCCTGGCCCAGACCGAGACGCACCTGCCCGAGGGTCGGCTGCGCGGTGAGCTGAAGCGCACCGCCTTCCAGCTGCGCCTGTTCGCGGACGTGATCCGCGACGGCGGCCACACCGACGCCCGCGTCGACCACGCCGACCCCGACTGGCCCATGGGCGCTCCCCGCCCGGACCTGCGCCGCTCCTCGCGCCCGCTCGGCCCCGTGCTCGTCTACGCGGCCAGCAACTTCCCCTTCGCCTTCTCGGTCGCCGGCGGCGACACAGCCTCGGCGCTCGCCGCGGGCAACGCCGTCGTCGTCAAGGCGCACCAGGGGCACCCACAGCTCTCCGACGCGACAGCCACCGTAGTGCGCTCCGCGCTCCAGGCCACCGGCGCCGATCCGGACCTGCTCAACGTGATCCACGGACGCGAACCCGGCATCGCGGTGCTGAAGGACCCGCGGATCAAGGCGGCCGGGTTCACCGGATCGATCCCGGGCGGGCGCGCCTTGATGGAGATCGCGACCTCGCGCCCCGACCCCATCCCGTTCTACGGCGAGCTGGGCAGCAACAACCCGGTCTTCGTCACGCAGGCCGCCGCCCGCGAGCGCGGGGACGAGATCGCCGCCGGCTTCGTCGCCTCGTTCACCCAGAACTCCGGCCAGTTCTGCACCAAGCCCGGCACCATCTTCGTCCCCGCCGGTTCTGATCTGGCCCAGACGCTGGCTTCGGCCACGCTGCCGGAGGGCGAGCCGATGCTGAACCCGAACATCGAAAAGGCCTTCCGCACCACGCTCGCGGAGCTCGAGGGCCACCGCGCCGTCGAGGTGCTCGCCCGCGGTGTCTCCTCGGCCGACGGGGATCCGGCGCCGACTCTGCTGCGGACCACCGTCGCGGAGCTCCTGGCCGACCCCGTTGCGCTCGAGGAGGAGTGCTTCGGCCCCACGGCGCTGGTCGTGGAGTACGACGACGAGGCGCAGCTGGTCGCCGCGGCCCGCACCTTCGCCGGACAGCTCACGGCCACGCTCCAGGCACAGGAGTCCTGCGCGGTCGCGGAGCTCGTCGAGGAGCTCGCCGAGCGCGCCGGCCGGGTGCTGTTCAACCAGTGGCCGACCGGTGTTTCGGTCACCTACGCGCAGCAGCACGGCGGGCCGTACCCCGCCACGACGGCACCCGGCACCACCTCCGTCGGGACCGCTGCCATCCACCGCTTCCTGCGTCCGGTCGCCTACCAGAACTTCCCGCAGCACCTGCTCCCGGCGGAACTGCGCGAGGACAACCCGAACGGCGTCCCGCGGCTCGAGGACGGCCGCCGCGTGGAACCGGTCTCCGCTCGTTAAGGCCCGGGAGGAGATTCCCATGAGCATCGTCATCCAGGGCGTCGTCGAGCACGGCGACGCACGCGGTCGCCTGCTGGGCTTCCCGACCGCGAACCTGCGCATGCCGCGCGGAACGGAGCACGACGGCGTATGGGCAGCCTGCGCGGCCGTCCCCGGCTGGGGCACGTGGCCGGCGACCGTTTCCGTCGGCACCCGCCCCACCTACTACGACGCCAACTCGGTCCGCCTCGCCGAGGTACACCTGCTGGACTTCGACGGCGACCTGTACGGACGCCACATCAGCGTGGAACTCACCGACCTGCTGCGCGGACAGGTCGCCTGCTCCTCGACGTCCGCGCTCGTCGATCTCATCCGTGATGACGTGCGCCGCACACGCGCCCTCCTCGGCCAGGCGACCAGTACGCCCGGCGCCGCAGAGGCGGGGCCGGTGCCGGACGTCGCGGACGGCCGCGCCGCCTCCACCGTCGCCGCAGCGGCTACCGGGCCGACCTGCGCCGGACCGTAGAAAGCGCCCGCAGGACGGGATCGAGCCACGGCTCCCCGCACCAGCCTGCTGATCACCGCGGAGGTCCCGTGGTTCCTCCACCTCCCCGTATCCGAGGCCGCTTTCACTGTCGTGCCTCGCTGACTCGCGTCAACCGCCAGAAACGAGGGACAACGATGTCCGATTCGAGAAGAAGTCATCACCCCGGAGCATCCGAGGACACGCGCAAGGTCCGCGAAGAGGACTGCATCGTCGTCGACAAGCCGGCGCTCATCCGGGCGCAGGTCGGCGCCGGGGTGGGCAACTTCATCGAGTGGTACGACGTCGGGGTCTACGGCTACCTGGCCGTCACCCTGACCAAGGTGTTCACCGAGGGCATGGACGAGAAGCTCGGCCTGCTCGTGACGCTGCTCGGGTTCGCCGTGTCCTTCCTGGTCCGCCCCCTCGGCGGCATGATCCTCGGTCCGCTCGGGGACAAGATCGGCCGTCGCAAGGTCATGTTCTTCACCATCGCGCTCATGGCCGTTGCCACCACGCTGATCGGCGTGCTGCCAGGGGTGGGCCAAATCGGTGCCTGGGCCGTGGTGCTGCTCTACCTTCTGCGCATGGCGCAGGGCTTCTCCACCGGCGGCGAGTACGCCGGAGCGGCGACCTACGTCGCGGAGTTCTCGCCGGACAAGAGCCGCGGGTTCTGGACCTCGATGCTCAACAGCGGCTCGCAGCTCGGCTTCGCGGCCGGTGCCGGTGTCGTCGCGGCGACCACCGGAATCACCACCCACTTCTGGGGCCCGGACGCCATGCTCAACGGAGGCTGGCGCGTCCCGTTCCTCCTGGCGTTCGTCCTCGGCATCATCGCGATGCTGTTGCGCAGCAGGATCGAGGAGTCCCCGAGCTTCAAGGCCGCCCAGGTCAAGACCGAGGCGCAGGCCGCCAACCCGATCTTCATGCGGCACAAGCTGCCCGGCGTCTTCAAGTTCTACTGGCCGCAGGTCCTCATCGGCATCGCCCTCATCGGCGCCGACGGCGCCTCGTCGTACACCCTGACCAGCTACATGCCCACGTACCTGGAAACCCAGGTCGGGATCGCCACGATCCACACCGCGGTCGCCACCGTCGGCATCCTCGTCCTGCAGGCCCTCCTGCTGCCGATCTTCGGTCGGGTGGCGGACAAGCTCGGGCGCAAGCCGGTCTACCTCATGGCGGCCATCGGCAACCTGGTCCTGCTGGTTCCCGCGTTCGGGCTGATGCGCCTGGGGACCACGTGGTCGCTGTACGTCGCGCTGGGGCTCGTGATGATCCCGAGCACGCTGTTCCTGTGCATGAACGCGGCCATCATGGCCGAGCTGTACCCGACCGCTTCGCGGTACTGCGCCGTCGGGTTCACGCAGAACGTCGCAGCCTCGCTGTTCGGCGGCACCGTACCGCTGGTTTCCCAGCTGCTCGTCGATCTGACGGGGAACAGCTACGCGCCCGCCTACTACGTCATGTTCTTCTCCGCCGTCGCCCTCGTCGCAGCCCTGTGCATGCGCGAGTCGGCCTCGCGCCCGCTGCTCGGGTCGGTCCCGGTGGTCTCCAGCCGCGAGGAGGCCCGGGAACTGGTCGATGGCCAGGACACGAACGAGCGCTTGGACACCTCGACCATGCTCCTGGCGCCCCTGCCCAAGGTGAACAGGCGGGCATGAGCCCTCCGGCTTCACGGGCCACGACGAGGAGGAAACTTTGACCAGGACGAACGAGTCGGTGACGCCGATCGCGGACTTCGTGCGGCGCGTGCGCGATCGCGAGCCCCTCGTGGGGTACTGGCTGCTGGCCGATTCACCGGTGATGGCGGAGCGGCTGGCGCGGGCCGACTACGACTACTTGTGCCTCGACCAGCAGCACGGGCTCATGGGGTATCACGGCATCCGCGACGGCCTCATGGCCATCGATGCGGGCGGTGTCCTGGGTTCGCGGCACACCGTGGGGCTCGTGCGCACGGTCGCGAACGACCTGCGCTGCATCGGCCAGGCACTCGACGCCGGCGCGGCCGGCGTGATCGTGCCGATGATCGACGACGCGGCGACGGCGCACGAGGCGGTGCGGAACGCGAAGTACCCGCCGCTGGGGCGCCGCTCGTACGGGCCCATGCGGTCCGAGCTGCGACGCGGCCCGGACCTCGCCGTCGTGAACGACACGACGCTGGTGGCCGTGATGATCGAGACCGCGGCGGGCCTGGAACACGTGGAGGAGATCGCAGCCGTGCCGGGCGTCGATGCGCTCTACGTGGGCCCGTACGACCTCACGCTCGCGATCGGCGGCGGCAACCCCGACGATCCGGCCGCTGTCGAGGCGCGCGACGCCGCGCTGCAACGGATCCTGCGCGCCGGGCACGACGCGGGCAAGGCTGTGGGCATCCACGCCGACGACGGGGACACCGCCGCAGCGCGCCTGGCCCTTGGCTTCGACTTCATCAGCATCGAGGGCGACCTGGTTCACCTCGAGCAGATCGCGCAGGCGCACCTGGACCGCGCCCGCCGGGTCTGAGGGGCTTCTACCCACTACCGCCATCACCTGAGAGGGGAGAGCGCATGAAGATCTCCGAGATCGCCGTCTACTCGCACCAGATCCCCGTTGTCCACGGGCCCTACAAGATGTCCGTCGGCGAGCTCACCGCTCTGGAAACCACCCTGGTCAAGGTCGTCACCGACAGCGGCCTGGTCGGCTGGGGCGAAACCTGCCCCGTCGGTCCCGTCTACCAGCCGCACCACGCGGCCGGCGCGCAGGCGGCGCTGGCCGAGATGGCCCCGAGCCTGATCGGCGAGGACCCCACCCAGGTCCTGAGCCTGCACCGCCGCATGAACGCCCTGCTGGATGGCCACAACTACGCCAAGGCCGCCATCGACATCGCCGCCCACGACATCACGGGCAAGCACTTCGGCGTGCGCGTCGCCGACTTGCTCGGGGGAGCGCAGACGGAACGCGTGCCGTCCTACTTCTCGCTGAGCGTCGGGGAGCCGGACGAGGTTGCCGAGCAGGCCCAGCGGCGCGTGGACGAGGGTTATCGACGCCTCCAGCTGAAGGTCGGGAACCGTCCCGTGGAGGTCGACATCGAGGTCGTCCGCAAGGTGTGGGAGCGGGTGGGCGGGCGCGTGCGGCTGGCCGTGGACGCCAACCGCTCAATGGTCACGCGGGACGTGCTGAGGCTGAGTCGCGAGTGCCGCGACCTTCCGTTCATCATCGAGCAGCCCACCCGCACCATGGACGAGGTGCGCGGGATTCGCGACCGGATCGAGCACGCGATCTACCTCGACGAGACCACGGTCGACGTCAACGCGGTGCTGCGGGCGGTGGGGGACGACCTCTGCGACGGATTCGGGCTCAAGGTCACCCGTCTTGGCGGTCTGCTGCCGATGACGACCGTGCGCGGGATCTGCGAGGCGCGCTCTCTGCCCCACACCTGCGACGACGCGTGGGGCGGGGACATCATCGCGGCGGCCTGCACCCACATCGGCGCCACGGTGAATCCACGGCTCAACGAAGGCGTGTGGATCGCGCAGCCGTACCTCGCTGACCACTACGATCCCGAGCACGGCCTTGACGTCGTCGACGGCCACATCGCCCTGCCGTCCGGCCCTGGCCTGGGCATCGCGCCAGATGAATCCCGGTTCGCCGCGGCGGTTGCGGTCTTCGGCTGACGGTGCCCAGCTGAACCTGCGAAATCGCTTCGAGTAGTCCCTCGCGGGCAGAAGGCGGGTCCCGCCGCGCGGAACCCTCCGTACGGTCTTTCGCAGAAACTGTTCCCTGCGACCGTGTTTCGCCATCTTGGTGATTGAACGATCAGTGACCGTGGCGATGGCACGTACATGTCCGCGCTCGACGTTCGCGTCTATCGGACGAGAGAAGGAGAATCGTGCTTCCTGAGACCATGACCGCCGTGCTCCTGACCGGTCACGGCGGATTGGACAAGCTCGAGTACCGGACCGACGTCTCCGTCCCGCACCCGGCCGAAGGCGAGGTGTTGATCGAGGTGGGTGCCGCGGGGATCAACAATACCGACGTCAACACCCGCATTGGCTGGTACTCCAAGCAGATCACCTCGGCGACGAACTACGGCGGGGCCGACGGTTTCACCGCGGTCGACGACGGTGACGCGAGCTGGTCCGGCAAGGGCCTGGATTTCCCCCGCATCCAGGGGGCTGACGTGTGCGGCCGAATCGTCGCGGTGGGCGACGGGGTGTCCGCCGACCGCGTCGGCGAGCGGGTTCTCGTTCGCACCATGCTGCGCAGCTACGTCGGTCACCGCCCCTTCGAGTGCTGGACCCTCGGCAGCGAGTGCGACGGCGGCTTCGCCCAGTACGCCGTCGCCCCCGCTCCCGACACCTACGCGGTGGACTGCGACTGGAGCGACGCCGAACTCGCCGCTGTCCCGTGCGCCTATTCGACAGCGGAGAACATGCTGCACCGCGCCGGCGTCGGCGCCGAGCGCGTGCTGATCACGGGTGCTTCGGGCGGTGTTGGGCTCGCGGCCGTCCAGCTCGCCAAGCGGCGTGGCGCAACCGTCGTGGCCGTCTGCTCCGCGGACAAGGCACCGCAGGTCAAGGCGGAGGGAGCGGACGAGACGGTCGAGCGCGGCGCGGACCTGGTCGCCGCGCTCGGACAAGGCTCCATCGACGTCGTCGTCGACCTGGTCGCCGGGCCGCAGTGGCCCCAACTGCTCGACGTGCTGCGCACCGGTGGCCGCTACGCCATCGCAGGTGCCATCGGCGGACCGATCTCCGAGATCGATCTGCGCACGGTCTACCTGAAGGACCTCACCTTGCACGGCTGCACCTTCCAGCCCGACGAGATCTTCGAGAACCTCGTCTCCTACGTCGAGTGCGACGAGATCCGCCCGGTCGTCTCCGCCACGTACCCGCTGGCCGAGATCGCCCGCGCGCAAGCGGACTTCCTCGCGAAGAAGCACCCCGGAAAGCTGGTGCTCATCCCTCCGGCTCCCGCGCGCTGACCCGCGGAACCGCTGCACGTCCTGGTGGCGAAAGGGACATGATGAAGATCTCGCGGATCGAACTCTTCCAGGTCGACCTCCCGTACTCCGGCGGCACCTACCTACTCTCCGGCGGCCGCACCTACACCTCGTTCGACGCCTCCGTCGTCCGCATCACTTGCGACGACGGAACCCAGGGCTGGGGCGAGAGCACCCCGTTCGGCTCCACCTACATCGCCGCGCACGCGCTCGGCGTCCGGGCCGGTATCGAGGAGATGGCGCCCCACCTGCTCGGCAGGGATCCGCGCCAGCCCGACCGGATCAACGACGCCATGGACGACGCGTTGCTCGGCCACAACCACGCCAAGACCGCGCTCGACGTGGCGTGCTGGGACGCGTTCGGCAAGTCGGTTGGCCTGCCCGTGTGCGAACTGCTCGGCGGGTCGACCGGCGTCCCGATGCCGATGATCTCCTCGATCCACGCGGGGGAGCCGGAGGAGATGCGGCATCGGGTCGCCGAACACCGGGACCGCGGCTTCCGCGGCCACTCCATCAAGATCGGTGCGCTCGACGAGGAGGGCGGCCCGACGCTCGACGCCGAGCGCATCGCCGCGTGCCTCGCCGACCGCCGCCGAGGCGAGTTCTTCCTGGTTGACGCCAACAACGGACTGCTGCCCGAGTCCGTGCTGCGAATGCTGCGCCTGCTCCCGTCAGGCCTCGACTTCGTCCTGGAAGCGCCGTGCGCCACCTGGCGCGAAACGATGTCGCTGCGCAAGCGCTGCACCTACCCGATCATCATCGACGAGCTCGCCGAGCAGGACGCCGACATCGCGTTCGCCGTGGCCAACGACGTCGCCGACGGCATCGGGCTGAAGATCTCCAAGGCCGGCGGCCTCACCCGGGGACGCCGGCACCGCGACATGGCCCGCTCCGCCGGACTGACCACCAGCGTGCAGGACACCGTCGGCTCCGCCATCGCCTTCGCAGCCATCGTCCACCTCGGTGCGACCGTGCCGACCCGGATGCTGCGCACCGTCCTCAACTGCGAAAGCATGGTGACCCTGCGGACGGCGAAGTTCGACGCGGTCGGCGAAGACGGCCTCGTCCTCCCACCGGACGCCCCCGGCCTCGGCATCGAGGTGGACGAGACCGTGCTCGGCGAACCGGTCGCGGTCTGGGCCGCCTGAACAGGCCGGGCGCACCCCGACTCCTGATCAGGAGTCGGGGCGCGCCGCGATGTCCGCGTAGAGCTCGGGTCGTCGTTGCTCGAGCAAGGGGATACCGTTGATCGGCTGCGCGACCCCGTTGTGCCGCACAGCGTCGAGGAGATCGAGCAGGTGATGCGCCCGCCGGCGAAGACGTGCCCGCCCCAATTGAGCCAGTACGGTCCTCGGCGTTCCGATCGAATGCGCCCGCCGACTCGCCCTTCCGCTTCGAGCAGGACGGCGTCCCGGTGCCGCAGCCGCCAAGCGGCCGCTAGCCCCGCGATACCGCCGCCAACGATGACCACGTCTTTCATCGATCTTGCCTTCCAAACACTCATTGCAGTCGCTGATGACGAGCCCTCGTCGAGGACGCGAATGGTGGGCTGGAGCCCCCGCGGGTTGTCGGGGCTCCAGCCGGCCCAGCCGGTGGGATCACGCGGGCGATTGGGCCCGTGTGGTTGTTCGGAGTGCGCTGGCTTCATGGAGAGCGAGGTTGGTGGTCTCCGGTGCCCACAGGACTGAGACGATGACGCCGAGCAGGGTGACGGCGGCGCCGATGAGCATGGTTGTACCGACTCCGAGGCCGGTCAGTGCCAGGGGGACGAGATAGGTGCCGACCGCCGCGCCGATGCGGCTGAGCGACGAGGCGACGCCGACGGCGGTGCCGCGAACTTCGGTGGGGAACAGTTCGTTGGGATAGACCCACTGCAGGATTTGGGTGCCGCCAATGCCAAGCGCATACACGAGAAAGGCTACGGCCAGCACCGCCATGGGTGCGGTGGGAACGATCCCGACGACGAGCAGTCCCACACCGGAGATCAGGAAGCTCCAGATGACCAGCAGTCGGCGGCCGGTTCGGTTGATGAGGACCAGGGAGAGCGCGCAGCCGACGAGGAACAGCAGGCTGATCAGGGCGGAGCTGAGGTTGGCGGTCTCGCTGCTGACGTTCAGGGCCGCGAGGATCTTCGGCCCGAACGCATACATCGCGAACAGCGGCACGATCGAGCAGGTCCAGAAGGTCGTCACATACGCGATGCGCCCGAGGTAGCCGCCGCGGAGCAACGCGCCGAACTTGACGCTCTCCTGAAAGGGCGGCAGATCATCCACGCTGGCGCCATCGCCGTAGACCTTGCGCATCACGGCATCGGCTTCCTCGCGCCGGCCTTTGCTGAGCAACCAGCGTGGCGACTCCGGAGTGCCCAGGCGCAACAGGACGATGATCGTGGCGGGAATCGCCGGGCTGAGCAGCATCCACCGCCAGGCGTCGGGGCCGACCACCATGAGCGCGTCACCGATGAAGTAGGCGGCCGTGGCGCCGACGAACCACATCACGACAAGCCCGCCCAGCAGCGGGCCACGGAACCGGCGCGGGATGAACTCGGCCAGCAGAGAGGTTGCGATGGGATAGTCGGCGCCGACCGCGATACCGATGCCCAGGCGCAGCAGGAACAATATCGCGACATCGCTGACGAAGAATTGCAGCACCGAGCAGACGATGATCGCGACCAGGTCGATGGTGTAGAGGGTTTGGCGGCCGAAAATGTCGGTGAGGTAGCCGCCGATCCCGCCGCCGATGAAGATTCCGATCAGCGCCGAGGCCCCGAGCAACCCTTCCCAGACCGTCGAGACGTGCAGTTGCGGGCTGATCTGCACCATCGCGATGCCAATGATGCTGAGGATGTAGCCGTCAAGGAAGGGGCCTCCCGACGAGTACAGCGCTAAGCGCTTGTGAAACCCCGACAGGGGCGCATCGTCGACCACGTTGCCAGACATAACCGCTCCCGAGGATTTAAATGGGCGCTCTGACGCTGAGTTGCCGAGTGAGGAAGCTGTAGTTGGTGGTTGCGAGCTCGCGGTCGCCTTGTGGGCGTCGCTATCGTGGCCACCGGATAGCGACGAAGTATGCGAACGAGCCCGTTTGTCGACAACGCCCAATGTAGCTCCACCAGGAGCCAGGCTTACAGTGAGTCATAAGTCTTCCTAGGATTTCTGCATGGCTAGACGTCCGCGCGAAGCGGTGGTCCTCACCGGCAGTGAGCACGCCGCGCTGGTGAGCTGGACACGCAGCCGCAACTGCCCGCAACTGAACTGGGCTGAAGCAGTGGACCTCATCGCCCGCGAGGACATCGGTATCTACGAGGCGATCCGCAGCGGTGACGCCAACGAAGCCGCTCGCCGTTGGCGCATCAAGGTCGAACGCAGCGTCCGCTACATGGTCGCCCAATTCCCCAAGGACCACTTCGACCCCAACCTCTGGGTCGCCATCGCCGGCAAGCCCGATCCAGGCTCGAGTGCTTCCCCGCGCGGGTGCGCGAGCAGTTCGACCACCTCGTCCGCAGCCATCCGCTGCGCCGGGAGAGAACTCCCCAGAGCTCGTCCGGCGCATCCACGTGTCAGGGCTTCCGACGTCGAGTCCGTCGGCGAGGGCGTCGCCGACCTGGATCCGGATGACTACGTGGTGCCGAACTGGAGCGCGTCTGCGGCGCGTGTTGCGCCTGTGAGAAGGGCAAGCCGCACCTGTGCTTCGACGCCAACAACGCCAAGTAGGCCATGACGATCGGGGACGGCACCCGGCTGTCCCGGCCCTGGGCATCGGTGCCTTATTCGAGAAGGCACGGGTCGCCGTCGGACAGTCCACCACGGTCAACCCCGACACATGGCTGGCCTCGCCGCAGCCGTCAACATCGGACGGGTCCGCCGTGGCGCCTCGGTAGCAATGATCGGCTGCTGCGGCGTCGGTAGCGCCTCGATCGCCGACGCGAAGCTTGCCGACGCGAGCACGATCATCGCGGTCGACACCGACCTGCGGAACTGACCTGGAACGAGGAGTTCGGCGTCACGCACACCGTCGACGCCACCGAGACCGATCCGGTCGAGGCGATCCGCAACGTCACCGACGGCAACGGCGCTGACGTCGTCATCAAGGCAGTGGGTCGCCCCGAGACCTACCAACAGGCGTTCTACGCACGTGATCTCGCCAGGACCACGGTCCTGGTCCGCGTCCCGTCTGGACCGTCGGCGACGACCGCGCGACCACATCAACCAAGCCCCGGCTTGACCGACCGGTTTTCCGCACCGATCCTGCTCAACCCAGCCGAGAAGATCCTCTGGGCACGACCTGGCCCGACCGCAAGCCCGACCAGGAACTGGAGGAGGCTAAGTGCTGACCGCCGGGGGATCGACCTGCGCGTACTGCAACCCCCAGCCACTCCCCGGGCTGGTCCTGCCTCTACGCGCCAGAACTGGACATCGTCTTCACTGGTGACACCCCGTTCAACGGCGGCCCTGGCACCACAAGATGGTCCTACTCGGACTTCGACACCATCATCGAATCCCCTCCGCACCACCCTGCTGCCTCTGCCCGGCCACACGGAAGTTCGGACCGGACACGGCGACCCGATCAAGATCGGCGATGAGACCCCGCACCTGCGGGCCTGGATCGAATGCGGACGATGAAGACCTCCGGGGCTCCGCACCCGCAAGCCACCCACCGACATCTCCGGAACGGCCCGGCACCTCGCTCGTGCCAGACCTCGACCGGGGAGACGACAAGAACCGAGAGGAGGGGTACCCCCGTGAGCCATTCCGATAACGCCACCCACGAAGCCGGGGAGAGCGACCACGACGACGAGTCGCACATCGTTCGCGGGCTCGACGAGGAGCTCCACCTGGTGCGTCTCGCAACCCGTACGCCTGCCCAGCAGAGATGGACTCGGTCACGCGGCCCTGCTCTGGTGTGATCGCTGCATATCTCACACCAGGAGCACGTTTCGGAGGCGCTGCCGGTCGCTTCCGATTCGGTATCAGGCTGCAGAGGCATGCCCTTCCGCAGACGCACGACGGCTTTCGAATGCGGTCGCCAGACTGGCTCGGCAGGTTCGGAGGATCTGCCGCGTTGCCGCAGTGTCGGGGGTCATGCGGCAGCGCGTGCAGATCACGTCGACCGAACCCTCCACCTCGTCCACCGCGACCGAGGCCTCGGCTTCGCAGCGGCGGCACCAGCGGTGTCCGGTCACGACGATGACGTGCACAGGTGAGCTGATGCATTCGTGCACCCATCGGCGATGCACGTGGCAGGAGAGGCGATCCAGCGGCGAGAGTTCCCCGCGTTCTTCCACGGCGTCCTCCATGCTCAGAACCTTGGCAAGACGGCGATCACGTACGTCGACATAGCGCTCGTCGACCCGCGGTAGCTCCACGGGCCCAGGCCGAGCAGGCCGCGGCGAATGCCGTGACTGAGGGTTCTCGACCTCGGTTCGTCCGGAGCGGGCATCGACAAGCATGGCTTCCGCCTCCCAAGTCCATTTCGTCTGGTGTCCAGTGTCTTTCGGCCTGGTTGCGGAGACATTCGTGCCAGTACGTACGTGACTGCGTATTCGGAGCGCGCCCGACGACGACCATCTTGCGGTGGGCAGCCTTTGGTACCATCAGCCAGAGTAAGACCAGGTTGTCGATCAGCCCGAATGAACCATGGTGGCACCAGCTTCGATCGATTCCGGAGCAAAGCACCTCACCGAACTGACCGGATTCGTGGGGCGCCGGGCTGAGCTGGGCGAGATCAGGCGTGCGCTGTCATCGTCCCGGCTCGTGACCCTCACCGGTGTCGGCGGCGTCGGCAAGACCCGGCTAGCGGTACGGACGGGCTGGCGCCTACGACGCTCGTTCCCCGACGGTGTCTGCGTCGTCAAACTCGCCGATCTGGACGACAGCGACCTGGTGGCGCAGGCGGTCGTGAACGCCCTCGGGATTCACGACACCGCCACCCGCTGGAACGCGAGAACGCTCGCCAACCGGCTTGCCGGGCAGCGCCTGCTGCTGGTGCTGGACAACTGCGAACACCTGCTGGAGGCCTGCGCCCAGCTCGTGGCCACGCTGCTGGAAGGCTGCCCTGACCTGAGAGTCCTCGTCACAAGCCGGCAGCCCATAGGCATTGCTGGAGAACACGTCTACCCGGTGTCCCCGCTGCGCGTCCCTCCCGACGACGCGCCACGCACTCCTCAGGCGCTGCGCGGGTTCGAAGCGGTCGCGCTGTTCGAAGACAGGGCCGCCACCGCGGTACCGCACTTCGCGGTCGACGACGACAACAGTGTGGCGGTCGCCGGGCTGTGCCGGCGACTCGACGGGATCCCGCTGGCCGTGGAACTCGCCGCGGCGAGCCTGCGGGTACTGTCACCAGAGCAGCTGTTGCGACGTCTCGACGACCGGTTCAGCCTGCTGACCTCCGGCAATCGGACTGCACTGCCCCGTCACCAGACGTTCCAGGCGTCGATCGACTGGAGCTTCGACCTCTGCACCGAGCAGGAACGCCTCCTCTGGGCGCGAGCCTCGGTGTTCGCGGAGAGCTTCACCCTGGAAGCCGCGGAAGCCGTGTGCGCGGACTCCGCACTACCGCGCTCCCAGGTGGTCAACGCCGTGACCGGATTGCTGGACAAGTCCGTCATCCTCCGCGAAGAACGAGAAACCGGCGTTCGATACCGGCTGTTGGAAACAATCCGCCAATACGGCCGCGCGGTACTTCACGAATCCACAGACGAACACAGGATGCAGCGGCGCCACCGGGACTGGTACCTCGGATTGGCCGAAGACACCCACCGACGCTGGTTCGGTCCCGCACAAGCAGCCTGCATCGCGACCATGCGCTCAGAGCAGGCCAACATCCGCGCTTCGCTGGAACACTGCCTGTCCACACCGGACACATCGCATTCGGGCCTGCGCATCGCCGACGCCTGCCGCGACCCGTGGCGGGTCGACGGACTCACCAGTGAAGGACGCCGCTGGTTCGACCGCCTCCTCAACCACGATCGCGAACCGAGCGCGCCCAGGGCTCGCGCGCTCACGAGTGCCAGCTACCTCGCGCTCCAACAAAGCGACCTGCCCGCCGCTACCCAGATGGTCCGCGAAAGCCGGGACCTGGCCCAGCAACTCAACGACGCAGCCCTGGCAAGGCTGCCCAACGTGCCCCAGGCGCACGCCGCCATGCAACGGCAGGACTTCCCACACGCCATCGCACTTTCCGAAGAGTTCGCTGCCTGCCCGCCCGACGGGGAGACCGACTGGCTGGCGACCGCGTTGCTCCTGCTGGGCATCAGCCACACCTTGTGTGGAGACCAGAAGCGAGCGAAAGCTCGCTGGCAGGAGCTGCTCGATCTCTGCGAAGAACACGGAGAGACGTGGCGAAAGTCCTACGCGCTGTGGGGCCTCGGGCTCGAGGCCTGGCGAGAGGGCGACCTGAACCACGCCGAAACCCGCGAGCTCGAATGCCTTGCCGCACAACACGGTTTCCACGACCAGTTCTGCGCGGCCCTCTGCCTCGAGGCCATGAGCTGGATCGCCACCAGCACCGGGCGTAACGAGAACGCCGCCCGCCTAGCCGGCGTCGCCCACACGGTCCGCCGGGACGCCGGCAACCCTCTACTGCCCTTCTTCACCGAATACCACGACCGCTGCGAAGAACAAACCCGCCGCACCCTAGGCGAAAGAGCCTATACCCGCGCTTTCGAAGAAGGCGCTCGCCTCACGATCCGCCAGATCACCGACCAATTACTGGGCGAACCCGCCGGACCCAGTCCATCTTCCCGGGACGAACCGGGCGAGCAACTCACCAAGCGGGAAAGAGAAGTCGCACAGCTCGTCGCGCAAGGAATGACCAACAAGCAAATCGCCCAAACGCTTGTCATCTCACAACGCACCGCCGAAGCCCACGTCGAGCACATACTCACCAAGCTGGGCTTCACCTCCCGCGTCCAGGTCGCCGCGCTGCTCGCAGAAAACCCCGACACGCCAACAAACGCCAAACACTACGCCTAGTAGAACGATGAGGGCCTGTCAAGTTGGGCCTGTAGCGGAAACGGCGCCTCTCTGTGTCAAGCGGATCTTGTATGGTGGTAGTGGCGGGCTTGGTAAGTGACTTGTCCGAAGAGCTGATGAGCGGGGTGTCAGTCAGCCGCGCTGGACGATAGAGCCGCCCCCGAGTGTCCTGCCGGGCCCGCCGCCAACGTCCGCTCGGCGCCGTGGAGAAGTTGACGGTAGACCACATCGGACAGTCGCCTTTTCAGGCACCGCATGGCTTCTTTATGGCTCTTGCCTGCCGCGCGCTATTGGCGAGCGCGGCGCGCACCTGGTCGGTGAAGGCGGTGGGGCAACTGCCGTCCGCCTGGGTGGGCAGCGCGCCGCTCGTCCACACCAGGTCGCGCATGGCGACGGCCGCTGAGTAGGGGGCCGTCGCCGGGGTCGATTCCAGGGCGATGAGCTCCTGGTCGGCGTCGTGCGTGGTCATGAGGACCTTCCTTCACAGTGCTCTGCAAGGGGAACAGGCGGTGCTGATCGCCGGGGCGGGCAACTGGCTGCCCTGACGCGTGTTGCGGCGAGCGGGTGCTACGCGGCGCGAAGCCCCGCTGATCGACGTTGCGTTGATGGCCGCCAATCGACCAAAGTGTGATCACACATTTAGGAATGTGATCACACTTGTGCAAGAGTGGGGAGGTCTGAGATTGACCAGCCACGTGGACGACTCGGTAGGATCACGCTCGGTGTTCAGGGTGAGAGGGTGTGATCCAGAAGCGGCCGGATCCACTGCCTCACCACCGACGACGTGGTCGCCCGCGACTGATTTCGCGGCTGCGCCGAGCTAGGAGAAACTCGTGTCCGCCGAGCGGCATGCCCACGCAGCAGCAGGGGTGCCACACGAAGCTCGCCCTGATCTGGCGAGCCCGCTATCGACTGATGATCGTGCGCTCCCCCTGGCTGAGCAGGTCTACCAGCACCTGCGGCGCCAGGTGATCCACGGGGAGATTCCCGCCGGTAGCTGGCTCCGCATACGCGACCTCGCTCGGGCCTACGGCACGAGCGTCATGCCCGTGCGCGAGGCCGTCCGCCGTCTCGTCGAAGCAGGTCTGGCCACTCACGAACCTTACAAAGGCGCCAGAGTTCGAGGTCTCAGCGTTGACGAGCTGACCTACGCCTACGACTTGCGCATTCTCGTGGAAGGCGAAGCAGCAAGGCTTGGCGCCCTGGCTGCGCGGCCGGAAGCCGCTGATCTGATGGGGCTCCATCGGGCAGCACCTGAACGGGCGGTCAAGGCAGGAGACATGCTGAGCGCACTGCAGGCCGACGAGCGCCTCTCGACACCCTCTACGAGTGCACCGGAAACCACATCATGATCGACGTGATCCATGGCCTGTGGGAGAAGTGCCTGCCGTACAAAGCTGTTTGGGCCACCAACATCGCTGAGCGGAACGACGCCGACGCCTGGCATCTCAAAGCGGACCTGATCGACGCGGTCCACGCCAACGACGGCGATCGGGCCCAGAGCATCATTCATCAGTCCTACCGCATTGCGCAGACGTCGATCCAAAATATCTTGACAGAGCAAGGCTGATCCTCAGAGCACACGCGTCAGGAACGGCCGCGACCCGTTCCAGTCTGAGCGGCACGGCGAGGACGCAATCTCGGTTTTCCTGCCTGGGGCCTTGGTGTGGTGGAGATGCGTACGCCGGATCTCGACATTGGGCGGTGCGTCGGGCAATGTTGTTGCGGTGTACGGGAACCTCGCCGTGTGGTGGGATCCGGCTACTACAGGGGCCTGTACATTTACGCGCTGGAGGATTGCTCCCGCACCAAGAACGTCATGCACAACCACGGCAGCTGACCCCACGTCGTACTCGCGGGGCGCCCCTTGAGGGGGAGGAGGAAATCCATGATCGTGCACGATCTCGTCGTGGTAGGCGGCGGACCTGCTGGCGTCGGCACCGCTTACCGGCTGCGCGAATCCGGCCTGGTGGTGAAAGTCCTCGAAGCACAACCGGAGCCGGGCGGGCGGACGAAGAGCGTCCGGCTGCCCGGAGGGATGGCCAACACCGGCGCGCTGTTCGCCTACCGCGGCACGCCGAGCGAGGAGCTCGTCACCGAGCTCGGTCTTGAAACCGTGCCCTTCGAACCGAGCACCTACGGCATCTCCATCGACGGCCACACCTCGATCGGAGCGAGCAACGCGGACGTGGTCAACTCCTTGCCGCTTCCCGCCGACGATCGGGCAGCGCTGCTGGCGACACTCGACGGAGCGGTCGCGGAGTACCTGGACAACACGCGGGGCGGTCGCTTCACCGCCGACGCCGACCGCCTCGACGGGGAGACTGTGGCCGAGCGGTTCCGCGCATTGCCCGCGCACGCCCGGAAGATCCTGGAGACGGCTGTGCGCGGTGGGTCGGTAGGGGACACGGAGCATCTGAGTGCGCGCTACGCGCTCCGGTACTTCGCCAGCTATCCGGCGCACGAGAAGGAGAACCGCCTGTTCGTGCTGAACGGGATGCAGGCGCTCACGATCGGCATGGCCGCACGCTTGGCGCCGGGAACGATGGAGCTCTCGACCCGGGTCACGAAGGTGACTTTCGACCCCACCGCAGGGGTTTACGCCGTCTCCGCGACGGGCCCGGCGGGCGACGTCGAGCACCGCGCCCGCCAGGTTCTGCTCGCCGTGCCCGCGCCGCTCGTGGAGTCCCTCGTCGACGGCCTTCCGGCGTGGAAGCGCGCGGCGCTGGCGCGGGCGGAGACACCGGGCAGTACGACGATGGTCGTCGCCGCGGACGTCAGCGGAGTCGAGCACCACCGCGATTGGGCCTTCGTCACCACCGCCGGAAGCCGGTTCGACTGCATCATCAACCCGGCGCCCGGCCGGGTCGCGTCCTCCAGCGAACCGAACATCGCGCACTTCGTCTGCTACGGGAACTCGGCGGGATACCGACCCGACGTGGCCGGTGATCCGGAGCAGGAGGCGCAGTGGCTGGAGGACTTCCTCGCCGTCGCCCCGGGGCTGCGCGGACGGGTGCGCGGCACGCACGTGCAGGCGTGGGAGCACTGCTTCGCCCTGCTGAGCCCGAAGCGTGCGGACGCGGTCGAGGACCTGCAGCGTCCGGTCGGTGCGATGCACTTCGCCGGTGACTGGACGTCGCCCACCGCCGGAACGCACGGCGCGCTCGGTGAAGCAGAGCGCGTGGCTGACGCCGTGGTCGCCGCGGCCCACACCAACGGCGGATAGCCGCCCCCTATGTAGCCGGAACGCACAGCGCGGCGGGTCTTCCTGCTCGGAAGACCCGCCGTCTGCCGGTTGATCCCGGAAGGGCTCTAGTGCGAGTGCCCGGCGGCTGCCTCGGTGAGGGTCATCCCCTTGGTCTCAGGCGCCAGCCACTGGGACAGCGCGGCGCCGAGGGCGGCGAGTCCGGCAGCGCACAGCATCGTGGTTCCCGGTCCGAGGTTCGTCATCGACCAAGGCATCAGGAAGGTACCGGCGCCCGCCCCCACGCGGCTCACGGCGGTCGCGAAACCCGTGCCGATGCCGCGGATCTCGGTAGGGAACACCTCTGCCGGGTAGATACCGGTCAACGTGTTGTACCCCGCGTTGAAGAACGAGAACGCCAGGAAGCAGATCAGCACCACGACGGGCGGGGCGCCCGTCCACAGGCCGATGATCGCGAGGAGCGCAGCGCACAACCACTGGGGCGGCACGGTCAGCACGCGCCGGCCCACTCGATCGATCAGCGCGACCGTGGCGATCACTCCCGCGGTCGCCAGTGCCGACAGCCCCACGCCGCCGGCCAGTCCATCGCTCAACCCGTAGGACGTCAGCACGCTCTCGGCGAAGGAACCGATCGCGAAGTACGGGGTGACGGCGCAGAACCAGAACATCGAGGTGAACAGCGTCGCCCGCCAGTACTGGCGAGAGAACAGCAGTCGGAGGGACCCCTTGCGGGTGTGCTCGGATTCGACGTCGCTGATGTCGGTGGGGTCTTCCAAGTAGCGGTGCGCGAGTGCGCGGGCCTCGTCGTGACGGCCCTTGCTCCACAGCCAGCGCGGCGATTCGGGCAGCCCGAAGCGGGCCAAGAACAGGACCACTGCGATCGCGGTGCTCGTGCCGAGGATGATCCGCCAGTCAAGCTGCGTCGCGTGGGTCAGGACGTAGCCGACGATGAACGCGACCATGAATCCGGTGTAGAAGGCGACCAGACCCAGTCCCATGAGCCGGCCCCGCAGCCGGGCCGGTGCGAACTCCGACATCATCGGCCAGCCGACGGCGTACTCGATCCCGACCGCAACGCCCATCAGCAACCGCACCAGGAACAGCTCGGTCGGGGAGTCGACGACGAACTGCAGTGCCGAGCCGATGACGAAGATGCCCATGTCGACCATGAACAGCGGCTTGCGCCCGAACTTGTCCCCGAGCCAGCCGCCGAGCGGCGAACCGATCAGGATGCCGATCAGCGAGGAAGCGACGATCAGGCCCTCCCACAGAGGGGAGAAGGCCAGGTCCTCGGAGACCCGGTCGATCACGGTCCCGATGATGCCGAGGATGTAGCCGTCCAGGAACATGCCCCCGATGAGGACGGAGACGAGCCTGATGAGGAAGCGGCGCTTGGCCTTTGGATCGACATCGCTCGGTTCGGCTACCCTGTCTCTCAGGTCTGACATCGGTGTCTCCTCACCATCGAGGCGGTTGTTGGTACGGCTGGTCTACGGCTGGGCGAATGCTGAAGAAGCCCGACCGCCGGCGGGATGAACGCGGTCCGGAAGTGCTCCCGGCAAGAGTGATGCGTGCTCACCTTCCGAGTGCAATGCGGCCATTCGGTGCTGTGCGCGGCAGGGGCGTCCTGTTAGGACATCGCTGTTGATGAATTTCGTCTATCGGCAGGGAATCGGCACTGCCGAGCGTCAACTGTTCTGGAGGACGTTCTGCTCCGGCGCCCAGATGTCGCCAACCGTGAACCCGTTCGGATAAGGATCGCGGGGATCGAGCACGTGGGTGCTGTATCCGGTGATCCACGCCTGCCCGCTGACGGTCGGAACGACCGCGACCCGGTCGCCGACCGCGACCTCCCGGACCAGCTCGCCGGTGTAGACGTGCCCGAGGATCCCCTCGTGCCGGAACGGCTGGTCGAGCGCGAGTTCTCCCTTCGCGTGCAGTGCGGCCATCTTGGCGCAGGTGCCCGTTCCGCACGGGCACCGGTCGATCCCGCCGGTCCAGGTCGCGGGGTTGTCGAGATCGACCGGTCCGCTCGCGACCACGACGGCGTTCCTCCGGTCGGCTTCCGGGTTGTCCGTCGTCCCGGAGAGCTGCGCGATGGTGATGCCGATGCCCGGGTAGTCCGGGTGCTCCACCGGGAGCTGGTCCTGCGCGGCCTTCAGGATCAGCGCGGCGGTCCGGGTGATGTCCCGGCCGCGCTCGGGGACGAGTTCGAGGCCGTCGAACTGCGCCACATCGGCGATGACGTAGAACATGCCGCCCCAGGCGACGTCCACCGTCACCTCGCCGAGCTCCGGCACGTCGATCACCGCATCGCGGTGCGCGGAGAACGCCGGCACGTTCTCGAAGGTCACGCGCTCGACCTTGCCGTCGCAGCACTCGGCGGTGATGTCGATCAGACCTGCGGGGGCTTCGAGCTTGAACCTGGTGACCGGTTCTTCCATCGGGATCATCCCGGTTTCGAGCAGCACGGTGGCGACCGCGATGGTGTTCCCGCCGCTCATCACCGGGTATTCCACCTGCTCCATGATGATGAATCCCGCGGCGGCCTCGGGGTGCTTCGGCGGAACGATCAGGTTGCAGCACAGCGGCGGGTAGCCGCGGGGCTCGCGCAGCATGAGCAGCCGCAGCTGGTCGTCGTTGTCCGCCAGCCACTTCATCTGGTCGTACACCGAGTCACCGGGGATGTGGGGGACACCGCCGGTGATGACGCGCATCGGTTCACCGGAGTGGATCTCGACGGACTGGATCATTCGCTTGTAGGACATTCGCATTCCTCCTCGTGAACATCGGTGTTCACGGGTGATGGTCGTTATCAGGACCCGGCTGGCGTCGTGTCCTGCAGTTGCTGGAGCAGTTCGTCGCTGATCTGGATCGAGGTGAGTTCGTCGTCCAGTTCGAGTGCCGGGAGTCGGACGTGGTGCTCGTGCCGGAGGTGTTCGAGGTGTTGGGACAGCCGTTTGGGCGAGCCGGGGAAGGTGTCCGGGCTGAGGCCGAGGACGAAGACACCGATGCCCGGAGATGCGCTGCCGCTGTCGAACGGTGCCGCGTCGAGCGAGAACGCTCCTCCGGACAGCGTCGCGAGCATCTCGACGAGGAGGGCGACGTTCCCTCCACGGTGGCCGCCGAACGGCAGCAGCGTGCCCTCGAGAGCGGCGCGCGGATCTTGAGTGGACTCACCCGCCGAGTCGAGCGCCCACCCGGAGGGGATGGTCTCCCCGGCTTCGGCAGCCCGCCGGATGTTGACGAACGCCGTCGCCGACGAGGCCTGGTCGATGACGACGGGCTGCCGCCCTGGACGGGGAAAGCCGAAGGCGAGCGGGTTCGTGCCGAGGATCGGCCGATCCGCACCGCCCAGTGACATCAGGGCGGGGCTGTTGGCCGAGGCGAGCGCGATGATCCCGCTGCTGGCGAGTCGACGCACGTAGTGGCCGAGCTCGCCGCAGGTGAACGAACTCCTGATCCAGAGCGCGGCGAGCCCGCACTCCCGAACGGCGTCCTGGAGATCGTCGAGCGCTTCCGCGAATGCGACCTGCGCGAGGCCGCCCCGGGCGTCGACGTCGATCGCCGCCGGAGCAGCGCGGTGCACGACGGGCTCCGCAGCTGTGCTGATACGGCCACTGCGGTAACCGTCGAGGTAGTCGAAGAGGTGTGCCACTCCCACAGCCCGGTTGCCCAGTGCCTCGGCTTCCACGGTCGCCTCCGCCAGCACCTGCGCGTCCCGCGCTCCGACACCGACGGACAGCAGAGCTTCGCGGCACATCTCCGCGAGGGCGTCGCGATGAATCGCGGCCATGGACGGGTTCCCTTCTCGTTGGGGTGCGGCGCAGATCAACAGGCGCAGCGCCGCACTGCGTCGCCGCAGCGACATCGCATTCACCGGCTCGGGCGACCGACGGATCTTCGGATCGCCGCACTGAGCCCGTGGCGCCTCGTGGGCCTCAACGACGTGGCCGCTGGTTAGCGAGAAAGTATGCGGAAGTGCTCGGGTGTCAACAATGATTTGGCCGTTCACTTGGCCTTCAGCTTCAACCGAGGCACAAGTTCACCTACACTTGGCCCATGGTCGGGAGACCGAACGACTCGGTGGTGCTCACGGAAGGCGACCGCGCCGCGTTGCTGAGCTGGACCCACAGCCGCAACTGCCCGCGAGCGCTGGCCGAGCGCGCGCAGATCGTGCTGGCGTGCGAGCAGGAACCAACCAACACCGCAGTGGCCGAACGGCTCGGCATTTCCCGATATACGGTCGGAAAGTGGCGCGCTCGGTTCTTGAGCGACGGCCTGGACGGGCTCAACGAGCTGCCCCGGTCCGGGCGGCCTCCGGTGATCTGCGACGACACCGTCGCGCAGGTCCTCGTGCGCACGCTGGACCCGGCGCGAAACGGGCGAACCTGGTCAACTCGCTCCATGGCAACGGAGATCGGACTCAGCCAGACCACCGTGAGCCGGATCTGGCGCGTTCATCGGCTCCAGTCGTGGTCCGATCGTCCGCTGCAGCGGTTGGACGGGCGGACGATGTTGGCCGGCATCGAGATCCGCGACATCGCCGGACTGTTCATCGTGCCCCCGCTGCGAGTTCTCGCAGTAGCGGTCGACAGCCACGTGCCTTCCCCGTCGCAGCTCGAAACCACCCCAGGCACAACGGACCGACGAACCACGGAAGCGCGGAACGTCCTCGCCGCTGCGAACGCGTTCGCCTTGCTTCGAAGCGAGAACGCCGCCCACGGAGAGTGCGGGACCAACGCGTTGCTGCGCGCTTTCCTGACGGGCCTCGACCAGAGCGTGGGTGAGGGGCTGGGGGTGCGCCTGCTCGTCGACACCCAGCCGAACACGGCAGCGCCAGAGGAGATCGAGGCATGGGTGCGGCGGCACCCCCGGTTCAGGCAGGACCGCGTTCCCGCCACCTCGTCGTGGATCGACGAGATCGAGGTGCTCCTGGCTGGAAACCCCTTGCAGAATCAGGAGAACATGCCCGGTTTCGCCTTCTCCTTGGCAGACCTCCGCGATGAAATTCGGGCCTGGTGCGCCAATTGGACGCCGCGGACGAGCCCGTTCACGTGGATCAACAGGGCTGACTCGGTGGGCAAGGGCGACCGCGGTGGATGGGGGCGGAATAAAGACTCGAGTTCGAGCCGGCTCGATGCCGAGCTTCGCGATGCCCTTGGCGAACCGGCGGACAGTGCCTCCGGTGGGCCGCGCATCGCCGACCGCATCGTCCAGCTCGTGCGCGAAGACCTCGCCGCCGGCCGGTTCCGGCACGGTCAGCGCGTCAAGGAAGCGCCGCTGGCGGACCGGTTGGGAGTTTCCCGCGGGCCCGTCCGAGAGGCGCTTCGCGTGCTCATCGAGGAAGGGATGCTCGAGCGGCTCCCGAACCGCGGGACAGCCGTCCCCCGTGTCACCACGATGACCATCATCGACCTCTACGCCGCCCGGGCCATGCTGGGTACCTCGCTCATGCGGCGAGCCGCACTGCTGAGCCGGTCTCAGCTCAAGCACGTCGGCTCGGCTCTGGACGATGTCAGTGCTGTCGCCGGGCGCTGCGAGCACGTCCGCATCGCAGACGCCGACCTGAGGTTCCAGGATGCGATCGCGCAGGCGGCGAACCTGCCCCAGACCGGTCTGATGTTCCAGCGCCTGACCATGCGGCTGCGGATGTTCATCTCGATCCTGCATCTGGACTACGGCGCGTCGGCAGCCGACCTGATCGCGCGCGAGAACGCCGGGATCTTCGAAGCGATCTGCGCCGGCGACGGTGACGATGCCGCACGGCGTTGGCGGGTCAAGGTCGAACGCAGCGTCCGCTACATGGCCGCCCAGCTGCCCGACGACCACTTCGATCCCGAGCTCTGGTGTGCCATCGCGGGCAAGGCCAGTCCCGAATCCGGAGATCCACGCAAGAGCTCCGGAACGCCACCGGGATGATCGCTCGAGATCGCGCCGAAAAATGTTGGTGTCAAGGGATTTTGATGGACCTGAGACTATCCGAAATGGACTTGAGTCATGCCGGGCTATGCTGAGCTGTGGAGGATATCCCTGTTTTGAGAGCGTGGAGGACCTCCGGCGCCGGGTGGGCTGGTGGTTACCACGGCTCCGGAGGCCTCGAAGAAGGCTCGATGGATCATTCGAGCCCGCGAACGATGTGCGATTCGTCTTCGTCCCCGTCGCGGAGTGCGATGTCGGACTGGTTCACGGCGGTGCCCTCCTCTCCGGCTTTCGTCGTTCTTCCATTGCGTGCGGGGAACGAACAGCCCCGCACGCGGACCGGGTCAGGTGTGGGTGACCGCAGCTTTGGACGGAGCGGCTGCGGGTGTTTCGAGCGACGCGGACTGCTCCAGGGACATGTGCCGGGTTTCGGGGGCCCACGCCGCTGAAACGAGGGCTCCGAGCAGGGTGATGATCGCCCCGATGATCATGGTCGGGCCGATGCCGAGGCCGCTCAGCGAGATCGGGACCAGGTAGGTGCCCACCGCGGCGCCGATCCGGCTCAACGAGGAGGCCAGGCCGACCGCGGAACCCCGGATCTCGGTCGGGAACAGCTCGTTCGGGTAGATCCACTGCAGGATCTGCGAGCCGCCGATGAACAGCGCGTAGCCCAGGAACAGGGCCAGGACGATCCCGACCGGCGCCTCTGGGAAGATCCCGAGCGCCAGCATTGCCAGGCCGGCCCACAGGAAGCTGTGGATGATCAGCGGACGCCGACCCATCCGGTTCACCAGGAACAGCGACACCAGGCACCCCACCAGGAACATCGTGGTGATGACCGCGGAGCCGATGGTGTCCGCGCCGCCCTGGACCATGAGCGCGTCGAGGATCTTCGGACCGAAGGCGTAGATGGCGAACAGCGGCACCACCGAGCAGGTCCAGAACAGGCTGATGAACAGCATCCGCTTGCCGTAGCCGGAGCGGAGCAGCGCGCCGATGTCGAGGTTCTCGCGAACCTCCTCGTCCAGGTCGGCGACCGAGGCGCCCGGGCCGAAGACCTTCACCAGCACGGCGTTGGCCTCGTCCTCGCGGCCCTTCTTCATCAACCAGCGGGGAGATTCGGGAGTGCCGATCCGGGACAGCACGATGATCAGGCCGGGGACCGCGGCGCTGGCCAGCATCCAGCGCCAACCGTCCTCGTAAGCCAACAGGACCTCGCCCACCGCGTAGGCCACGGCGGCGCCGACGAACCACATCGTCACGAACGCGCCGAGCAGCGGGCCCCGGTACTTGCGCGGTGCGAACTCGGCCAGCAGCGAGGTGGCGATGGGGTAGTCGGCGCCGACCGCCACGCCGATCAGCAGGCGCAGCACGATCAGCCAGAAGGCGTCGGTGACGAAGAATTGAGCGACCGAGCAGACGATGATCGCGATCAGGTCGATGGTGAACAGCAGGTGCCTGCCGAAGATGTCGGTCAGCCAGCCGCCGAGGAACGCGCCCAGGAAGATGCCGATCAGCGCGGAGGCCCCGACCAGGCCTTCCTGCGACGCGGTGAGGTTGAGCGCGGGCGAGGCCTGCACCATGGCCACGCCGATGATGGACAGCACGTATCCGTCGAGGAACGGGCCGCCGGAGGAGAACAGCGCCAGCCGCTTGTGGAACGGCGAGAGCGGGGCGTCGTCGAGCACGTGTTGGGACATCGTCGAGTCCTCTCGAAGCGACCGTCGAGGCTCGGAAGAGCTTGGGGGAGAGGCGGAATCCGCCCGGAACAGTCACTGGCAACGAAGGGGGCGGGGTGTCCCGGCCGGTTGGCCGGGACGGCAGCGGTGCTCAGCCGCCGATCAGCGAGCGGAGGAAGAGCAGGAGGTTGGCGGGGCGCTCGGCCATCCGCCGCATCAGGTACGGGTACCACTGGCTGCCGAACGGCACGTAGACGCGGACCCGGTAGCCCTCGGCGGCCAGCTGCTCCTGGAGCTTGCGGCGAACGCCGTAGAGCATCTGGAATTCGAAGTCGCGCTTGCCGAGTCCCAGCCGGCTGGCAACGGTCTTCACGCGCTCGATGCAAGCGTCATCGTGGGTGCCGAACGCGGGATCGGGCAGGTTCTCCAGCACCCACTCGGTGAGGTGCAGGTACTGGGCGGTGACCTCCTCGGCGTCGCAGACGAAGTTGTCGATGCTCTCCCGGTAGGCGCCCTTGACCAGCCGGATCCGGGGTTTGACGTCGGTGAAGGAGGCCAGGTCGTCCTTGCACCGGCGCAACGCGACCTGCTGGGCGACCCGTGTGTTCGGGTGGGACGGCAGCAGCGACCGGTAGGTCTCCAGCGTCTGCGGGCCGACGGAGCTGTGCTCCATGTCCACCTCGACCGTGACTCCGGACTGCTCGGCGGCGTCGAGCATCTCCTTCAGATGGCCTGCACAGACGCTCTGGTCCAGGCCCACGCCGAGCTGCGAGAGCTTGACCGACACGGTCGCTCCGGGCGCTTTCGCCGCGATGGCGTGGATGGTGTCCACGTACGCGCTCGTCGCGGCAGCGGACTCCTGCAGCTCGCTTACGGTCTCGCCGAGGAGGTCGAGGCTGACGTCGATGCCCTTGGCGTTGAGCTTCTGGGCGACGCCGATGGCCTCGTCCAACGTGGTCCCGGCAACGTACCGGGAGACGAGGCCCTTCGTGAGCCGGCTGCGGCTGACGTGGTCTTCGAGGCGCTTGTTCTCCGCAGCCAGGAGCAAGAGCTTTCTGATCATGTTCTTCCCTCACGTGTCGCGGGCGCGGTGTGTGGCGAGGCTGGGGACGGAGAGGAGGGAACGACGCTGGTCCGTGCGATGGAAGCGTCGTTGCGGTCCATCCGTTGGGTTCACACTGTAAGATGTGATCACACATCACACAATGTTTGAACAGAAGTCGATCGTTCTTAATCGTTCGAAACTTCGGCGTAGCGCGGACGAGCGTGCTCGACCGTCCCGAAGTCGTTGTTCGTCCGTGCTGTCCGGGGTGATGCCGTTCGCCGGTGTCGACCGGCGTTTACCATTGGCGGTCATGGCGATGTCGAAACTCGAAAGCACGTCCCTGCTTGCAGATCGGGTCTTCAACGCCATCCGTGAAGAGATCATGAACGGCAGCATGCCCGCGGGACACCGGTTGCGGACCCGGAACATCGCCGCCCAGCTCGGCACGAGCGTGATGCCCGTCCGGGAGGCGATTCGCAGGCTGGAAGAGGCGGGTCTCGCTGAGAGCATTCCGCACCGAGGAGCAGTCGTCCGCGGGCTCACCCTGGACGAATTGCGGCAGATCTACCACGTGCGCCGTTTGCTCGAGGTCGAAGCGGCCCGGCTGGGCGCCCCCCACGTCACCGGATCATCCGTGTCCGTGATGGAGATGCACTGCACGGCGATGTCCGCATCGGTGGCCGAAGGGGACGTCGTAGGTGCGTTGGACGCCGACGAGGCGCTGTTGGCCGAGCTCTACTCGGCCGCCGGCAACGAGGTCATGCTCGACGTCATCCAGGGGCTTTGGGAACGCTGCCGGGTGTACAAGATCGTCGGTGCGCGGAAGGCGATCGAGGAGGACGACCAGTCACTGTGGTCGTTCCAGCCGCGCTTGGTCGAGGCCGTGCGGGTGCACGACGTCCAGGCCGTCGCCGACATCACCGACGAGTCGATGGCCAGCGCCACCGAGCGCATCGAACAGCAGCTCGGTGGCGAGCCGAGCGACGTGGACTCCGCGCGGTCGGCGGGCCGGCGCTGACACTCCGCCGACCGCGCGGAAGATCACCGGGATTCCCCGGGAAAGACCCCGTTGGGCGGTAGATCGCCGAAGATGCGGACTTCGGCGATCAGGGCACCTTCGGCCACTCCGGTCATCGCTGCACCGGTGGTGACCACCGCGCCCAACGTCGGCAACTCGGCTTCGCAGACCGTCAAGCGGCCCTTCATCAGGAACAGCGAACGGACGTCGCTGCTCCAGCGGACGTCGCCGTCGTGCCGCCGCACGTGGACCGTTCCATCGCAGTGGCCGCGCGTGGTCATGAGGTTCAGTGCGCGGGCCGGTCCGGCCAGCCCGTGCACTGCGACTGCCACCTCGCCCGGGAACCGGATCGGCCGGTACAGGTCCGCGGCGCACGGCTCGCCGTCGCCGGTGAGCTCGAAGGGCCCACCGACTACCGGTGTGAAAACGCGCTCGACACCGTCGAAGCGAGAGAAAGGTCCGTCCTCGGTGAGGTCGGCCAGACTCAGCCGCCACAGAACGCCCGGCCCGGCCCGCTCGACCCAAATCTCCCGGGTCGTACCCCTGCCGTTGCGCCACGGCTGCGGCGCTGAGTCCGCCGGATCGATGATGATCACGTGTACTCCGTCCTCACCCGGGACCCGTTGCGGAACAACGACAGTCGAGCACGAGCGATATGCGGTGGCCGTAGTCCAACGGCGCCGGACACGGGTCGTCAGCCCATGTACGGGTAGGTCCAGTCCTGGTCGGGGGCCATGTTCTCCTTGATGAACCGGCCGCTGACCCACCGCTGCAGGGCGAGCACCGAGCCGGTCTTGTCGTTGGTGCCGGATCCGCGGCCGCCGCCGAAGGACTGCTGGCCCATGGTGGCGCCGGTGGGCTTGTCGTTGACGTAGGTCATCCCGGCGGTGTCGCGCAACCGGTCCAGAGCGGTGACGATCGCGCGGCGATCGTTCGCGAACACCGAGCAGCTCAGCGCGTACTGGCTGGTGCCGTCGACCAGGCCGAGGGTGCGCTCCCACTCGGCGTCGTCGTAGACGTGGACGCTCAGGAACGGACCGAAGAACTCCTCCGACATGCTGAACGCCGTCGGGTCGTCGGTTCGGACGATCGTCGGGTCGACGAACCAGCCGCGCTCGGTCGAGGTGGTGCCACCGACCAGGATCTGGTGACCGGAGTCGGCCTTCGCCCGGTCGATCGCACCTTGCAGGCGGTCCACCGCGTTGCGGTCGATCACCGCGCCGACGAACGTTTTGTGGTCGACGACGTCGCCGACCTGCAGGCCCGCGGTGGTCTCCAGCAGCGGAGCCTCCAGCTCCTTCCACAGGCTGCGCGGGATGTAGGTGCGCGAGGCGGCCGTGCACTTCTGGCCCTGGTATTCGAACGCGCCGCGGACCAGGGCGACGAGCAGTGCCTGCGGATCGGCGCTGGGGTGCGCCACGACGGCGTTCTTTCCACCGGTCTCGCCGACCAGCCGCGGGTAGGCGCGGTAGTTGTGGATGTTCTGCGCAGTGCTCTGCCAGATGTTGCGGAACACGGTCGTCGAGCCCGTGAAGCTGATGCCGGCGAGGTGCTCGCTGGCCTGGGCGGTGGCGGTGACCAAGCCGCCGTCGCCGTGCACGAGGTTGATCACTCCCGGCGGGATTCCGGCCTCCTCGAACACGCGCATGACGACTTCGCTGCTCAGCGCGGACTTCTCCGAGGGCTTCCAGACCACCACGTTGCCCATCAGGGCCGGCGTGGCGGGCAGGTTGCCGGCGATCGCGGTGAAGTTGAACGGGGTGAGGGCGAGGACGAAGCCCTCCAGCGGACGCTGGTCCATGGTGTTGTGCACGCCGGTCACCGAGAACGGCTGGGTCTGGTAGATCTGCGAGGCTAGCTTGACGTTGTAGCGGAGGAAGTCCACCAGCTCGTTGATGTCGATCTCGGCCTGGTGGAACGTCTTGGACTGGCCCAGCATCGTGGTGGCCAGCAGCTCGTCGCGGTACTTGCCGTTGACCAGCTCGGCCGCCCGCAGGAAGACCGCGGCCCGGTCCCACCACGCGGTGCGAGACCAGTCGTGCCGCGCGGCCAGTGCGGCGGCGATCGCGGCGTTGACGTGCTCCGCGGTGGCGACCGGGAACCGGCCGAGGTGCAGCGAGCGGTCGTGCGGCGCGATGACGTCGGCCGTCTCACCCGGCTCGAGCCGTTCCCCGGCGATCACGTTCGGCAGGTCGCGCACCTGGCTGCGAACCTGGTCGATCTCCCGGAGCAACCGGACGGCCTCGGGCGAGCCCGGGGCGTAGTCCCGCGCCGGTTCGTTCACCGGCTCCGGGACACCGGGGTTGCCCGCCATGCTGACGCCGTGCGAAGTCATGTGCGCCTCCTCGAAGGCTCTTGGTGAAGGTAGAGACAAGACTGAAGTTGTTCTAAAATTTCAGATGTGAGCGTAGGTATACTGGCAGGTGTGGGTCAACACCTCGAAGCCAACGGAACCACCGGAGCATTGGCCGACCCGGCTCGGCCGGAAGCCGTCGACCGCCCCGCGCGGAAAGCGGACCGCGCCTACGAGCAGCTGCGCGATGACCTCGTCGCGCTGCGGATCGAACCTGGTGAGCCGCTGGACGAGAAGCGTCTGAGCGCTTCGCTGGGGGTCGGCCTGACGCCGGTGCGGGACGCCATCAAGCGGCTGACGCTGGAACGGCTCGTGGTGACCTACCCGCGCCGGGGCACCTTCGCCGCCGAGATCTCGGTCAGCGACGAGCTCTGGCTGACCGAGATCCGCGAGGATCTCGAGGGAACCGCCGCAGCGCTGGCTGCGGTGCGGGCGACGGCCGCCGAGCGGGAGGAGCTGTCGAGGCTGGCCGACCTGGTCGATTCGCACCCGTCCGCCGACCACGGAACGACCTCCTACATCGAGGTCGACGCCGCGATCCACCGTGCGATCTACGCGGCGGCTCACAACCCGTTCCTCGAGACGAGCCTGAACCAGTACGCGAACCTCGCCATGCGGATCTGGCACTACGGCCTCCGGCGGGTCGCCCGTCAGCCGTCCGCGGGCTGCGACCAGGCCGAGGTGGTCGAAGCCATCGTCCGAGGTGACGCCGACGCCGCTCGCGCAGGTGCCCGCGCGCACCTGCGCGACTTCTCCACCAGCGTCCGAACTCTGCTGACCAGCTGAACGACGAGGACGCCCGCGATCCGGGCTGCCTCCGCACCGAACCGACCGACCGTCGGTGGCCCCATCCGCGCGCACTGCCCGACCGCCAACAGGACAGGACACGCTCCGTGACCGCCAACCAGTCGGATGTTCCCGAACCGACCCGTGGTCAGCGAATTCTGATAGTCGAGGACGACGAGCAGCTCGGTGAGCCCGTCGCCGCCTTCCTCGGTGGCTGGGGGAATCAGCTCCAGCGCCTCACCCGGCCCGACGACGCGGCGTTGGAGGAGGCGCTGGAGGAGTCCGATGTGGACGCGATCGCGATCGTGTCCCGGGACGACATCGTCGCGCTGCGCTACGCCTTGCTCGCCGAGCACCTCCGGCCCGGTGTCCGGCTCGTCGTGACGATCTTCGACCGCACCACGGCCGGTGAGGTCGCCCGCCGGATGCCCAACTGCACGGTGCTGGCGATGACCGATGCGATCGTGCCGAGCCTGCTCGCCGCTTGTCTGGACGACCGCTACTGCAGCGTGCTCCAGCGCGAAGAGCGCCTGCTGGGCGTGGCGGAGGATGGTCGATTAGAGCCTTTCGAACCGGAGCCGAAGCGCTCGCGCGGTTGGCCGTTCCAACGTTGGCGAACGTTCGACACCTCGGCCCGAGCGCTGGTGGTTGGTTTCTTGGGGATTCTGACCGCGCTCGTCGCGGAGGCGGTGCTCGGAGCGATCGTGCTGCACGAGCGTTGGTACGACGCCATCTGGCAGTCCGCCCGCGTGCTGACCACCATCGGAAGCTCGCCGCACGCAGACACCGGTCCGGCGTGGTACAAGCTGTTATCCGCGACGATGATGGTCGCAGTGCTGGTCCTCGCCGGTCTGTTCACCGCGAGCCTGGTCGATCGGATGACGGGCCGTCGCTTGACCGGCATCATCGGTGCCCGGGCTATTCCGGTGCGAGACCACGTGATCGTCGTAGGGCTCGGCCAGGTCGGATTGCGGTTGTGCGTCCGGCTGCGAGAGCTCGGCATCCGAGTGGTCGCAGTCGAGCAGGACGAGGACGCCCGGTGCCTTCCGCTGGCCCGGCAACTTGGCATCCCGGTCGTCCTCGGGCGAGGTGGCGACAGATTCCTGCTCCAGCGGGTGGGTATTGAGGGAGCCCGTGCTGTCGCGGCGGTGTCGTCTGTGGCCCTGGACAACATCGCGGTAGCGGTCACCGCGCGCGCACTCGCGCCGGACCAGAACATCGTCCTGCGCGCGGGAGGTGCCGATGACGTCGTCAACGAGTCCCGCTCGCTGTTCCGCATCGGGGCGGTGTGCGACGTACCGCGCATCGTCGGAGCGATCGTCGCCTGCCGCGCAGTCGGCGTGGCCGCGCCGAACGTCTACTGCACCCAGGACGGCCAGGTCAACGCGGTGCTGGTGGACGGCACGGTCGTCCGTCTCGAGGATTGGTCCACCGCACGTCATGACGGGCCTGCGAACGCTTCCACGGTCATGGCTATCGACGGCTCTCAGCAGTGACGGCGGCAGCACACGGCAGATCGAGCCGAACACGACCCGGCAGCCCGTGCCTCCTTTCCATCGAGGTGGTGCTGGTTCTCCGGTCATGAATCGTGGTCGGCGACTGGCGAGAACGGCAGCAGGGAGCCGTCTTCGTCGAAGACGAGGCCGGTCGCTGTTTGGGGGAGGAGCTCGACCGAGTCGACTCCCGCGATCTCCTGCCACACCGCTTCGGAGACCTCGATCTCGTCGAGGGCGAGCGTGTTCCTGATGCGCGCCACGCGGGCTTTCGACACGTCGTCGAGGCCCAGGCAGGAGATGGCGATGCGCACGATGTCCTCCGGGTGGTCCAGGACGACCGGCATGCGGCTCCCCGCGGCGCCTCCGGAGGTGAGCGAGTTCGTGTAGGTGACGTCCCAGTCGATCTTCTGGGACATGCGGCGCGTCATGAAGTCCGCGCCGCCGATGCCCGCCGCGTTCCCGCCGCTGGCAGCGGTCAGGTCGCACACCGCCACGAAGGTGATGCGGGGTGAGGTGAACGGCGGCTCGAAGTAGGTGCTGTGCCGACCGATCACGTTGGAGTCCATCCCGGCGCCGGAGATCTCCTTGCCCATCTCGTCGACGATGAGCAGGTCCAGGCGGTCGGTCGGCAACCGGGGCATCCACGCACGGGCGATCGCGCAGAGCTCCTCCTCGCCGCTGGTGATTCGCTCGGGCGGGAGGGCTCGCACGAAAGCGACTTCGTCGTGCCCGTTCTCGACGATCGCGATACCGGCTGCGATCTTCCCGGTCGCGAGGACGGCTTCGGCCGTCTCGCGGATGGTGCGCTCGTAGCCGTGGTGCACCATGATCCGGTGCCGCTGCGCGGAGCCCGAGTGGTTGCTCAGCCCGATGGTGAGCATCTTGAGCAAACCCGAGCCGATCGGCCCCGAGAAGTCGGTGTGCGGCTTCACGCGGTTGATCACCACCACGGCATCCGCCGCAGCGGCGTGGGCGTCCATGAGAACGGGCTGACCGAGCGCTTCACCGACGTCAACGACGTCCATTGTGGACCAGATCGGGCAGCCGGCAACTTCCTCGGTGATGCCGAGGTGTTCGAGCACGTGGCGCTGCCCTTCCGCAGTGGCGCCACCATGACTTCCCATCGCTGGGACGAGGAACGGCTCGGCGCCGACCGAGCGGAGCCGGGAGACCGTCTCCTGGACGACGACGGGCAGACTCGCGATGCCGCGGCTGCCGACGGCCACCGCGACCGCCGCCCCAGCAAGCCGCGCCAGGTCCAGCTCGGCCAACTCGGCGCGGGTCGCTGCGGCGACATCGGGTTCGCGGCTGCCGCGCGCGGCTTGGCGGACGCGGACCATGCGGGGCAGCTCGTGCGCGCGGGGCACCGCCGCGAGACCGCCGCTCACGGCACCGCCCCCGGATCGACCAGCGTGGCGTCGAGCTCTGCGACGGAACGGACTCCGCACAGCGCCATGGCATCGCGCAACTCACCGCGCAGGCAGTCGAGCACTTCGTGCACGCCGTCAGCGCCCCGCGCCGCCAGCCCCCACAGGACCGGGCGGCCGATCATCACGGCGGTGGCGCCGAGCGCGAGCGCGGCGAGCACGTCGGTGCCCCGGCGGAACCCGCCGTCGACGAGAACGGGGACAGCACCGTCGAGAGCGCGCACGACTTCCGGCAGACACCGGATCGAAGCAGGCGCCGCGTCGAGGTTCCGCCCGCCGTGGTTGGACACCACGACCGCGGCCAGACCGGCCGTGACGGCGCGCCTGGCGTCGTCGGGCCGCAGGACGCCCTTGCCGACGACGGGCAGGGACGTGGCGGCGGCGATGGCCTCCACATCGGTCCAGGTGAACCCGGGGTGGGTGAACTGGCTGGCCAGGCGGGCACCGGACTCGCCGGGGAGGTTCGGCCGGTGGATGTGGCTCGGGATCTCGGGCATGGCCCGTCGTTGACTGTGCCGCGCACCGCTGACCGGGGTGTCGAGGGTGAGCACGACGGCCCGGGCGCCGACCGCTTCGGCCCGCGCGAGCAGTTCCTTGGTCAGCGCCGGATCGCATTGCGGCGAGATCTGGCACCACAGGTCAGCTGCTGCGACCTCCTCCCAACGCGTCCCGGCTTCCATGCTGATCACGTAGGGAGCGTGGGCGCGCGTCGCGCCGGCAGCGGTGGCGCGCTCCCCTTCGGGGTGGAACAGGGTGTGCATTGCGGAAGGCGCGACGACCAGCGGATGCGGGAGCCGCCCGCCCCACAGCTCGACGCCGGTGTCGACGTCACCGACACCGCGGCAGACGTGCGGGTGCAGCTCCAGGGAGCTCAGCGCCGACTCGTTGCCCGTTGCGGCCCGGCCGTCACCGGCCGCGGCCATCAGGTAGCCCCATGCCGCCGGTGGGAGGAGTGTCCGGGCGACCCGGCCCAGGACGGCGAGGGGGTGGGCGGAACGGTCGTCGAGCGGCGCGGTCACGAGGGGACCTCCATGCCGTGCGAGCGCAGGACCTCCCGCAGACCGCCGAACTGCTCCGGTGGCACTGCGGCGCGGGGGAACCGCGGGTGGCCGGCTTTCTGCCCGAGCAGGGCGAGCGTCGCTTTGAGCTGCCCGGGAATGCCACCGAACCGGCCGTTGCCGTCCGCGGTGTTCAGCTCGGCCTGGAGGCTCACCACGCGGTCGACCACGGCCAGGGCCTGCGCGGAGCGACCGGCCCACGCGTCCTCGAAGGCGCACGCCAGTTCACGGCCGAGCGGCATCCCGCCGCCGATATACCCGGCGCCGCCCCACCCGCTGAGGATCATGCCGAGCCCGGCGCGGGTCAGGACGTTTCCGAACACCCGGATCTTGTCGCCCGCGAGGCGAACGGTCTCCATGAACTGCAGGTCGTCCTGCGTGCTGTCCTTGACCGCGGCCACGTTCGGGATGTCGGCGAGCTCGGCGATGAGGTCGGGGGCGAGGTCGGTCGTCACATCGGGCGGGATGTTGTAGATCATCACCGGCAGTTCGGTGCGCGCACACATCTGGCGGTAGTACTCGCAGACCTCGGCGCGAGTGAGCCGCCATCCCGGCGGAGGCGAGAACATGACCCCGTCGGCTCCGATCGCTTCGGCGTGCTGGATCAGCGCGACCGTCTCGGACGGCCGGATCGCGGACACCCCGATGATGATCGGGATCGCACCGCCGATCTGCGCCACGGCAGCGGCCGCGACGGCTCGGCGTTCCTCGACCTCCTGGGCGTACCACTCGCCGCTGCTGCCGTTGACCACGACGCCGTGGGCGCCTTCGTCCTGGAAGTACTGCAGGAGCTGGGCGAAAGCGCCGAGGTCGAGCTCTCCGCTTTCGGTGAAGGGGGTCGGTGTGGCGGCGAAGTAGCCGCGCCAGGTCTCCGGTGGCTGGTTGCGCACTGCTGGATCTCCCTGCTGCTCGATGCTCAGACCTTCGCCGCGTGCGTGACCCACCGGAGCGGCCGACGGAACAGCAACCCCAGGAGCCGGTCGCTGATCAGCCCCAGCGCACCGAGGCTGATCATGCAGGCGACGACGTAGTCGAAGCTGAACTGGTTGTAGGCGTCGATGAGCACGTACCCCAAGCCCGACCGGGCGCCGAGGATCTCCGCGACGACGACCGTCGTCCAGGCGAGGGCGAGGCCCACGCGCATCCCGGTGGCGATGCTCGGCACGGTGGCCGGCAGCGTCACCCGGAGCAGCAGCTGGGCCTTCGTCGCCCCGAGCATGGACGCCGCCCGCACGAGCCGTCCCTCGGCCTGCAGCGCCCCGGTCAGGGTGTTGACGTAGACCGGGAAGAACGTCGCCATCGCGGTGAGGAAGATCGCCGGGCTGTTGCCGATGCCGAAGAGGATCAGCGCGATGGGGATCCAGGCCGTGATGGAGATGGGGCGCAGCACGTCGATCATCGGGTTGATCGCGTGGCGGAGGAGCGGGAAGTACCCGCACAGCAGGCCGAACGCGATCCCCAGCGCGGATCCGAGCAGGTAACCGGAGAGGATGCGGGCCGTCGAGTCGCCGAGCGCGGTGAGCCACTCCCCGGAGTAGGGCGAGGACGTCGAGGACGCGGCGAAGACGAAGTCGGCCAGCGCCTCCAGCGAGGCGGTGAACGAGGGGAAGAGGCCGTCGGCGATGAGGCGGTTCTCGCCGAGGTACTGCCAGATCCCGATCAGGACCGCGGGCACGAGCAGGGGCAGGGCGAACCGCTGCACCGGGGCGGACGCCCCGGCCCGGCGATGCGGTGCTTTCGTCGCGGTGCCGGTTCTGGTGGCTGCATCGGTGCTCATTCGCCACCTCCGGCAGCGCCGAGCGCTTCCGGCGTCTGTCCGGTGGCCTTCGCCAGGAACGCGTAGTCGATCTTGGTGGCGAACTGCTGTCCCACGTCGGCCTGCAGCGAACCGAACCGCTGCATGTTGGCCGCCATGTCACGGTGGGTCTGCGCGTCCATCCGCCACCAGGGGCTGGAGTGAGCGAGCGCCTTCTCCAGCAGCGCCGGGTCCCCGTTCTGGTACTCCATGGCCGTGTTCACCCAGGTCTTCCTGTCCGCGAAGGTCTTGGTGACGTTGACGTAGGCGTTGATGATGTCCTGCACGGCTTCAGGTCGACGTGCGATGAGGTCGTCGCGGGCGAAGACATCGCTCGGCACGCTGGCCCACTCGGTCAGCTGCGCGTTGAGCTCGGCCGGTTGGGTGGCGATGCCCTGCACCTCGGCCTGCGCGGTGTTTGGCTGGTAGGTCACCACCGCGTCCACGCCGCCGTTGCGGAGTGCGAGCAGCAGGTCGGCGGGCGCCTGCAACGTCGTGACCTGGGTGTCGGTGTCCATGTCGATGCCGTTGCGGGCCAACGCGATGTGGAAGATCAGCTCGTCGGTCGACCCGCGGATGACACCGAGCTTGCGGCCCCGCAGGTCCTCCCATTTCGAGATCCCGCTCCCGTTGCGGACCAGCAGCTGGGAGCGGCCGGGGGAGACGCCGGCGACCATCTTGACCGGGAGGTCGTTCTTCTCCAGGCCGGAGGCGATGACGTTCATGCCCAGGGCGGCCATCTGGATGTCACCGGTCTGGAGAGCGACGAAGGCGTCGGCCGAGGAGCGGAAGGTGACCAGCTCGACGTCGGTGTTCGAACCGGCTTCGGCCATCGCGTCCGGTGTCGCGGTCCAGCCCGCCCATAGCAGGGCGGGCACGGTGCCGACGCGGATGGTCTCGCCGGAGGCGTTCGACCCGGTCGAGCCGCACCCGGCGAGGGTGACCAGAACGCTGAACGCAGCTGCTGCAGCGGCGAGGCGGCGGAGAAGTTTCATGGGGGCTCCACAGTGGTGGGACAGTCTTGTCGTGTGGTCAGCGGGTTTGCAGGGCCGCGCGCGCGGATTCGCCGTGCAGCTCGTGCAACAGGTGCCGGCGCATCTCGGCGAACCGCGGTTCGGAGGTGAGGTCGTAGCTGCGGGGACGCGGCAGGTCCACTTCGAGCACTTCCTTGACCCGGCCCGGTCGTGCGGACATGACGACGACGCGGTCGCCCAGCAACAGCGCTTCGTCGATGTCGTGGGTGACGAACAGGACGGTCTTGCGGTCCCGCTCCCACAGTTCGAGCAGCAGCTCCTGCATGATGATGCGGGTCTGGGCGTCGAGGGCACCGAAGGGCTCGTCCATCAGCAGCACCGACGGATCGTTGATCAGCGTCCGGGCGAGGCCGACGCGCTGGCGCATGCCGCCGGAGAGCTCGAGCGGCAGGTGCTGCTCGAATCCCGTCAACCCCACCTTCGCGATGAGCTCGCGGACGCGGCTGGACAGCTCCGCGCCGCGCTCACCGCGCAGGCTCGGGCCGAACGCGACGTTCTTCTCGACGGTCAGCCAGGGGAAGATGTTGGCGTCCTGGAACACGACGCCGCGGTCCGGGCTCGGTGCGGAGACGGGTTCGCCGTCGACCAGCATGGCCCCCTCGGTCGGCCGGAGGAACCCGGCCAGGACGTTGAGTGCGGTCGACTTGCCGCAGCCGCTAGGCCCCAGCAGGCACAGGAACTCCTGGTCCGCGACTTCGAGGTGGAGGTCGTCGACTGCGCGTTGGGCCGGTCGTCCGCGTTGACCGGGGAATTCGATGGAGAGGTGATCGAAAAGGATCTGAGGCACGGCACCCTCCGTTCGGTATTAACGAACAGCGTTCCGCTGTGCGAGTAACGTTGGCACCTCGGATGACGGCCAGTCAAGAGATCTGGGGTAACGGTCGGATACGCTCTTCGGCATGGCCGAACGTCGTGTGGCTGAAGGAAACGGGCGATCCGGGGGTGTGCAGAGCGTCGACCGAGCTCTCCGGATCCTCGAGATGCTCGCCGAACCGCTCAACGTGCAAGGGCTGGGACTGGCCGAGATCGCGGACCGCCTGGGGGTCGCCAAGAGCACTGCGCACGCCCTGCTCTCCACTCTCTGCGGGCACGGGTACGTCGCGCGCACCGAACCCGGTCCGCTCTTCCGGCTCGGCATGAGCCTGATGCGCCTCGGCAACCTGGTCTCCGCGCACATGCCGATGGTCGAGGTGGCCCGCCCGGTGCTGCACTCGCTCGCCGGCGCGGCCGGGATGACGGCGCGCCTCATCCTGGCCGACCGCGGTCGGCCGCTCTACGCCTCGCGCGTCGAAGGACCCGGTTCCGTGCAGTTCTCCAGCCAGGTCGGGCAGCACGAACTCGCACACTCCACGGCCGCAGGCAAGGCGATCCTCGCGTGCCTCGGTGAGGAGGACGCGCTGCGGGTCGTGGCAGATTCCGGTGGTCTGGTGCGGCGCACGCGCAACACCCTGGTCGAGGAGAGCGCGCTGCTCGCCGAGCTGCAGAACATCCGCGAGCGCGGTTTCGCCGTCGACGACGAGGAGGACGTGGAGGGAATCGTGTGCGTGGCAGCGACCGTCCACGACCGCTTCGGCACCTGCCTGGGGACGATCAGCTGCTCCGGGCTGCGGGTCTCGGTCAGCGCGGGACGGCTCGAGGAACTCGGCCAGCTGGTCCGCGAACACGCGGAACGGCTTTCCGCGCGCCTCGGCGCGACCTCCCCGGGCTGACCCCGGCGGTGCACGCCCTCGGCTCCGCGGAGCCGAGGGCGCAACGTCAGTCCTCGGGCGGTCCGTAACCGCCGCCGCCCGCGGTCTGGATGATCAGCGATTCGCCCCGCTCCAGGTCGAGGCGGCTCATCGCGGGCAGGTCCTGCGCGGTGCCGTCGCGAACGACGTGGACCTGCGCCGGAGAGCCGGGGCGTCCGCCGCGGAGTCCCCACGGGCGCCGGGTGACCCGCGCGGTGGCCACCACGGCGGATGCCTTCCCCTCGGTCACCTCCAGTTCCCGGATGAGCCCGCTGCCGCCGGTGAACTGCCCGGCCCCGCCGGTTCCGCGCGCAATGGCGTAGCGGTTGACCCGGAGCGGGTATTCGCGCTCGATGACTTCGCACGGCGTGTTCCGGGTATTGGTCATGTGCGTGTGCACGGCGTCCGCGCCGTCCATCCCCGGCAGCGCGCCCTGGCCGCCGCCGTAGGTTTCGACGTACGAGAAGTAGCGGCCGGTCGCGGGGTCGTGGCCGCCGATCGTCACGATGCTCATGCTGCCGCTGGAGGCGGCAGGGACGCGGCCGGGAACGATCTGCTCGAAGGCACCGAACAGGACGTCGACGATGCGCTGGGCGGTCTGGGTGTTGCCGTTGGACACCGGAGCGGGGTGCTGCGCCGCGACGACGCTGCCCGGGCGAGTGCGCACCGCGACCGGGCGCATCAGGCCCTCGTTGGACGGGAGCGTTGGATCGGCCAGCGCTTTGACCGCGTACGCCGCGCACGCCTCAGCGATCGCGTAAGAGCAGTTCACCGCCCCTTCGACCTGGTCGGCGCATTCGGTCAGGTCGACCTCGAGCGCATCGCCCCGCTTGTGCACGGTGGCCACGATGGGCACCGCGTCTTCCTGAACGCCGGTGTGTTCCAGGTAGTCCACGAATCGCGCGCTGCCGTCGGGCATTTCGCGCAGCGCGGCGCGGGTGCGGCGCTCGGCGTAGTCGATCAGCGCCTGGCCCGCGGTGCGGAACCGCGGCAGGCCCCAGTCCTCGACGAGTTCCCGGATGCGCCGCGCCCCGAGGCTGTTCGCGGCGATCTGGGCCATGAGATCGCCGCGGGTCTTGTCGGCGGTGCGGACGTTGGTCAGCAGCAGGTCGAGGATGTCCTGCTGGATCTCGCCCCGCTTGATCAGGCGCAGCGGCGGGATCCGGATGCCCTCCTGGAAGATCTCGGTGGCGTGTGTGGCCATCGAGCCCGGGGCGAGCCCGCCGACGTCGACGTGGTGGGCCATGTTGGCGACCACCGCGACGACCTCGCCGTCCACGTGGACCGGGGTGATCAGGCACGTGTCCGGCAGGTGCGATCCGCCCAGGTAGGGGTTGTTGGTGATCACCACGTCCCCCGGGGCCAGGGAGTCGGTGCCGATCTCGGCGAGGGTGTTGCGGATCAGGGTGGGCATCAGCCCGAGGTGCAGCGGGATGTGCTCGGCCTGGGCGATGAGCTCGCCGTTGGGGCGGTAGACGCCGGCGGAGCAGTCGCGCCGGTCCTTGATGTTGGGGGAGTAGGAGGTGCGGATCAGCGCCGTGCCGACCTCTTCGGCGATGGATTCCAGGCGGTTGCGGGCGATTTCGAGGTCGACGGGGTCCAGGGCGAGGTGGTGGGTCATCGGGCGTCCTCCGGGTGAATGTGCAGGAATCCGCGCTCGTCGTGCCAGCACGCCTGCCCGGGGGAGACAACCGTGGTGGAGTCGAGCTGCTGCAGGATCAGCGGTCCGGTCAGGCGTGCGTGCGCCGGCAACTGCTCCCTGCGGTAGACGGGGGTGTCGTGCCACTGGCCGTCGAAGTGGGCGCGCCGCTTCCCGATCGGGGCGGGCGCATCGCCGGTGGGGAGATCGGGCTCGACGCGCTGTTCCTGCCAGCCCGCGGTGACCGTGACGCGCGCGGTCACGACCTCCAGCGCCGCATCGGTGTCGCAGAACCCGTAGCGCTCTTCGTGGACGGCGTCGAACGTTCGGCGCAGCTCGGCGAAGTCGTCTGTCCACGCGATGCGGAGTTCGTAGCTCTGCCCGAGGTAGCGGGCGTCCACGGCGCGCTCGAACACGGCATCGGTGGCGCTGACGCCCTCCCCTTCGGCCAGGAAGTCCTGTGCCTGCGACACCAGGGCGTTCAACGCTGCGGACACCGGCACCAGTTCGGCGGTGTTCGTGGCCGACACGGTGCCGGCGAAGTCGTGACGCACCGGCGTGTCCAGCATGCCGACTGCCGAGGCGATCCCGGGGTGCGGCGGGACGACCGCGGCGCGCATGCCGAGCTCGCGGATGAGCTCCGAAGCGTGCAGCGGTCCGGCTCCGCCGAAGGCCATCAACGTGCACTGTCGGAGATCCACGCCCCGCTCGATGCTGACCTTGCGGATGCCGCGGCCCATGGTCGCATTGATGACGCGCAGGACTCCAGCCGCTGCCTCGGTTTCACCGAGGCCGACCTCTCGCGCGAAGCCCGCGAGCCGGTGCCGCGCAGCGGGCAGGTCCAGCGGCAGGCGGCCGTCGAGCAGGCTGTCGCCGAGGCGGCCGAGGAGCGCGTGGGCATCGGTGACCGTGATGTCAGCACCGCCGTGGCCGTAGCACGCGGGCCCGGGGCGAGCACCTGCGCTGTGCGGTCCGACCCGCAGCCCGTCGCCCGAGTCCAGCCAGGCGATGGAGCCGCCCCCGGCACCGATGGTGTGCACGTCCACCATGGGCATCCGCAGCGGATGCCCATCGATCTCGCCCGCCGTCATCTCGTCCGGAACCCCGTCGCGGATCAGCGCGATGTCGGTGCTGGTCCCGCCTATGTCGAAGCTGACCACGGAGGGCAGATCGAGCTGCCGGGCCCACCGCGCCGCGCCGACCACGCCGCCCGCCAGTCCTGACAGGACGGTGCGAACGCTCTGCTCCTGGGCGACGCGCGAACCGAGCAGCCCGCCGTTGGACTGCATCACCCAGAGCCTCGCCGGCACACCGACCTGCGAGAGCTGCTTGTCGAGGCGGTCGACGTAACCGGCGATCTTGGGCTGCACGTAGCCGTTGAGCACCGCTGTCGACGTACGCTCGTACTCCCGCATCTCCGAGGTGACCGACGTTGCGGCGAACACCGACGGCGCGACGCCGGCCTCGCGGAGAGCCGCGACGACCTCCTGCTCGTGAGCCGGGTCGGCGTAGGCGTTGAGCAGCGATACGACCACGACATCGGGTTCGGCCGCCCGGATCCGGCCGATCACCTCGGCCAGTTGTTCCCGGTCCACCGGCGCGAGTTCCGACCCGTCGGCGGCGAGCCGTTCGCGGACCTCCCAGGTCAGCTCGGCGGTTGCCAGGGGGTGCGGGCGGCGAGCGGTCTGGTCGTACAGGGCGGGGCGGGTCTGGTGCCCGATCGCCAGCAGGTCCCGGAATCCGGCGGTGGTGACCAGCCCGACCCGCGCGCCGGTCCGGGTGATCACGGTGTTGGTGGCCACCGTCGTGCCGTGTACGAAACGCGCCACCTCGCCGGGGTGTCCATCCACTTCGGACAGCGCTTCGGCGAGCCCGGCGATCACCGCTTCGTCTGGGGCGTGCGGGGTGGAGGGAACTTTCCACACGAAGACCGAGCCGTCCGGCCGGTTCACCGCGATGTCGGTGAACGTGCCACCGCTGTCGATGGCAACCCGGTAACCGCGCTCGTCCGCCGGCGTGGGAAGGGGCATCACGACTCCTCGTTCACTTCGGCTGACCGACAGCGTCGGTCAGGATGTTCCGGTTGCGGGTCTCGGGTAGCAGGGTGAGGGCGACGGCTCCGAGCACGGCCGCGATCGCGCCGACCCAGAACACCGCCGTACCCAACCCGACAGCCGTTCCCAAGGCGCCCACGGACAAGGGGCCGAACGCGGCCAGCCCGCGTCCGACGTTGTAGGCGAAGGCCTGCCCGGTGGCGCGGGATGCGGTCGGGAACAGCTCCGCGAGGTACGCGCCCATGCCGCCGGCCTGCCCGGAGGCGAAGAAGCCCAGCACGAAGCTGATGGCGTAGCCGATCTCCGGCTGGGCGATGGGGGAGAAGACGAACAGGCCGATGCTCGCTACCGAGCCGGCGAAGAACAGCGCGAAGGTGGGTCGGCGTCCGATCGCGTCGTGGACGAACCCGGAAACCAGGTATCCGGCGAAGGAGCCGGCGATCACGACCCAGGTGTAGCTCGCGGTGCCGATGACCGAAAGACCGCGCTCGGACTTGAGGAACAGCGGCAGGAAGATGAACACCGAGTAGTAGATGCCCTGGATGCAGATGCCCAGCAGCGTCGCGAGCAGGGTGACCCGGAGCTGGCCGCGGGTGAACAGCGCGGCGAACCGGCTGCGCCGCTCGGGCGCGATGGCGGTGAGGTCGACGCGGTCGCGGGTGGTGCGGCGGATGACGAAGGCCACCGCGGCCGGCAGCACGCCGATGGCGAACAGCACCCGCCAGGCGGATTCGGGCGGCATCAACGAGAACACCAGCAGGTACGTCGCGGTGGAGATCGCCCAGCCGATGGCGTAGCAGCTCTGCACGAACGCCAGCACGCGGCCGCGGCGGGCCGCCTGGGTGTACTCGGCGACCAGTGCCGCGCCGACCGCCCACTCGCCGCCGAAGGCCAGCCCTTCCAGTACCCGCCAGGTCAGGAATTGCGGGAAGTCCTGCGCGGTCGCGGTCAACGCGGTGAACACGCTGTAGCCGATGATCACCCAGGTCAGGACCCGCACCCGGCCGAATCGGTCGGCGAGCACACCGCACACCACGCCACCGACCGCGGACGCCACGATGCTCAACGCCGTGACCCACCCCGCCAGCGCGGTCGAGATGCCCAGCACCGGCAGCACGACGGTGAGCGCGAATGAGTACATGGTCCAGGTCAGACCGTCCAGACCCCATCCGATGCCGGCCGCGGCCACGGCGCGCCGCGCATCGGAATCCGATCTGGTCGGGGTGTCGGCCTGCGCTGTGGTCATGACGGGCTCCGATCCCTGGAGTTGCATCGCTGTTCCGTGCACCGGAGCGGTTGCCCCGGTCGAAGTTCCGCTGGCGGCGACCTCACAGGTGGTGAGGCGGGTTGTCCGGGGTTCCGACGGTCCGGCCAGGTGCGGGAGGACCTCCTGCTCGAGGAGCGGCCTCGGCTGCGACGGTGCGGACCGCGAGCCACAGCGCGGTGTCGCCGACGACCTCGCTCAGGCGCTTGGACGTGCTGCACGCGACGACGGACAGCTTCGTGCCGCACGCCCTGTGCAGGAAGACGTGGTTCCGGCATCCGTTGGCCAGGTAGGAGAACGAGTCGATACCGGCGTCGGCCAGCGCGGAGCGGACACCGTCGCTGTCGAGCCGGACACCCTTCGGCACCGTGTAGGGGTCTTCCATCGCTGACCACCCTTTCGTGTCAGCTCGATCGTCGGGTGGCACGAGGGTGCCCCCGCTGGAGATCGCGGACTTCGCCGTCCGGCCGGGGCCGGTCGTCGGCGGTGGCTCGGAGGTCGCACCAGGCGGTGGGAAGAGCTGTCCGCTGATTTGGAATTCGATCCGTATACGAAAAGTACGCCGGAGTGGCCTCGAACACAAGACCCCGCGTCACCTGGGGCGACGCGGGATCTGCGGCGGAGCGGGGGTCAGGAACGTCGGCGAGGTGCCAGTGGCGCGGCGGGCAGCTCGCCGGACAGATCGACGGCGTCCACCGTCTGGCCCTGGAGGAATTCGACGACCCTGGCCCGGAACAAGTGGACGTGTCGTGCGGCGATCTGCTCGGCGGCGTCCGGGTCGTGATCGCGCACCGCGGTCAGCATCTCGTCGTGGTCCCGGCAGGTGCGCTGGAAGTGCGCGGCGAGGTCCGCGGCGAGTCCGGCGTCTCCGCCGAAGCTGAGGTAGGCGAGGCGTTGGCCCTGGTCGTGGATGGGCCAGGCCAGGCTGCGGAGGTGTTCATTGCGCGCGTGCAGCGATTCCAGCCGGTGCAACTGCGCGTTCGTCGCCGAGATCGCCGCGGGGGAACCGTTCTCGATCGCCTCGTTGAACTCGGTGTTGGCTCGTTCCAGTTCCTCGATGTCGCTGTCGGTGGCTCGCGCTGCCAGCAGCCGCGCGGTTGCCCGCGCCACGACGATGTGGGCCTCGAACAGCTCGGCGATGTCCAGGAGGTCCAGTGGACGTACCGTGAACCCACCCTTCGGCCCGACGTTGATCAGGCCTTCCGAGCTCAGGCGGAACAGCGCCTCGCGCACCGGGGTCCGGCTCAGGCCGAGCTCTTCGGCCAAGGCGATGTCGTCCAGGCGCTCGCCGGGGCAGGCCTGCATCGTGACGATCTTGCGCTTGAGCTCCTTGTGGGCCTGGTCCATGACGGAGCGATCGCGCTTGGGCACCAGGTCACCTTCTCACTGGCCGGGCGGCGAGTTGTGCAGCTCGCCATGACTGTTCCAGTTTGAATACTAGTGGAATTCCAACGCCCCCCGCGGTTGCCGGGCGTGCGACGCGGGCCGATCCATGAAGATCAGCCATAGCTCCACTATCCGGTGAACGTCGCGCGCGACTCCCGTCCCGCCTGGGATGTCGCGAACACGTTGCTGCACAAGCATTTCCGCTAGGAGGAGGTTCGGTCACTTCGGCGCGCGGTCGCTGATCGCCTCCTGAGCAGCGATGCGCAGGTACTCGTGGAACGCGGTTGCCGCGGCGTGCGGAGGGGAGCCCTCGGGTGGGGACGCGACCATCATCGTGGTGGTGGGGCGCGACGCGATGTGCACCACCTGCACCGCGTCCGGTTTGAAGCGGGAGACCGACTCGGGCAGGACCGTGAACCCCAGCCCGCCGGCCACGAAGCCCAGCGCGGTCTCCTGGTGGACGACTCGGTGCGTCACCCGTGGGAACGGCACCGGCGCGCTGAAGATCGACTGGAGCTGAGCGACGAACCCGGGCATTTCGCGCGGCGGGAAGCTGATCATGGGTTCGTCCGCGAGGTCCTCGGGCGTCACTTCGGCGCACGAGGCCAGGCGGTGATCGGACGGCAGGCAGGCGACCAGGTGCTCGGTGTGCAGGTTCTGGAGGGGGAGGCGTGCGCTCGCGTCGCCGCCACGGACGACTCCGAGGTCCAGGGTCCCGTCGTGCAGCTGGTCGAACTGCTCACCGCTGGTCAGCGGGCTGAGCTCCAGCTCGACGCCGGGGAGTGCCTGCCGGAAGCGCCGCACGGCGAGGGGCATCACGCTGTAGCTGGCGGAGCTCACGAATCCCACGGTGAGCTTCCCGGCGCGTCCCGCGCGCACTTCGTGCAGATCCGCGACAGCGTCGTCCAGGGCGTCGAGGAGTCCGTCGAGTCGCCTGCGCAGCTCGTCGCCCGCCGGTGTGAGCCGCACCCGCCGCGTCGTGCGGTGGAACAGCTCGACGCCGAGTTCGGCCTCCAGCTGGCGGATCTGGTGGCTCAGCGGGGGTTGGGAGATGTGCAGGCGTTCCGCCGCGCGGCCGAAGTGCAGTTCGTCGGCGACGACCATGAAGTACCGGAGGCGGCGCACGTCCATGCACCGATTGTAGAAGAACCGTGTATCAGTCCGCGACGAACAAGTATTGGACAGATCTGAATACCGCGAGGTCTGATGGTGCTCGTCCACCCCGAAAACCTCGATCTTTCGGAGCGTGCCGTGCCTGGACTCACAACTCAGTACGCCGTCATCGGTGCCGGTCTGGCAGGTTCTGCCACCGCGTGGCAGCTGGCCTCCCGAGGCCACGAGGTGGTCTTGCTCGAGCAGGCGACCCCCGCCCACCACGGCGGCAGTTCGCACGGATCGGCGCGCATCCTGCGCTACGCCTACCCCGAGCACCTCTACACCCGGTTGATGGTGCAGGCAAAGCCTCTGTGGGACGACGTCGAACGCGCTACGGGCAGGAACATCATCACCCCGATCGGTGCACTCGACTTCGGTGCGCAACGCCAGCCCGAACGCCTTGCCCGCGTCCTCGGTGATGTCGGCGTCGACCACGAGTTGCTGAACGTCGAGCAGGCCTCTGAGCGCTGGCCGGAGTTCCGCTTCGACACCCCGGTCCTGTGGCACTCGGGTGCCGGGGTGATTCATGCCCAAGCAGCTGTGGAATCGATGGTCGACCTTGCAGTAGCGCGCGGAGCACACCTGGAGACGGGCTGGCAGCTGGCCTCGGCCACGCGGGAAGGCTCCGGCTACCGATTGGTCTCGACCCGCGGTGACGTCGTGGAGGCCGAACGAGTCGTGGTCTGCGCCGGCGGCTGGTTGCCCGATCTGCTGGCCGAGCTGGCGCTCCCGGAGGGATTCCGGTCCGCGATGCCGTCCTTGGGAGTCCGTCAGGAACAGGCGTACCACTTCCCGTACCGGGACCGGGCTGTTGTCGATGGTTCCGCTGCCGCGCCGTGGCCGACGTTCATCTACAAGAGCAAGCAGATCCAGGTCTACGGCCTGCCGGGCGGGGAAGACGCTGACTTCCGCGGTCAGAAGGTCGCCGAGTTCAACGGTGGCAAGCTGCTGCCGTCGGCGGCCCACCAGGACCAGCTCGTAGACCCGGCCAACCGCCGGCGAGTCACCTCCTACGTGCAGGACAACATCCCCGGACTGGAGCCGGCCCCCTACGCGGAGACCACTTGCCTGTTCACCAACACCCCCGACGAGAACTTCGTCCTCGACCGCGCTGAAGGGGTCACGGTGGTCTCGCCCTGCTCCGGGCATGGGGCGAAATTCGGGCCGTTGATCGGTGTCCTGGCTGCGGACCTGGCCAGCGCTGCAGACCCCTCGGGTGTCCCCACCGTGCCCTCGGAGTTCCGCGTCGCGGCCACGTCCGGATGAGCAGCTGCCGGAGTCGCAACGCACGCCTGGCCCCGCGAGATGGAGGAATACGATATGCCTGATCAGCCCAACGACGTGACGTCGTTGCTCGGCGACATCCGTGATGTCGGCACCGACCCGGTCCGAGGCGGATACTCGCGCCCAGTGTTCTCCACTGCCGAGCTCGACCTCCGGGCATGGTTCACGTACGAGGCCACCGCACGCGGACTCGACGTCGAAACCGACCGCAACGGCATCATGTGGGCCTGGCTCGATGCGCCATCAGGGGAGCGGACCGACGCGGTGGTCACCGGCAGCCACCTCGACTCGGTACCGGGCGGCGGAGCTTTCGACGGCCCCTTGGGAGTTGCCTCCGCTCTCGCCGCGGTGGATCTGCTCCGGGAGCGAGGACACCGGTTGCACCGCCCGCTGGCCGTCTCGGTCTTCCCGGAGGAGGAGGGCTCCAGGTTCGGATTGGCCTGCCTCGGCTCGGGAATCATGACGGGCACCGTGGATGCCGCGCGAGCGCTCAAGCTCACCGACCCGGACGGAAACACCTTCGCTGACGTCGTCAGTCGCAACGGTCTGAACCCCGAACACATCGGACCGGACCGGGAAGCACTCGGGCGGATAGGCACGTTCGTCGAACTGCACGTCGAGCAAGGCCGCGGCCTCATCGACCTCGACCGGCCGGTGGCCATCGGATCGTCGATCATCGGCCACGGCCGTTGGCGGTTCACCGTGACTGGCCAGGGCAATCACGCTGGGACGACGCTGATGGCCGACCGCAGCGACCCCATGACCGTGGCAGCTCGGATCGTGCTGGCAGCCCAAGAAGCAGCGCGGTCGACACCGGACGCCCGCGCCACGGTTGGCCGGATCACGCCGGTTCCGGGCGGCTCCAACGTCATCGCTTCGTCGGTGGACGTGTGGCTCGACGTTCGGCACCCGGACGACGACATCGTCCGCGCTGTCGTACGGAGAATCTCCGATTCGGCCCACGAATCCGCAGTCCAAGAGGGATGTACCGTCACCCTGCGGGAAGAATCCTTCAGTCCCACCGCCCATTTCGACCAAGAGCTCCAGCACCGCATCGCCCGAGTGCTGCCGGACGCCCCCGTTCTGGACACGGGCGCCGGCCACGACGCCGGCGTGCTGGCCCCGTTCTTGCCGACCGCGATGCTCTTCGTTCGAAACCCGTCCGGCATCTCGCATTCCCCGGAAGAACACGCCGAACCTGCTGACACCGAAGCCGGAGCCGAAGCCCTCGCAAACGTCCTGGCAGACCTGACCGGACGACCAAGTGCCGAGGACTCGACCACGGCGCCGTGAGCGGAGAAGTTGACGCCGCAACGCCTGCCTGCGGGCTCTCGGGTGGGAACAGTCGGCAGGCGCGGCGTCGACCCCGTCACGCTTCGGGATGACGAGCGGCGAGCGGTCGGGGTCCAGGGTCTCCGGGTCCGGTCCGCCGCGGTGTCCCGTGTCGAGGGCGTCGATTGCGGCGAGTTCGCTGGCGGTGAGTTCGAAGTCGAACACGTCGAAGTTCTCCGTGATGCGTGCGGGGTTGGTCGACTTCGGGATCGCCGAGCGGCCCTGCTGGAGGTGCCGGTGATGCCGCCGATCGGCGACCAGGCCTGGAAGATGACGCCGTGACGGGCGTTGGCCGCACTTTGCCCTCGGCCAGCAGCGACTCCAGCTGGAAGACGCCGAGGCCGAGCTTGGGCATCTCGACCCCGTTGTTCAGGGTGATGTTCTCCATCGAGTCCTCTTCTCCTGCCGTCAGTTGTGGGTAGCTCGGTCGCCTGGAGTCCAGGATGTCCGGCGGTGTCGGTCCAGTCGTGGCGGCCGGCGATCTCGCGCAGGGTGGCGGCGGTCTGGGTGGCGCGGGGGTCGTGGTCGAGGCGGGGGCTACGGGGAGCTTCCCTCCGAGACGGTCCGCCGGAGGTAGAGCCGCCGTAGGCACAGCGACTCAGATCAACCGCGAGCAAACAGTCCAACCGTGCTCTGTCTGGTTTGTGTTGCTGGTAAAGACACGTTCCTGGCTAATCCGGACACATGGATTCCCTTCCGTTCTCCGGATTTGTTGGTTAGTCATGGGTATGTAACGGAACTTGTCGCGAGAAGTAGTGATTTGCGGTTGGTGATGATGTATGACTCAAGTTCTTCGAGACCCCACTGAGGTGGAGCCTCTCGCGGTGACAGTCGCTGTTGCTGCGACGATGTTGTCTCTGTCGCCGTGGCAGGTTAGAAAGTTACTGACCTTCGTGGTTTAGAGCGACAGTCCGGTGTGTTGGAGGAATGAGTAGGGCAGGTGCTTGGTGGCGCGGACGCGGTCGATGCCACGCTGGGCGCAGGTGATGGCTTTCTTGATGGTGTCGGGGCAGAGGTTGGCCAGTTCGACGCCTTTGACGCTGGACCACAGGGCTTCCACGGGGTTGAGGTCGGGTGCATAGGCTGGCAGTCGTTCGACGGTCAGCCAATCGCCTTGTGTGGCAAGTAAATCGATCATGGCTTTGCTGCGGTGGGCCGGGAGTCCGTCCCAGATCAGCGTGACCGGTTGTGATGCAAGGAAAGCGCGCAGCTCGGTGAGGACGCCTATGAGTGTTTCGGTGTTGCAGGCGTCGTTCTGGACATGGAAGGCCACCTCGGGTTTGCGTCGATCATCAGGACCGGGTGGGTAGCACAGCGCGGCGGCCATCGACGCGCGTTTCCAGTTGAACCGGTGCTCCAGCACCGGTGTTTGTCCGATCGGCGCCCAGCTGCGGCGCACGGTCGGTGCCAGCGACAGTCCGGATTCGTCGAAGAAGACGATCCATGCTCCGCGTGCGGCGGCGTTTTTTGATCCTGGGTCAGGTTTCGGTGATCCAGGTTACGATCGCGTCCTCGTCGCGCTCGGCGGCGCGGCGGGCCGGGCGTTGCGCTCCCGGTCGGAGTGGTAAACGCAGAAGGCTGCCACGATGAGGCTGGCACTTGCTGAACGGACCGGCAGGCGATGGAAGTCCGCGCACACGTACCCTGCTCGGTTTGCCAAGTTAGCTCGGTTGCCAACGTTAGTCGGTGCGGTCATGGTGAGCTCGGATTCCGTGCGCTCGTTTCAGCTGTGTGGGTCTTGAGGTAGCGGCGGATGGCCCGGCGGCTGGCGAGAACGACGACCGTGCCGGTGGCGTGCTCATCGATCAACCGCTGGACTTTGGGGCGCATGGTCTTGCGGTAGCCGAGGATGTAGCGGACGAAGCCCCAGGTGATGCGGTCGTAGACGCCGTCGGTGTCGTGTTGGCCTCCGCGGTAGCGCAGCCGACGACGCAGGATTCCCCAAAGACAGGTGATCGCCGGCAGGTCGAGGAAGATCACTGTGTCGGCTGCGGCGAGCCTAATCGGCATGGTCGAGGCGTAGTTGCCGTCGATGACCCATGAGTCCTGGGCGACGAGTGTGCGCTGTTCGTTGGCGAACTGCTCCTGGGGTAGCGGCTTCCAGTCACAGTCGTAATAGACGGTGTCCAGGTATGTGACGGGCAGCCCGAGGCGCGCTCCGAGCTCGCGGGCCAGTACGGTCTTGCCGGAACCACCACAGCCGGCGAGCATGACTTTGCGCACGTCAACCTCCCTGTGAGACTGCAGCATCGTGGACCGGATCTGTCGGCATTGGCGGTCTTGATCCGGTCTCTTCAGCCTCGGCGCTGGTCGCGCTGGCAGTCTGGACCCGATGCCGCTTCAACGCCTGGTTCAACAGTTCGACCGACAGCAGCAACGCCAGCGGCGGGCAGGCCGCTACCGCGATCGCGAAGGCACTCAGCTCAGGAGCGGAGGCCACGTTGGCGCACAATGACAGTCCAATTCCGAGAGTGAACGACAGCCACGCTTTCCACTGCCCGCCGTCGCGTCGGCTGTGGTCGTACTTCCATAGCTCGACCGTGGCCATTGCCAACAACCCATCCACGATCAACGGCCAGATCGTCGCGGTGGCCTCGTCCGCGCCGAACTGCAGAGCGAACTCCCGGCCATGCCGGTACGAAACGAAGGCCCGCGCCCACGGCCACCAAGAGCGTGCAGATGAGTTGAACCCACAGCGAGCGGTCAGGGCGCGGCGTTTGGGGACCTGACCGCAACGTCATTTCCGACCACTCCCGCGCCCCTTGTATCGCACGATGGGCAGGCAGGCCGAAGCGGCTGTCGTCGCAAGCCGGGTAGTCGAAGGCTTCGATCGACATCCTGCCAATGGTGCGGCGAGAAGTAGAGACAGACCGTTGCTGCCGCTGGTGCTAGGCATCAGGGCGATTGCTGGCTCATCGAGCAAGACCGCCCATGCCAGCAGCCCGAGCTCCCGCCGTGGAATGCCGGACAGTTGCAGGCACACGCGCTGCAGACGCAGGTCAATGGTCAGAGCCATCGAAGGAGCGGGAATCCCCCGTTGCACTTGGCTCATCGGGCCCGCGCCCGCCTTGCCCTGCGCTCCATCGCCAACTGCACTTCGACCTGGATCTTCAGGTCAGGCGGACTGGGGCGTGGTGTGATTGCTGCGAGTGCCCCCGGTGCGATTCGAACGCACACTGTACGGATTTTGAGTCGGCTTCACGCTGTGGCTCTGGTGTATCGCCTGGTCATTGGGCGTGTGATCTCGCTCTCATGGTGCTCCGTGGGCATGATCGGCGACCGTTCATGCCCAAACCCATGCCCATTGAGGCCACTGTGGATAGTTGCGTGTGTGACGCTTCGCATAAGCGCTGTGATCAACATTCGCGGCGGGGTGGTTGATCCAGTTCGCCTTGCAGGCGGTCCAAGCCGGGCGCGAAGCGGGAGACAGGTGGCCCGGAGCATCATACGCATCCCCGCTCGGCGCGCCCCAAGATCACACGGCGTCGCGAACCGTTACTCGGAACGGCTCAGTGACCTCGGCGCAGCTCCGCGGCAGGTGTGACCGCGCGGAATAGGGCGACCGAAAAGTGTCCGAACAAAGCAGCTGTCATGCGATGCGTTGCCATTGGGGTTCCCGCGAGGGCCGATTATGCGACGGCTGGCCGGCCCCCGCGGGATCTCCTCCTGCCGGGGGGGACGTGCGACAGAAGGAGGCAATCAGGCCACGTGCCACGAGCTGACCTGAGTAAATACTGGCCGAGTCGCAGCAGTGGCAACAAGAGTTGTCCAGGCACCGTCGTCGGCCATTTCGGGCAGCCACTTGGCGGATTCGGACAAAACCGTCAAAGTGCGCGACGTCGGGTGGTCCGCGAAGATCTTCGCCCTGGGGTTTGGTCTCGCGCGGTTCCCGGAAGTCCACGTTGGCCGTCGGTGGCAGCGGTCCAGGGGCGTCGAGGCGCCGCACTCACGGGTTCGCGTGCCGGACTGTACTTTCGTGCAGGGCAACGAGTACGAAAGTACCTACTTCGGTTCGGCGGCAACGCCCAAATTCATAGACTCTGAGTACCGGCTGGTCGTCGTGAACCGACGTCAGATATTGAGATGGTGTGGCACACATCCACCCCGCCTCATCGGCGCATGTTAAGAGCATGAAAACGCTCCATCGTCTCGTGCAGAAATCATTGAGCAACGGAGTTGGCCTGAATGACAGTCAGCGCTGTTATCGCGGGGTTGGGAGCATGGTTGCCTCCCGGGGTTGTCACGAATAACGATTTGTGCTCGAGGTTGGACACCTCCGAAGAGTGGATAGAGCGTCGCACGGGTATTTTGGAGCGTCGGGCCGTCTCGAACGGTATGGCGACGCTGGACTTGGCGGTGGAGGCCGGCGGTCGGGCGCTGAAAGCAGCCGGGGTTTCCGGGGTCGATGCGGTCGTCGTCGCGACGACCTCACCAGATCGGATCTGTCCGGCCGGGGCGCCGGAAGTGGCGTCCAGGCTTGGGCTGGGGCCCATCGCAGCTTACGACCTGACCTCTGCATGCAGTGGCTTCGTCTATGGCCTTGCCACCTGCGCCGGACTCATTAGCGCCGGGATCGCAAAAAGCGTGCTTTTCATCGGTGCCGAAGCGTTCTCGACCTTCATCGACCCGGCGAATCGCGCCACTGCACCTATCTTCGGCGATGGAGCCGGGGCGGTGGTGCTGCGTTGCGGAAGCCCGGAGGAGCCGGGCGCGATCGGACCGTTCGACCTGGGAAGCGATGGCGCGCAAGCCGACCTGCTGGCCATCTACGGTGGTGGCTCACGGCAGCGGTCCGCCACCGGGCTCGGTCACGGCGAGGTGCCGACCGAGGACTGGTATCTATCGATGGCCGGCCGGGCGATCTATCAGCAGGCGATCACCCGGATGACCGAATCGTCACTTGCCGTGCTCGATCGTGCCGGCTGGTCGGTGACGGAGGTGGATCGCTTCGTTGGACACCAGGCCAACATCCGCATCCTTAACTCCGTCGCCCAACGGTTGGGTATCGCGCCGGAGAAGGTTCTGATCAACATCGATCGCGTAGGAAACACCCTGGCGGCGTCCATCCCGCTCGTCCTGGCCAGCGCCGCCGCCGGCGGCGAGCTGCGTCCGGGGGACAAGGTGCTGATCACCGCATTCGGGGCGGGGCTGTCCTGGGGTTCCACGGTCTTGGTGTGGCCGGACGTTTCGGTAGACAGTCCACTGTGAGTTTTCGCATCGAATCCAGAAGGAGACCAGGATGAGCGATTTGTACACCCGACTCGGCGAATTGCTGGAGAGCAAATTCGATGTCGAGAAGCAGGATCTGAGGCCCGACGCCTCGCTTGACGACCTAGGCCTGGACTCATTGGCGCAGGTAGAACTGGGCGAATTGCTCGAGCAGGATTTCGGTGTGGAGGTCACCGATGCCGAGATGGAGAAGATGGCCACGTTGAACGACATCCTCGAAACGTTGGAGAAAAAGGGAGCGACCGTCTGATGTCCGGATTCGCGGTGGCGGTCACCGGCCTCGGGCTCATCACGCCCGCGGGGATCGGCGTGGAGGAGAACTGGAACCGAGTCGTCGAAGGTTCTCCGATGGCAGCCACCGACCCTGAGTTGACCGGGCTCCAGGTCGATTTTTCCTGCCGCGTCCCGGGTTTCGACCCCGCCGCGAGTCTCGGCGAGCACAACGCCTGGCGGCTCGACCGTCACCAGCAGTTCGCCCTCGTCGCGGCGCGCGAAGCCGTTCGTGATGCGGGACTGTCCGAGGCGGACTGGGATGCCACCAGAGTGGGCGTTGTTCTCGGTAGCGGCGCGGGCGGAACTTCGACCATGGAAGCGCAGCAGACCAAGTTGCTGGACAGCGGCGCGGCCAAGGTCTCGGCGCTGACCCTTCCCATGGGTCTGTTGAACATGGCGGCAGGGCAACTGGCGATCGAGTTCGGGGCGCGCGGTCCGAATCTCACGATCTGCACCGCCTGTGCCTCCGGCACGAGCGCGATCGGCGTGGCTCGGGACCTGATTCGCTCCGGCGTGGCCGACATCGTGATTGCCGGGGCGACGGAAGCGGCGGTGACACCGCTGTTCGTCGCCGCCTTCAGCAGGATGCGAGCACTTTCCAGGAAGAGCTCCGATCCACGCGCCGCGTCCCGGCCCTTCGATGCGGCACGGGACGGCTTCGTGATCGCTGAGGGCGCCGCGGTCCTGATTCTGGAAAGCGAGCGCCATGCATTGGCCAGAGGCGCTCGGGTGCGCGGGCGGGTTATCGGCTACGGCGCGTCTGCCGACGGTCACCACGTGACGGCGCCCGATCCGGAGGGCAAGGGGGCCGAACAGGCGCTTCGTGGTGCGTTGACCGACGCTGGTCTCACGGCGCGTGAGGTCCAGCACGTCAACGCCCACGGCACCTCCACGCCCCTCAACGATGTCGTCGAAAGCGCCACCATACGGCGGGTGCTCGGTGAGCACGTCGCCGTCAGCTCCACCAAGGGCGTGACCGGGCACGCGCTCGGTGCCGGCGGGGCGATCGAAGCGGCTTACGGGATCCTTTCCCTCCAACACGGGTGCATTCCTCCGACGGCCAACCTGGAAAACCCGGATCCGCAGATCGAACTCGATCTCGTATCCAAAACGGCACGTCCCTGCGCGCTTGAGATCGTACTGAGCAACTCCTTCGGCTTCGGGGGGCAGAACGCCGTGCTCGCCCTCGCAGCCTCGTAAACGATCAGCTCGCTCGTCGAGTGCTGAAAGGTACTGAGAATGACAAGCGTTACAACACAATACCTTCCGGCCGCTTCGGGAATCCGGCAGGCCGAGCCGGAAATCCGGGAAGCAGCGGAGGACCTTGCCGCACTCGTCTACGACGGTAAGTTCGACAGTGTCCATGCCGATCTGCGGGCTGCGCTGGAAGATCCGATGTTCGACCCGCGCCACGGCCTGGCGCCGCTGGAGGCGGGCCGGTTGTCCTACGAACGGGCCCGGTTCCTCCACAGTCGCCTCGAACCGGCGGCTGAGTTGATGCGCGATCAGCTCCGGATGTTCGCGATCGGCGAATGGTCGTGCCTGATCGACACCACCACCCTTCCGATCCTGAACATCCACTACAACCTCTGCTTGGGGACGATCCTCCAACACGGTGCAGGGCGCGACGATCTCGCGGATTACATCGACGAACTCGGCAGCATGTCGTCGATCGGTCTGCTGATCGCCACCGAACTCGGCCACGGCAACAACATCGCGGCCTTGGAGACCGAGGCCGTCTACGACCACGCCAGTCGCGAGTTCGTGCTGAACACCCCGCACGCCCGCGCGCAGAAATTCATGCCGAACACGGGGATCTCCGACATCCCGAAGCTGGCAGTCGTGATGGCGCGGCTGAAGGTCGACGGGGAGGACCGCGGTGTTTTCCCTTTCATCGTCAGGATTTCCGACCGCAACGGCCTGTGCACAGGGGTGCACGTCACAAGGCTTCCGGAAAAACCGGGGTTCGCCCTGGACAACGCGGTGACGCGGTTCGACCACGTCCGGATTCCCCGCCGGAATTTGCTGACTGGAGACATGGGACAGCTTACCGACGATGGCGTGTTCCAAGGCGCCGTTGGTAGTAAGCGCAAGCAGGTCCTGCGCGCACTGGACCGGGTGAACCCGGGGCGTATCTGCCTGACTGGTGCGCTCATCTCGGCCGGCCGCGCCAGCGTGTACATCGCCGTGCGGTACGCGGAGCAGCGTTTGACGGCTGCGCCCGGTCGCGGGGAGGTGCCGATCCTCGCCTACCGCAGTCAGCAGATCGCGTTGTTCAGCGCGCTCGCGCAGGTCTACGCAATGACTTTTCTCGTCAACCATGTCAAGACGGAATACCTGTCCCGCCACAGCGGGAACGAGGCCGAGGTCGACCAGTTGATCTCGATCGCCAAGGCACTGTCGAGTTGGGAGATGTCCAGGGTCATCCACGTCTGCCGTGAGCGGTGTGGCGCCCAGGGCATGTTCTCGGTCAACCGCATCGCGGATTACGTGCCGATGGCCCAAGGAGTGGTGACGGCTGAAGGCGACAACCTGCCACTTCTCGCCACCGTGGCCGGACAAATGCTCGCGCGCCGCAGCCGATCGGCAGGCAAGACGACACCACCCGATCCGGCAAGCAGGGACCTGCTGACAGGCACGTTCCAGCTCGATTTGCTGCAGTATCGGGAAGACAGCTTGCGGCGGGAAGCACGGCAGGCGATGACCGAGGAGACCCGCGGTGACGGAACGCTGTTCTCCGCCTGGAACCAGAACATGACTGCGGCCACATCCATGGCACGCACCCGTGGGGTGCGACTGGCACTGGAGCAATTCCTGACCGCCGTGGAAAACGCGGAAACCGAAGACGGCCGCACCGCCCTGCGGTTGCTGGCACGCCTCTACGGACTCCTCGAGGTCAACAGGGACAGCGGTTGGTATCTCGCGAGAAACGCGCTGACGGCCGAGCAGGTCGAACGACTCCCGCGCGAGATCGAATCGCTGTGCGAGCAGATCCTTCCGCACTCCCGGCTGCTGGTCGACGGGTTCAACCTCACGCCAGAAATCCTGCGGGCACCGATCGCAGATGATGACTACATCACGGCTGTCAGCAGGCTGGTCGGTCACGATCTCCCAGCTCCGCGCACCGCAAGCCGTTGACCTTCCCTGCATGGTCTGCTCTGGTCAGAGCCCGTGAATTTGGTGGGGCGTCATAGCACCCTGGAGGTTCGCGGTTCGATGTTCCTGCTGGTCACTCCAGCCGTGCGTACTTTGTTTCTATGGCAGCACAAAGCGCGCACGGCTCCGGACCTGCCGGAACGTCGCTCCAGGCCGTCATGTCGTGGGCAAGCCGCAAAGCTCCAGGCATCCCAAAGGGACTCACGGGCCACTGACCCGCAGGAACTCGAGAGCCCCGGAAGACCGCCCGACACCGACTTCCCGGAGGATCCGATGACGGCAGTGGCCACCCGACCGGAAACCGAGCAGGCGCAACGGGATCCGCGCGACCCCGACGTGCGGCTGGAGCGGCTGCTCGATCCGGAGTCGATCGAGCCACTGCACGCCCGTGACAGCAGCGGGATGTACGCGGTGCGCGGTCGTATCGACGGCACGAGGGTGATCGTCTACTGCAGCGATGCCACCAAGATGGGTGGTGCGCTCGGTTCCGAGGGCTGCGGGCACATCGTGGACGCCATCGACGTGGCGGTGCGCGAGCGCTGCCCGGTGATCGGCGTGTGGCACTCCGGCGGCGCCCGCATCCCGGAGGGTGTGGAATCGCTGGACGGCATGGGCCAGATGTTCGCGGCGATGATCCGCGCTTCCGGCCGCGTCCCGCAGATCTCCGTCGTCGTCGGCCCGGCCGCCGGCGGCGCCGCCTACGGTCCGGCGCTGACCGATGTGGTCATCATGTCCCCCGCCGGGCGCGTGTTCGTCACCGGCCCGGACGTGGTCCGCAGCGTCACCGGCGAGCAGATCGACCAGGAGGGGCTCGGCGGGATCTCCGCGCACGGCGCCAAGTCCGGCGTGGTGCACGTGACCGCCGCGGACGAGGCCGACGCGTTCGTGCGGGCGCGCCGGCTGACCGGGCTGTTGGCCAAGCCGGGCCTGTTCGACCTGCACTCCGTGCGGGATGAGGACGACCTGCGCGCGTTGCTGCCGGACCGCCCGCAGCGGGCCTACGACATCAAGCCGGTGATCCGCGGCATCCTCGACAAGAAGGACGACGGAGCCGGCAACATTTCCGCGGACTTCGAGGAACTGCAGGCCAAGTGGGCCCCGAACATCGTGGTCGGCCTGGGCCGGCTCGGGGGCCGCAGCATCGGCGTGATCGCCAACAACCCGTTGCGCAAGGGCGGGTGCCTGGACTCGCTGTCGGCGGAGAAGGCCGCCCGCTTCGTGCGGAT
>NZ_JBWKKH010000019.1:0-151869 GCF_056431645.1 Saccharopolyspora sp. NPDC045839
CTCGATCAACTCCCACAGCTCGTCACTGATCTCCCACGGCTTCGGCTGAGCCATCCCACGCTCCTCCACAAGCAAACGTGATCAACTCCAGCCACCACCTTGCCACAACAAGATCATTATGCAAGGACCCCTAAAATTGGAAAGCCCACTTCCGGTGGTGCCGTTCCGGGTTTGGCAGGAGCCCGATTTTGCCTAAAACTGGGCACTTTTCGGCGTGTCCGTCAGGTAAGGGGCAGGAGGACGCGGAAGGTGCTGCCTCCGTCTGGGTTGGCGTGCAGTTCCACCCGGCCGTTGTGGGACTCGGCTATCGCCGTCGTGATCGCCAGGCCGAGGCCCGTTCCGCCGGCGTCGCGGTGCCGGCCGTCGTCGACCCGGTAGAAGCGGTCGAAGATCCTCGGTGCGTGCTCCGGCGGGATGCCCGGACCGGTGTCGGTGACCGAGATCAACGCCACCGGGGTGCCCGCCGGCAGCTCCGCGCCGGCCGCCGCGAGCGCCCCTCCCCCGGCCGAACCCCGCGCGACCTCGACGGTGACCGGCGAGCCCGGCGGGGTGTGCATCAGGGCGTTGTTCACCAGATTCGTCAGCACCTGGCGGAGCCGGGGGCTGTCGGCGAGCACCCGCAGCGGGCGATCCCCGTCCCGCAGCTCGATCTCCCGCTCGGGGTCGCGCGCCCGCCCGTCCTGCACGACGTCCTGCACCAGCGGCACCACATCGACGTCGACCAGGTCTATGGTGCGCTCCCGGTCCAGCCGGGCCAGGAGCAGCATGTCGTCGACGAGGCCGCCCATGCGCACCGCCTCGGACTCGATGCGCCGCATCATCATCCGCACGTCCTCCTCGCGGTGCTGATCGCTGCGCCGGTACAGCTCCGCGAAGCCCCGGATCGACGTCAACGGCGTCCGCAGCTCGTGCCCGGCGTCCGCGACGAACCGCCGCAACCGGAGCTCGGAGTGCTCCCGCTGCTGCAACGCGTCCACCAGCCGCCCGAGCATCGTGTTCAGCGCCGCGCCGAGCCGGCCAGTCTCGGTGCGCGGGTCCTGGTCGGGCACGCGCCGGTCTAGCTGCCCGGCCGCGATCGCGTCGGCGGTGTGCTCGATCCGGTTCAGCGGCCGCAGGCTCAGCCGCACCGTCAGCGCCGCCGCGACGGCCAGCACGAGCAGCACCGCGCCGCCGACGACCAGCTCGATGACGATCAGCTGGCGCACGGTCGCCTCGACGTTCGCCAGCGACAGCGCGAGCACCACGAACCGCCCGTTGGGCAGGCCGACCGTCCGCACCCGCCAGTCCGAGCCGCCCGCCCGGTCGGGCACGGTCTTGATCGCCGGACCGTGCTGCGGATCCCGCAGCACCGGGCCGCCCTGGTCGGTCTGGGGCTGCCCGATCACGGCGCCGACCTGGCCGCCACCGGGATCGAACATCAGCACCCGGAACTCGGTGGGCAGCTCGCCGCGTTCGAGCGCGGGGTCCGGTGGGGGCCGCAGCGGGTCCGGCGGCGCGACCAGCCCGTGCTCCCACGGCTCGGACAGCGCCGCCAGCCGGTCGTCGGTGCGCTCGACCAGCGACCGGCTCAGCAGGGCGGTGCTGGTCACCCCCATCAGGAACAGGCCGACCACCAGCGCGCCGACCAGCACGAGCACCAACCGCCCGCGCAGCGTCCGCAGCACCGTCATCGCTGCTCCGGCGGCAGGCGCAGCACGTAGCCGACGCCGCGGATGGTGTGGATCAGCGGCGGCGCGGCGGAGTCGACCTTGCGCCGCAGGTAGCTGATGTAGGACTCGACGATCCTGCTGTCCCCGCCGAACTCGTAGTTCCACACCCGGTCCAGGATCTGCACCTTGCTGACCACCTTCTCCGCGTTGATCAGCAGGTAGCGCAGCAGCTTGAACTCGGTCGGCGACAGGTTCACCAGGCTGCCGCCGCGGCGGACCTCGTAGGTCTCCTCGTCCAGCTCCAGGTCGTGGTAGCGCAGCCGCGAGTCGTTGGCCTGCGCGGGCTGCACCCGGCGCAGGATCGCGCGCAGCCGCAGCACCACCTCGTCGAGGCTGAACGGCTTGGTGACGTAGTCGTCGCCGCCGGCGGTCAGCCCGGCGATGCGGTCCTCGACGGCGTCCCGGGCGGTCAGGAACAGCACCGGCACGGCGTTGCCGTTGGCGCGCAGCTCGGAGGCGACCGAGAACCCGTCCCGGTCCGGGAGCATCACGTCGAGCACCACGATGTCCGGCCGGAACTCCACGGCGGCCCGCAGCGCATCGGCACCGGTGCCCGCGCCGTGCACCTCGAATCCGCTGAGGCGCAGCGCCGCCGTCAGCAGCTCCAGGATGTTCGGCTCGTCGTCGACGACCAGGACGCGCGCGCTGTTGGTATCCGCCACGCCGTCAAGCATCGCCCACCTCCCTGGGAAAAGCCTGAAAGAAGTCCGGGAACCGGATGGGCCCGCGTTTCCGCAGGTCCGGGGCCGTGAGTCTTTTGGGTTGCTATAGCGACCCAAAACACTCACGGGCCCTGACCAGGCAGAACAGTACCCACCGCGGAGCTCCCCGGGGTGGGTACGCGACTCGGCCGCGCACCCACCCGCGGGTCAGTTGCACCGGTAGAGCTGTACCGCCGTGTCCGCCGCGCCTCCCCAGGCGGCCGGGTCGACGGGGGTGCAGTTCTGCTTCACCCACTCGTCGCGTTCCTGCCTGACCTCGCCGCCCGGCATGCCGCCGGGAGGCTGCGCGCCATCCGGTGCGCCGTCGCCCATGCCGTCCCGACGCGGCATGCCACCCATGCCGCCGAGCTGGACGAAGCCGAGCTGGCCGGTCCGCTTCCACTCGGTCAGCTGAGCCACCGACGGGGCGTCGTCACCGCCGCTGAATCCGCCCATGCCGATCACGGTCACGTCCGCGTTGATGATGTAGGACGAAGCGCCCATCGAGCCGGCCTCCACCGCGAGCGGCACGTCGAGATCGCCCGCATTGGCCTGGACGTAGTCGAGCATCTTGCGCTGCTCCGCGCTCAGCGACCCGCCGCCGCCCATGCCGCCGACGAGCAGGATCGGCCCTTGCTCGGCGCCGCCCGGCTCCACCGGGTTCTGCCCGTCCGGCGGCCCGCCGTCGCCCGCATCCGGGAACCGCATGCCGCCCGGTGGGCGCATACCCGTCTCCGGCCCGGCCATCGGGTTCGCACCGCCCATGCTCTTCTGGGCGCTGACCGCCCCGATCGCCGACCACGCCGTCGGCACCGCCAGGGCCGCGGCCAAGCCCAGCGCCAGGCCGGTTCTGGCCAGCGGCTTGCCGCGCCGGCCGATCACGAGCACGACCAGCGCGAGCACGCCCAACCCGGCGGCCGCGTACCCGGCCCACGCGTGCCAGCTCAAGTCGCGCGCGACGATGGCCACCGCCCACGCCACCGTGATCGCGACGCCGACCGGAAGCAGCAGCCACGCCTTGCCCTGCGGTTCGCGGTACCAGCGCCAGAACCGGACGACACCGGCTCCGACGATCGCGCCGACCGCAGGCGCGAGCATCGTCGTGTAGTAGGGGTGCATGATGCCCTGCGCGAAGCTGAACATGACGCCGATGACCACCAGCCAGCCGCCCCAGAGCACCCAGCCCGCGGCCTGCTCCCGGTCCAGCGGCCGCCCGCCGCGCCACCGCCGCACCCCGGCGACCAGCATCGCGACCAGCACCAACGCGCACAGCGGCAGCAGCCAGCTGATCTGACCGGCGAGCTGCTCGTTGAACAACCGCAGCACGCCCGACGAGCCGGAGAAACCGCCGCCACCGCCCGGCGGCTGGCTGCCGCCACCCGGCGGTTGGAGCCCGCCGCTGGGCGGTCGAAGGCCCCCACCGCCGCCGAAGATCCGCCCGAAGCCGTTGTAGCCGAACACGAGATCCCAGGCGGAACCGTCCGCGCTGCCCCCGATGTACGGTTTCGGCGACGGCCACAGCGCGGTCGCGACGACCCACCAGAACGAGCCGACCAGGACCACCGCCGCGGCCACGCCCAGGTCCAGCAAGCGCCGCCCCCAACCGGTGCGGCTGCCGACCAGGTATGCCGCGATGAAGGCGGGCAGCACCATCCACGCCTGCAACATCTTCGTCAGGAAGCCGCAGCCGACCAGGAACGCTGCCAACGCGACCCACCCGGTGGCCTTGCGGGACTCGAAGGATCGCGTCATCGCGTACGCGGCCGCCACGACCAGCAGCACGAGCAGCGTGTCCGGGTTGTTGTCCCGGTTGATCACCACCGTGATCGGGGTCAGCGCCAGCACCAGCCCGGCGATCAGCGCGGCGTGCTCCCCCGCCCACCGCCGGACCGCGCGGTGCAGCAGGAAGACCGCCGCGACACCCGCCACCACCTGCGGGAACAGCACGGCGAACTGGTTGAACCCGAACACCTTCACCGAAAGCACCTGCACCCACAGCGCCATCGGCGGCTTGTCCACGGTGACCACGCCGGCCGGGTCGAAGGAACCGAAGAAGAAGTTCTCGAAGCTCTGCGACATCGACTTCACGGCCGCCGAGTAGTACGAGTTCCCCCAGGACTCGCCGATTCCCCAGCAGTACAGCACCCCGGACAGCACGCAGATCGTGGCCAGCGAGATCCGCTGCCACGGCGCGGCCGCGCGCTGCGCGTTCGTCGCATCAACCGACGTCATCCCTGTTCCTCTTCCTCCGGCAGTGGCGCGGGCCGGAAGACCCACGACCTCAGCAGCACGAACCGCAGCCCGGTTCCGATCATCGAAGACACCACGAGCACGAGAACTTCCAGCCACCGCGACGAATCCGGCTGCCAGGCGTGCAACCCGAGCAGCGCGCCGGAGGTGACGACGTAGTAGAGGGCGAACACGACCAGCCCCTGCAGGTGCACGCGGCCGGAGGAGGCCGGCCCGCCGAGGAAGGTGAACCGGCGGTTGGCCTCGGTGTTCCACAGCGTGGTGACGGTCAGCGCCGCCAGGTTCGCCAGCAGCGGCGGCCACCAGGAGCGCAGCAGGGCGTACAGGACCGAGGTGAGCACTGTGGACACCAGGCCGATCACGCCGAACGAAACCAGCTGCCACAGCAGACCGTTCTCCCGCTTCGCCAGCACCGCCTGCGGGTGCGCGGCACGCGGCGCGGGCCGCTGCGGCAGGCCGGGAACCTTCGCCGCACCCGTGATCTTGACTCGGGTCACCCGGACCAGGCCCGCGACGTCGTCGACGGCGGTCCGCACCACGTTGACCCGGGTGTCGACGTCCTCGACCCAGTCCACCGGCACCTCGTGCACCCGCAGCCCGTTGTGCTCGGCCAGCAGCAGGAGTTCGGTGTCGAAGAACCAGGAATCGTCGCTCACGTGCTTCAGCAGCGGCTTCACCACGTCTGCGCGCGCCGCCTTGAAACCGCACTGCGCGTCGGTGAACCGGGCACCGTGCGTCCAGCGGATCATCTTGTTGTAGCAGCGCGAGATCAGCTCCCGCTTGCCGCCGCGGACCGTGCGGGCGCCGGTCGCCAGCCGGGAACCGATCGCCAGGTCCGAATGCCCGTTGACCAGCGGGGCGACCAGCGGGAGCAGCGCGTCCAGGCCGGTCGACAGGTCGACGTCCATGTAGACCACGACATCCGCGTCGCTGTAACCCCACGCGGTGCGCAACGCCAGGCCGCGCCCCTTGCGGTCCAGGTGCAGCACCCGCACCCCGTCCACCGCACGAGCCAGCTCGCGGGCGACGCCCAGCGTGCCGTCCGTGCTCGCGTTGTCGACCACCGTGATGGTCCAGGCGAACGGAAAACCCTCGGACAGGTGCTCGCGCAACACCTCCAGGCATCCCGGGAGCGTTCGTTCCTCGTTGAAGACCGGGATCACCACGTCGATCGTCGCGGTCCGGCGAGCCACGCGATGCGCGTCGACGCCGAGCTGCGGCACAGCATTCATCTCCCACCACCTCGCTTCCGGCGTCCATCAAGCCGGGGCGAGGTGCGAGTGCCGTGGAAACAGGCTGGGAAATCCCTGGGAATCGGCGGCCGCGACCGGACCGATCGCATTTCCGCAGCTCGGCCAGGCCCATTCGAGACGCGATCAGCGGCCGTCCGGCAATTTCCCGAAGATTTCCCAGAAAGGCCCGCTCGCCGCAGGATCCGGCAACGGCCACTGTGGACGCGGTGTCGGAGTGCCGGAAAGTTCGCGATTTCGCCTAAATCGCGAACCTCTCCGGAGAGTTCGGGCTCCCGATTCCGGGGGGGCGTTGCAGCTTGGGTGCGAACGTTTGTGGGGCGTGGCCGGCTAGGGCGCAGGACGTCGATTTCGCGCGAAATCGCCGCCGACGTCAGGCGCCGGGCGCCTTAGGGATGAGCCGGGCGGAGGAATTCTGAAACGTGCTCTTGGGCAATGTCGGGAGACCTACCCGCGAACGTCAGGACTGGCGGGCCCGGTGGGCGTTCACCTTGTGGCGATTGCCGCAGCGCTGCATCGAGCACCACCGGCGGGAGCCCGGCCGGGAGGTGTCGAGGAAGAGCAGCGAGCAGTCGTCCGCCGCGCATTCCCGGAGCCGCTCGGCTCGATCGCCGCCGAGCAGCTCGATGGCCTCGCGGGCCGCGGCGCCGAGGATCTGGCCGCCGGTGACGGGCGAGACCCACTGCCGGACGCCCGTCGCCGGGTCCAGCCGCGGCCGGGGCGGCGGCTCCGCGCTGTTGTTGAGCACCTCCAGGTCGGCGCTCGACGGGCGCTCGCCGTGCGCCACGGCCTTCGCGACCGGCCACATCGTGTCCCGGAACCGCTTGATGCGGCGGAGTTCGGCGGGCTGGATGCGGATGTCGTCGCTGCTCAGCGGCGCGACCTCGGCCAGCCGCGAGCCTTCCAGCCAGCGCGCCAGATCCGCCGGCTCGTGCAGGATCTCGTAGCGCTGGTACGGCCCCGGCCCGCCGGTGATCAGCAGCTCCAGGCAGAAGCATCCGGCGTCGAACCGGAACCGCTCGCCGGTCGCCGCGGTCAGCAGCCTTGTTCCCACCCTCATGTAACCACTATATTCGGTTTCTCTTCCACTTTAACCGGTTACATCGAGGGCGGGGCGCGGACATGATCGGGCGGACCAAGGACGTCGGCTTCCAGATCGGGGTCTCCAAGACCGTGCCCCACCCGCCGGAAGCGGTCTGGCGCTTCCTCACCAGCCCGGCGGGCGTCGCGCTGTGGCTCGGCGCGGGCGCCACCCTGGAGAAGGGCGCGACCTACCGGACGGCGGACGGCACGACCGGCGAGATCCGCAGCCACCGCGAGCTCGACCGGGTCCGGCTCACCTGGCGACCGGCCGACTGGGACCACGACACGACGGTGCAGGTCGCGATCGTGGGCAAGGGCGACCGCACGCAACTGCGCTTCCACCAGGAGTGGCTGGCGGACGCGGACGAGCGCGCCCGCCAACGAGACCACTGGCAGCGCACGATCACCGCCGTGACGACCGCCCTGGCAACGGAGCCGTGAGCCCTTGCTGGCGGCGTTTTCGCGCGAAACCGCCGTTCACCACGCCTGCCGGACGACGGTTTCGCGCGAAAACGCCATCACTGCCCGGAAGGATGAACGTCAGAGGTGGGCGTTGCGGGGCGTGGGTTGGCACACCGGGCAGGTGTAGGACGAGCGGTTCATGAACGGATCGCGTCGCACCGACGCCCCGCACCGCGGGCACGGGTGCCCCGCCTGCCCGTACACCGCCAGCGACCGGTCGAAGTAGCCGGATTCGCCGTTCACGTTGACGTACAAGGCATCGAACGAGGTGCCACCCGCGTGCAGCGCCTGCTGCATGACATCGGTGACGGCGCCGAAAAGCTCGCGGATCTTGGGCCGCGTCAGCGTCGCCGTGGGCCGGGCCCAGTGCAGCTTCGCCCGCCACAGCGCCTCGTCGGCGTAGATGTTGCCGACGCCGGACACCAGGCTCTGGTCCAGCAGCGCCCGCTTGATCCCGGTGCGCCGCGCCCGCAGCCGGTCGGCCACCGCCTCGATGTCGAACACCTGCTCCAGCGGGTCGGGCGCGATGTGCGCCACCGGCTTCGGCAGCGCGATCCCGTCCACCTCGACCAGATCGGCCAGGTGCAGACCGCCGAAGGTGCGCTGGTCCACGAACCGCAGCTCCGGACCGCCGTCGGAGAACCTCATCCGCACCCGCAGGTGCTTCTCGTCCGGGGCGTCGCCGGGCTGCACGAGCAGCTGACCGCTCATCCCCAGGTGCACCACGAGCGCTTCGCCGCCGGACTCGGGCGCACCGGCCTCATCGCCGAGCTCCAGCCACAGGTACTTGCCGCGCCGCCGCGCCGCGCTCAGGCAGCGACCGACGAGCCGACCGGCGAAATCATCCGGACCGGGCACGTGTCGGCGGACAGCGCGCGGATGCAGGACCTCGACGCCGGACAACGTCCGGCCGACAGCATGTTCGGCGACACCGCGCCGGACGACCTCGACCTCAGGCAACTCGGGCACGAAAACATCTTCGACCACCCGCGCCGGACCCCGGCGCGCGGCCCCGGATTCCGCTACGCGGACGGGGTGCCGGCGTCTTCGGTGGTCTGTTCGGAGAGCTGGCGCCAGGCCGCTTCGGCGGCCTTCTGCTCGGCTTCCTTCTTGGTGCGGCCATCGCCGCGACCGTAGGTCTGCCCGCCGACCGCCACGAAGGCGCTGAACTCCTTGCGGTGGTCCGGACCCTGCTCCTCGACCCGGTACTCGGGCACGCCGAGCCCCGCCGACGCGGTCAGCTCCTGCAGGCTCGTCTTCCAGTCCAGCCCGGCCCCGCGCTGCGGCGCCTCGGCCAGCAGCGGCTCGAACAGCCGGTGGACGACGCCGCGGGCGACGTCGATGCCCTCCGCCAGGTACACCGCGCCGAGCACGGCTTCCAGGCCGTCCGCGAGGATGCTCGCCTTGTCCCGGCCCCCCGTGAGCTCCTCGCCCCTGCCCAACAGCAGGTATTCACCCAGGCCGCCCTCACCGAGCCCGCGAGCGACGCCGGCCAGCGCGTGCATGTTGACCACGCTGGCGCGAAGCTTCGCGAGCTGCCCCTCGGGCAGGTCCGGGTGCTCGGTGTACAGGTGATCGGTGATCACCAGGCCGAGCACCGCGTCGCCGAGGAACTCCAGCCGCTCGTTGGGCGGCAGGCCACCGTTCTCGTAGGCGTACGAGCGGTGGGTGAGGGCAAGGGTGAGCAGCTCGGCGTCGAGCTCGACGCCGAGCGCTGCCAACAGCGGAGCCCGATCGACCTTCCGGACCCGCGACTGCTTTCCCCCCACTGCACGACCGCCGATCAGGCGGGCTGGACGATCTGGCGGCCGTCGTACTGGCCGCAGGCCGGGCAGACGACGTGCGGCAGCTTCTGCTCGCGGCAGGAGCGGTTGGAGCACTGCACCAGCGTCGGCGCCGAGGTCTTCCACTGCGACCGGCGGTGACGGGTGTTGGCCCGGGACATCTTGCGCTTCGGGACGGCCACGACTACTTCTCCTCCTCGGTCCCGCCGAGCCGCTCTTGCAGCGCAGCCCAGCGAGGATCAATGGTCTCATGCGTGTGATCCGGGGCGAGTTCGGCCCACTTCACGCCGCACCCGGAGCACAGCCCCTGGCAGTCCGGCGAGCACAACGGCGCCGAGGGCAGCGACAGCAACATCGCGTCCCGCACCACCGGTTCGAGGTCGATCAGGTCGTGCACGACCCGCTCCACCTCGTCGTCATCCGTGCTGACGTCCGTGGCGCTGTCCGGGTAGGCGAACAGCTCCCGCACCTCCACCTCGACCTCGTCGGAGATCGGGTCCAGGCACCGGACGCACTCGCCGGCCAGGGTGGCCACGGCGGTGCCGGACACCAGCACGCCCTCCACCACCGACTCGGCCAGCAGGTCGAGCTGCACCGGATCGCCCTCCGGCACCTTGATCATGTCCAGCCCGAACCCGGTCGGCGCCGGGGCACTACGCGTGTAGGCACGGCTGCTGCCGGCCCGGTGGCCGATCTCCCGGGTGTCGATCACCCAGGGGCCGACGTGCGCGGTGTGCGCTGCATGGTTCTGAGACATCACAAGTTTCGGTGGTCAATTCGACAGGGCGGTGCGGCATAGGCGGATGAGAAACTGCGCATCATCCCCAGCCAGCTTTCCCAGGGTACGCGACACCCTTCCAGCCGCGACACCAGGGCCTTCCACCACCGAGGACCGCCTCCGGCGCGGGCCCGGTGGCGCGGAGATCAGTTGGCGCCGGTGTTGTTGCCGGCGTGCCACTCCTCGTAGTCGAAGGGGGCGCCCATCGGGCTGCGCAGCTGCTGGCGGCCCTTGCCGACCGTGCGCAGCGTGCGGCTGAGCAGGTCCTCGAAGTCCGCGAGCCGGGAGTCGACGTACGCGTCGCACTCGCTGCGCAGCCGCTCGCCGTCCTCGTTCGCCTCGTCGACGATGCGCTTGGCCTCGGCGTTCGCCGCCTGCACCACCTCGGTGTCGGCCACCAGCCGGGCCTGCTCCGCCTTGCCCTCGTGCACCGACTGCTCGTAGGCGGCGCGGCCGGCCTGCACCATGCGGTCGGCTTCGCTCTGGGCGCGGCCGACGTAGTCCTCGTACTCGCGGCGGCCCGCGGTCACCGCCTGCTCCGCCTGCGCCCGCGCCTCGGCCAGCAGCTCGTCGGCCTGCTCCCGGGCGTCGGCGAGCAGCTGCTCCGCCTCGGCGCGCGCCGAGGCGACCGTGCGGTCGGCCTCGTTGCGGGCGTCGGTGACCGACTTGTCGGCCTGCGCCGCCGCGGTGGACACCACCTCGTCGCGGTGGTCGAGCACGTCCTGGGCGTCGTCGAGTTCCTGCGGGATCGCGTCCCGCACGTCGTCGAGCAGCTCCAGCACGTCGCCGCGGGGCACCACGCACCCCGAAGTCATGGGCACGCCACGCGCTTCCTCGACGATCGTGACCAGCTCGTCGAGCGCCTCGAACACCCGGTACACCTTGATCTCCCTGCCGTCGTAGCCGCCGCAGCGGCAAGCATGTCAGAACACCCGCAGTCGCCGATCATGGGTTTGTCCTGGTACCAGTCTGCCCGGGCCGGGCAGCGCGGCGGGGGAAATCCAGTTCCGCGTGTCAAGCCCCCGAACGCGCTCGTGCGCGCCCCGGACGGCCCGGAACGCGCACGGCTCGCGGTGGACTACGCGTTGATGTTGGTCAGCTGGAAGCTCTCGTAGTGGTCCTGGGTGTAGAAGTACTCGCCGCCGTCGCCGACCACGAACCGGCGGGCGCCGCGGTCGTCGCTGCCAGGGGTCTTGACGGTGTACTCGTGGTAGTAGCCGCTGGCGCACTTCGGCAGGATGCCTTCCCGGTTCTGGAAGACCGTGCCGTCCTGCGGGTACGGGTAGGGGCCGCCCTTCTTGATCAGGTTGACCGTGTCGGTCGCCTCCTTCGGCAGCGCCGAGAGGTCGACCTTCTGGAAGCCCGAGGTGTCCCCGCACGGCGCCTGCGCGACGGCAGCCGTCGGCGCGGCGGACAGGGCGCTCGCCTGGAACCCGACCAGCCCCACCACGGCGATCAGACCGGCCAACAGGACCTGGAGTGTCTTCGACGTGATCCGCTTCATGGTCGAGCACGCTACGTCGATGACGTGTGCACGCACTGAAGCTGACGTGAACCCGAAATGGCATAGGGCACGGTCGAAGGACACGTGCTAGTCCGAACGGCGCAGCGCGGCCCGCGAGGCTCGGCCGCTGAAGCGGCGATTTCGCGCGAAATCGGCGCACGCTCCCGTCGCGGCGCCGTTCCGCGCGGCTCAGTTCTGCTCGGCGAGCCGGTCGAGGAGCCGGCGCTCGATCGTCGGCGGCAGCAGGTTCGACACGTCGCCGCCGTAGGTGGCGACCTCCTTGACCAGCGAGCTGGCCAGGAAGCTGTACAGCGGGTTGGTGGACATGAACATCGTCTCGACCCCGGACAGCTGCTGGTTCATCTGCGCCATCTGCAGCTCGTAGTCGAAGTCGCTGACCGCGCGCAGGCCCTTGACGATCGCGCCGATGTCGTGCGCCTTGCAGTAGTCCACGAGCAGGCCGTGCCAGGCGTCGATGCGCACGTTCGGCCACTGGGCGGTGACCTCGCGCAGCATCTCCAGCCGCTCTTCGACGCTGAACAGGCTCTTCTTGTTCTTGTTGATGAGCACCGCGACGACGACCTCGTCGAACAGCTTCGACGCTCGCTCGATGATGTCCAGATGACCGTTCGTCACCGGGTCGTAGGAGCCAGGACACACGGCACGCCTCATGAGCTGGCACGTTAGCAGCAGGCAGGGGATGCCCCCACGATCACGTGGCGCGGGTCACCGCATGGGTCGTGAGTGCGAAAACGGGCTCCACCCCCCGGCTTCGCACTCACTGCTCCTCGTGCGCGGCCCAGTGGACGGCGGTGTCGCCGTAGCGCTTGGTGCGGAAAGCCTGCAGCGGCGGCGGCCAGTCCGGTTCGCCGCTGCGCACCGCGCGCTCGACGATGACGAGGCTGCCCGGCGCGGTCCAGCCGTTCGGGGCCAGCCCGGCCAGCACGCGCTGCAGCAGCTCGGGCGCGAGGTCGTAGGGCGGGTCGGCCAGCACCACGTCGAACGGCTGCGCCGTCGGGGTGCCGATCAGGGTTTCGGCCTTCGCCTGCTCCACCCGGACGTCGCGGAACCCGAGCGACGCGGCGTTGCGGCGCAGCAGCTGGGCGGCGCGCCGGTCGGATTCGACGAACGTGGCGTGCGCGGCGCCGCGGGAGAGGGCTTCGAGGCCGAGCGCCCCGGAGCCGCCGTAGAGGTCGAGCACCCGCGCGCCGGCCAGCTCGATGGCCGATTCGAGCGCGCTGAACAGGGCTTCCCGCACCCGCTCCGAGGTGGGTCTGGTGCCTCGCGGGGGCACGTCGATGCGCCGCCCGCCCACGCTTCCGGCCACGATCCGAGTCACCCGGCCATCGTCGCGCACCCGCGTCCGACCGGTGCTCCGCGGGCCTGGCAAGCGGCACCGCGACGCAGAACGCCCGCCAGGCTCTCGCGCGGCGGGCGTTGGTGTTCGGCTCAGTTTACGCCTGGGTATTCGGGTTCTTAGCTCCTGGGAGCAGCAAGCAGCCGCCGCGACGGGCCGTAGGCTGATTGGTCTGCCCACTGCGCCACACGGGAGAACGACACAGGTGTCCGAAGCGTCCACCAAGCAGGCCGAGATCGCGGTCGAGCAGCAGCACGTCGACCGGGTTTACGCCCGGCTCGACGAACTGCGCGCCGAAGCCGAGGCGATGCGCGACAAGAGCTACGAGTACGGCCTGGAGGCCACTCCCGAAGCGCTGAACGAGCGCGACGTGATGCTGTACCACGCGAACCGGACGCTGCAGGCGCTGAACGCCGAGTCCGAGGGACTGGTGTTCGGCCGCCTGGACTTCGCCGGCGGCGACGCCGTGCACATCGGCCGGCTGGGCATCCGCGACCCGCAGTTCGACAACCTGCTGGTGGACTGGCGGGCCCCGCTGGCCGCGGCGTTCTACCAGGCCACTCCCGAGCAGCCGCTGGACGTCGTGCGGCGCCGGGTGATCCGCTCGTCCCGCGAGCAGGTCGTCGACCTCTCCGACGACCTGCTGGACCCGGACCGGGCGCCCGCGGACATGCGGGTGATCGGCGACGGCGCGCTGATGGCGGCGCTCACCCGGTCGCGCGGCGACTCGATGCGCAACATCGTCGCCACCATCCAGAAGGAGCAGGACGACGCGATCCGGGCGCCCGAGGGCGGGGTCACCGAGATCACCGGCGGCCCGGGCACCGGCAAGACCGCGGTGGCGCTGCACCGCGCCGCCTACCTGCTCTACCGCGACCAGCGCCGGCTCGGCGGCCCCGGCGTGCTGGTGGTCGGCCCGTCCCCGGTGTTCATGTCCTACATCTCCCGCGTGCTGCCGTCGATGGGCGAGCACAACGTCGAGCTGCGGGCGCTCGGCGAGGTGCTGGACGGCATCGGCACGGCGAAGATCGACGATCCGCGCACAGCTGAGGTCAAGGGCTCATCGCGGATGGTCAAGGTGCTCCGGCGGGCGCTGCGGTTGCCGCCGCCGGACGCCCCGGACCACCTGCAGATGTTCTACCGGGGCACGGTGCTGAAGCTGCAGGCCGACGACCTGAAGCGGATCCGCCGCTCGCTGCACAACAAGGGCGGGCAGCCCAACCGGTACCGGATGCGCGCGGCCGACGCGCTGCTGGAAGCCCTGTGGCAGCAGGCGAAGCAGGCCGCCGACGAGGACTTCCAGCCCGAGCGGGAGCGGCTGATCAGCGAGATCGGCGAGCGCATCGAGTTCCACCGGTTCCTGGTCGCGTGGTGGCCGCCGCTGTACCCGATGCAGGTGCTGCGCTGGCTGTCCGACCCGGCGCGGCTGTCCCAGGCCGCCCGCCGGTTGCTGTCGGCCGAGGAGGTCGACCTGCTGGCGAAGTCGTGGTCCGAGGTGACCGAGTGGACGGTCGCCGACATCGCGCTGATCGACGAGCTGCGGGTGCTGGCCGGGCCGCCGCCGAAGCGCCGCCGCACCGCCCCGGAGGCGGAGCAGTCGCGCCGCGCGGTCAACTACGACGAGTACGCGCACGTGGTGGTCGACGAGTCGCAGGACCTCTCGCCGATGCAGTGGCGCATGGTGGGCCGCCGCGGGCGGCACGCGAGCTGGACGATCGTGGGCGACCCGGTCCAGTCGTCGTGGCCCAATCCGGCGGAGGCCGCCGCGGCGCGGCAGGAGGCGTTGAGCGCGCAGCGCACGCACCGCCGGTTCACGCTGCACACCAACTACCGGAACTCGGCGGAGATCTTCGCCGTCGCCGCCGACGCGGTCCGCGACCTGGTGCCGGCCGACGACCTGCCGGTCGCGGTGCGCACGACCGGCATCGAGCCGGCGGTGCGCGAGGTGGCCGCCGACGAGCTGCCGCAGGCGGCGCGGTCGGCCGCGGTGGAGCTGGTGGCGGCGGCCGAGGGCACGGTGGGCGTGGTCACCACGATGGCCCGCCGCGACGAGGTCCGCGAGTGGCTGTCCACTGTGGATGGGTCCGACTCGGACCGGCTCCGCGTGGTCGGCAGCCTGGAGGCCAAGGGCATGGAGTACGACGCGGTGGTGGTCGTCGACCCGGACGGCCTGGCCGCGGAATCCAGCACCGGCCGCCGCGCCCTCTACGTGGCGCTCAGCCGGGCGACCCAGCTCCTGACGGTCCTCAAGACGCCGTAGTCCGCGAAGATCTATCGAAGGTTGGACGCCAGGTCGCAGGGGTTCCCGAAAGCCTGGGCGCATGAAGAAACTGCTCACCGTCGTGCTCGGCGCGGCGCTGCTCGCGGTGGGGACGGTGCACGTCGCGTCCGCCGAACCGGGACCGTCCTGGCAGGACTGCGGGGACGGCCTGCAGTGCGGCCGGATCGACGTACCGGCCGACTGGGCCGATCCCGGCGGCGACCGGATCGGCCTGGGACTGGCCAGGCTCCCCGCGCAGGATCCGGCCAACCGCAAGGGCACCCTGCTGGTCAACATCGGCGGCCCCGCCCAGCAGATCTCGGTGCTGCGCCGGTCGAAGGCCGCCTTCGCCGACCTCACCCGGTGGTTCGACGTCGTCGTCTCCGACCCGCGCGGCTTCGAAGAGAGCGCCGGGGTGCGGTGCCCGGATCCGATGCCCATGCCGGAGAACGCGGAATGGGTGTTCCCGGACCGGGCCACCTACGACGCCTACGCCGCCGGGAACCGGCGTTTCGGCACCGGCTGCGCCGAAGCGGCCGGGCCGCTGGCGGGCAGGCTGAACACGTGGCAGGTCGCCCGCGACATGGACGCGATCAGGACCGCGTTGGGCGAGGAGAAGCTGAACTACTACGGCAACTCCTACGGAACGGTCTTCGGGCAGGCCTACGCCGAGTTCTTCCCGGACCGCATCGGCCGGATGTACCTGGACAGCGTCATGGACCACACCAACCGGTCCTGGCCCGCCTGGCTGCTGCCGCGCGCGAAGACCATGGAGGCGAACCTCGACCGCTTCGCGCAATGGTGCGCCACGAATCCGGGATGCGCGCTGCACGGCCGGGACGTGCTCGAGGTGTGGGACGAGGTGCTGGCGCGCGCCGAGCGCGATCCCATCCCCGCTCCCGGCGCGGGGCCGGACGCCACGGTGGGCCCCACGCTGATCGTCTCGCGCGCCAATCCCGGCTACGAGGGCCGGTGGCCCGAACTGGCCACGTCGCTGCTGGAGGCGCACGCCGGTGACGCCTCCAGATTCGCCGAAACCCCCACCGGCGGGATGGATCCCGCGCTGAGCCGGATCATGTTCTGCGCCGATTTCCCGTATCCGACCGAGTACGACGAGGTCAAGGCGCTGGAAACCGCTCTGCGGAGCCGAACTCCGCGAATCGGCTGGGCCACCGCGTGGCAGACGTCCTACCACTGCGCCGGTCTCCCCGGGACGACGAACTTCCGGCCGCATCCGATCCGCCCGCGGGGCCTCCCGCCGATCCTCGTCGCGAGCGGCGAGTACGACAGCATGACCCCGCCGCGGGACGCGCGCCGGGTGACCGCGCAACTCGACGGCGCCCGCTACCTCCCGGCCAAGGGCGCTCACGCGCTCTACCTCAGCGGGCACCCCTGCGTGCGGGACCGGGTGCACCGGTACCTGACCACCGGCGAACTGCCGCCGGAAGGCACCGCGTGCGGTGCTGCATCCTCTTGATATGCGCTACGTGCGGGAACTCCTACTCATCGCGGGCGTTTCGGCCGCGCTGATGCTGGTGGCGTGCTTGGAGCGGCGGGCCCCCGTGGACCTGCCGCTGCTGGCCGCCTTCAGCATCGGCGTCTGCCTCCCGCTGCCGGCCCGGCGGGCGCTGCCGCTGACCGTCGCGGTGGTGTCCTCGGTGATCGCGCTGCTGGGCATGGCTTTCCTGCCGAACTGGCCCGGAATGCTCGTCGCGATGGGGGCGTTCTGCGCCGCCGTCTACCACCGGCCGCGAAACCCGTTGCTGGTGCTGGCGATCGCCACCTGCTGGTCGGTGGGCACGCTCCTGATCGCCGGCGGGCCGGTGCAGGTCTTCACCGCGACCGACCTGATCGTCATGGCCATCGCCCCGGTCGCCACGGGCTACGCGTTGCGGCTGCACCGCGAGCGGGCGGGCCAGGCGCTCCGGCTGCAGCGCGCCGAGTCGGACCGCTTGCTGGCCGAAGAACGGGCGTGGCTCACCAGGAACGTGCACGACAGCGTCGGCCACCACCTGACCGCGATCAGGTTGCAGGCCACCGCGACCCGCCGGGCGCTCGACGGGGCTTCGCCGGTCGCCGACCGAGCGCTGGGCACGATCTCGGAGCTCTCGCGGACCGCGCTCGGCGAGGTGCGGAACCTGCTGCGGGAATTGCGGGAGGAACCGGCCGGCGGTCAGCCGGGCCTGGCCGACCTGGACCGGCTCGCCGACCGGCTCTCCTCCCAGGAGCGCAAGGTCAGCCTGCACGGCACCGGGGTCGCGGCCGGGCTGCCGCCGGCCGTCGACCGGACCGCGTACCGGGTGGTGCAGGAGGCCCTGACGAACGCCGCGCGCCATTCCGGTGCGGCGGAAGTCGTCGTCCACCTGCGGCGGGACGAGCGGAGCCTGTGCATCGAGGTCACCGACGACGGACCGCCGACCGACGCGGGAGCCGAGGGCCAGGGCATCCGCGGCATGCGGGAACGCGTGCACCTGCTCGGCGGGACGCTGTCGGTGGGCCCGGCCGTTGCGGGCGGCTGGCGGGTCGCGGCGGAACTGCCCGTGGAGAGGACGGCCTGGTGACGATCCGGGTGCTGGTGGCCGACGACCAGGAGGCGGTGCGCGACGCGCTCCGCCTGGTCCTGGACGGCGAGCCGGACATCGAGGTCGTCGACGTGGCGGCCAACGGGGCCGAAGCGGTCCGGCTCGCGCAGTGGCGACGGCCCGACGTCGTGGTGATGGACCTGCGGATGCCGCACCTGGACGGGATCGCGGCGATCCGCCGCCTCATGGGCGCGCAACCCGCGCCGCGGGTGCTGGCGCTGACGACCTTCGACCTCGACGAATACCTCTTCGGCGCGCTGCAGGCGGGCGCGGCCGGTTTCCTGCTCAAGGACAACGAACCCGACGTGCTGGTGGCCGCGGTCCGCGAGCTGCACCAGGGCCGGGGGCTGGTCGACCCGCAGGTCACCGGGCGCCTGATCAGCCGCTTCGCGGCGCTCTCGCCGCACCCGGCGACCCCGGAGCTGGACCGCCTCACGCCCCGCGAGCACGACGTGCTGCGGCTGGTGGCGCGCGGGATGAGCAACGCCGAGATCGCCGCGGCCTGCACGATCGAAGAGGGCACGGTGAAGACCCACGTGAACCGGATCCTCGCGAAACTCGGCCTGCGAACCCGCGTGCACGCGGTGATCTACGCCTACGAACACGGCCTCGTCCCGCCCGGCCGGTGACCGTGCCACGACACTCGAACGGGCGCAAAACTGCACCTCAACTCGCCTTTCACGTCAAACTAACGTGGCGCACGTGATATCGTGTGGTCATGGGTAGCAGAAATGTGACAGTCCAGCTGGACGAAGCAGTAATTCGGCGCGCGAAAATCGCAGCAGCGCGAAGGCACACGTCGCTAAGCGGACTTCTGGCCCAGCAGATCACCAAGATCGCCGACTCCGATGAGCGCTACGAACGCGCCAAGCAAGAAGCCCTCGCACTCATGGACGAGGCCGCGCGGTCGACCGAAAGCGCACCATCATGGACCCGTGAGGAGCTTTACGACAGGTGACCGCTGAACTCACATTCATCGACACGAACATCCTGGTCTACGCCCACATCGTGCACGACGGCGACCTGCGCGCCAGCCAGTCGCGCCAACTGCTGAAAGAGCTCTGGGCAACGGAAACCGGGGTGTTGAGCACCCAGGTGCTCCAGGAGTTCTACTCCGTAGCCACCCGAAAGACGAAGCTGCCCCGCGAAACCGCCCGCCAGGTGGTGGCGAAGTACGCCGAGTGGGACCCGGTTCGCACCGACCCGCTGTTGATCGTCTTGGCCAGCAAGCTGGAAGAGGACCACACGGTCGCGTTCTACGACGCGCTCATCGTTGAAGCAGCGTTGCGATCGGGTGCGACGAAGCTGCTCACCGAGGACATGCAGCACGGTCGGCGCTTCGGGAATCTCCTGATCGAGAACCCGTTCCGCCCCTGACACGCCGAAAGCGGGCCGCCTCCTGGGGAAACGGCCCGCTTTCGTGGTTCCGGTCAGCCGAGTTCGATGATCAGGTCGCCGCCCTCGACCTGCTGGACCGCGCCGATCGCCAGGCGCTTCACCCGACCGCCCTGCGGGGCCGTGATCGCCGCCTCCATCTTCATCGCCTCGATGGTGGCGATCGTCTGGCCCGACTCCACCGCGTCGCCTTCGCCGACCGACAGCGTCACCACGCCCGCGAACGGCGCCGGCACGTGGCCGGGGTTGGACCGGTCGGCCTTCTCCGCGACCGGCAGGTTCGTGGCCACCGAGCGGTCGCGGACCTGGATCGGCCGCAGCTGCCCGTTCAGGATGGCCATCACGGTGCGGATGCCGCGCTCGTCGGGCTCGCTGATCGCTTCCAGGCCGATCAGCAGCCGCACGCCCGGCTCCAGGTCCACCGAGTACTCCTCCCCCGCGCGCAGCCCGTAGAAGAAGTCCTTGCTGCGCAGCAGGGAGGTGTCGCCGTACGCCTCGCGGTGCTCGGTGAACTCCTTGGTGGGCTTGGCGAACATCAGCCGGTTCAGGGTGCTCCGGCGGTCCGAGACGAGCCCCTCGCGGTCCTCATCGGACAGTTCCGCGAGCTTGCGCACCGCGGTGCGGCCCGCCAGCGCGCGGGTGCGGAACGGCTCCGGCCAGCCCGCCGGCGGCTCGCCGAGCTCGCCCTGCAGGAACCCGATCACCGAGTCCGGGATGTCGAACTTGCGCGGGTCGGCCTCGAAGTCGGCCGGGTCCACGCCGGCGCCCACCAGGTGCAGCGCCAGGTCGCCGACCACCTTCGACGAGGGGGTCACCTTGACCAGCCGGCCGAGGATCCGGTCGGCCGCGGCGTACATCGCCTCGATCTCCTCGAACTTGTCGCCCAGCCCGAGCGCGACCGCCTGGGTGCGCAGGTTCGACAGCTGGCCGCCGGGGATCTCGTGCTTGTACACGCGCCCGGTCGGCGACGCCAGGCCCGCCTCGAAGGGCTGGTAGACCTTGCGCACCGACTCCCAGTACGGCTCCAGGTCGCACACCGCCTGCAGGTCCAGCCCGGTCGCCTGCTCGGTGTAGTCGGTGGCGGCCACCACCGACGACAGCGCGGGCTGCGAGGTGGTGCCGGCCAGCGACGCCGTCGCGGCGTCCACCGCGTCCGCCCCGGCCTGGACGGCCGCCAGGTAGGTGGCCAGCTGACCGCCCGGCGTGTCGTGGGTGTGCACGTGGACCGGCAGGCCGAATTCCTTGCGCAGCGCGGAGATCAGCTTCGCCGCCGCCGGCGCGCGCAGCAGCCCGGCCATGTCCTTGACCGCCAGCACGTGTGCGCCGGCGTCGACGATCTGCTCGGCCAGCCGCAGGTAGTAGTCCAGCGTGTACAGCTTCTCGTCCGGGTTGGACAGATCGGCCGTGTAGCACAGCGCGACCTCGGCGACCGACTTCCCGGTGGCCCGCACCGCCTCGATGGCCGGGCGCATCTGCTCGACGTCGTTGAGGGCGTCGAAGATGCGGAAGATGTCGATGCCGGTGTCGGTGGCCTCCTGCACGAAGTGCTCGGTCACCTCGGTCGGGTAAGGCGTGTAGCCGACCGTGTTGCGGCCGCGCAGCAGCATCTGCAGGCAGATGTTGGGCACCGCCTCGCGCAGCTTCGCCAGCCGCTCCCACGGGTCCTCGGCGAGGAACCGCAGCGCCACGTCGTAGGTCGCGCCGCCCCAGCACTCCAGGGACAGCAGCTCCGGCGTCAGCCGCGCCACGTGCGGCGCGACCGCGAGCAGGTCGCGGGTGCGTACTCGGGTCGCCAGCAGCGACTGGTGGGCGTCCCGGAAGGTGGTGTCGGTGACGCCGACGGCCTTGGATTCCCGCAGCCAGCGGGCGAAACCCTCCGGGCCGAGCTCGGTGAGCCGCTGCTTGGAGCCGGCCGCCGGCGGCACCGACAGGTCGATCGCCGGCAGCTTGTGCACCGGGTCCGGGGTGGTCGGGCGCTCGCCGTTGGGCCGGTTGACGGTGACGTCGGCGAGGTAGTTCAGCAGCCGGGTGCCGCGGTCGGCCGAGTGGCGGGCGGTGAGCAGGTGCGGCCGCTCGCCGATGAACGACGTGGTGACCTTGCCCGCGGCGAAGTCCGGATCGTCCAGCACCGCCTGCAGGAACGGGATGTTCGTGGACACGCCGCGGATCCGGAACTCGGCGACCGCGCGGCGGGCGCGGGCGACGGCGGTGGCGAAGTCGCGGCCCCGGCAGGACAGCTTCACCAGCATCGAGTCGAAGTGCGCGCTGACGCTGGTGCCGGCGAACGCGGTGCCGCCGTCGAGCCGGATGCCCGCGCCGCCCGGCGAGCGGTAGGCGCTGATCATGCCGGTGTCCGGGCGGAACCCGTTGGCCGGGTCCTCGGTGGTGATGCGGCACTGCAGGGCCGCGCCGCGCAACCGGATCGCGTCCTGCGTCATGCCGAGGTCTTCGAGCGTCTCGCCGGCGGCGATGCGCAGCTGCGACTGCACCAGGTCGGCGTCGGTGACCTCCTCGGTGACCGTGTGCTCCACCTGGATGCGCGGGTTCATCTCGATGAACACGTGGCGGCCCTGCTCGTCGACCAGGAACTCCACGGTGCCCGCGTTGACGTAGCCGATCTTGCGGGCGAAGGCGACGGCGTCGGCACAGATCCGCTCCCGCAGCTTCGGGTCCAGGTTCGGCGCCGGGGCGATCTCGATGACCTTCTGGTGGCGGCGCTGCACGGAGCAGTCGCGCTCGTAGAGGTGGATCACGTTGCCCGCGGCGTCGGCGAGGATCTGCACCTCGATGTGCCGCGGGTTGATGACCGCCTGCTCCAGGAAGACCGTCGGGTCGCCGAAGGCCGATTCGGCCTCGCGCATCGCGGCTTCCAGCGCCTCGCGCAGCCCGGCGGGGTCGTCGACGCGGCGCATGCCGCGCCCGCCGCCACCGGCGACGGCCTTGACGAACACCGGGAACGTCATGCTCTCGGCGGCGGTGAGCAGCTCGCCGATCTCGCGGGACGGCGCCGAGGAGTCCAGCACCGGCACGCCGGCCTCGCGGGCGGCGGCGACCGCGGTCGCCTTGTTGCCGGTCATCTGCAGGATCTCGTGGCTGGGGCCGACGAAGGTGATCCCGGCTTCCCGGCAGGCGCGCGCCAGTTCGGGGTTCTCGGAGAGGAAGCCGTAGCCGGGGTAGACGGCGTCCGCGCCGGCCTCCCGCGCGGCCTTGACGATCTCCTCGACGGACAGGTAAGCGCGGACGGGATGCCCAGGCTCGCCGATCTCGTACGACTCATCGGCTTTCAGGCGGTGCAGCGAGTTGCGGTCTTCGTGAGGGAACACCGCGACCGTGCCCGCGCCTAGTTCGTACGCGGCGCGGAACGCGCGGATCGCAATCTCACCGCGATTCGCGACGAGGACCTTGCGGAACATGCCGGCTCCTCCTGGGCAGGTGTCGGTCGGTGTGAGCACCGTACCGCGAAAATTCCCCTAACCGGGAGAACCTCTCAAGTGATGGACACCTCGATACCTTTATGACCTGCCTAAATACCTGATCGATGCAAGGTCTAGACCAAAAGAAATAGGTGAAAATTTCGCTTGATTCGAATTTTCGATCTCTTACTGGAGCCCAGGCGTGGCGTCCGCTCGGGATCACCGCCCGATCGGCGGCTGCCGGCCCCAGAAGACCACAAGACCGTGGATGGCGCTGAGAAGCTCGAACGCTTCGCCCGACCTGGTACTGGCCGGGCGCTGGTCGCCCACTGCCGGACCTGACCCTCGCGGTCCCGCCGACGGGACTGCGCCACCCGTGAGTGTTCTGGGGTGCTACGGCACCCGATTCAGGATTTCTCCAGGTACTCCGCGCGTTCGGCGTCGACGACCTCCGCGACCATCCGGGCCAGGCCCGGGTGGTTCCGCAGCCGCGGGTCCTCGCCGACCACCCGGTCCGCCTCCTCCCGGGCCTGGGCGATCACGTCCTCGTCGCGCAGCAGCGACAGCATCTTCAGCCCCGACTTCCGGCCCGATTGCGCCGCGCCGAGGATGTCGCCCTCGCGGCGCAGTTCCAGGTCCAGGCGGGCCAGCTCGAAGCCGTCCGTGGTGGAGGCGACCGCGTCCAGCCGGTCCCGCGTCGTGGTACCCGCCATCGCCTCGCTGACCAGCAGGCACAGGCCCGGCGCGCTGCCCCGGCCGACGCGGCCGCGCAGCTGGTGCAGCTGGCTGACGCCGAACCGGTCGGCGTCCATGATCACCATGACGGTCGCGTTCGGGACGTTGACGCCGACCTCGATGACGGTGGTGGCGACCAGCACGTCGAGCTCGCCCGCGGCGAAGGCGCGCATCACCGCGTCCTTGTCATCGGCGGGCAGCCTGCCGTGCAGGATGCCCAGCCGCAGGCCCGCCAGCGGCCCGGCCGCGAGCTGCTCCGCGACGTCGAGCACCGCCAGCGGCGGCCGCCGCTCCTCGCCGTCCTCCGGCGGCGGCTCCTCGCCGCCGCCGTCGCTGTCGTCCACAGCGGACTTCGCCGCTTTCTTCTTGCCCTTGCCCGGGTTCTCCTCGTCGTCGCCGATCCGCGGGCACACCACGTAGACCTGGTGCCCGGCCGCGACCTCCTCGTGGATGCGCGCCCAGGCCCGGTCCAGCCAGGCCGGTTTCTCCGCCACCGGAACGACGCTCGTGCTGATCGGCGAGCGGCCGCGCGGAAGTTCCCGCAGCGCCGAGGTTTCCAGGTCGCCGTAGACCGTCATCGCCACCGTGCGCGGGATCGGCGTCGCGGTCATGACCAGCACGTGCGGCGACGCGTCGTCCCCGCCGCGCGCCCGCAGCGCATCGCGCTGCTCGACGCCGAAGCGGTGCTGCTCGTCCACCACGACCAGGCCGAGATCCGCGAACGACACCCGGTCCTGGATCAGCGCGTGCGTGCCGACGACGATCCCGGCTTCGCCGGAAGCCGCCTCCAGCAAGGCCTTCTTGCGCTGCGCCGCGTTCAGCGAGCCGGTCAGCAGCGTGACGCGGGTGGCGTTCTCCGCGCCACCGAGCTCGCCGGCCATCGCCAGGTCGCCGAGCAGTTCGCGCAGCGAGCGGGCGTGCTGCGCGGCGAGCACCTCGGTCGGCGCGAGCATCGCCGCCTGCCGGCCGGCGTCCACCACCTGCAGCATCGCGCGCAGCGCCACCACCGTCTTGCCGCTGCCGACCTCGCCCTGCACCAGGCGGTTCATCGGGTGCTCGGTGGTCAGGTCGGCGGCGATCTGCTCGCCGATCTCCTGCTGCCCCTTGGTCAGCTCGAACGGCATCCGCTGGTCGAACGCCGCCAGGACGCCGTCGTCGCGCATCCGGCACACCGGCGCCGGGTGCGACTTCGCCGCGCCGCGCAGCTGTGCGAGCGCCAGCTGCACCGCCAGCGCCTCGTCCCACTTCAGCCGGTCCTGCGCGGCCTGGACGTCGCCGAAGTTCTGCGGGCGGTGGATCTTGCGCAGCGCCGACTCGAGACCGGCCAGCCCCATCCGGTCGCGCAGCTCCTCCGGCAGCGGGTCTTCGGCGCCGTCCCAGACGTCCAGCACCTGGCCCACGCACCGCGCGAGGGACCACGACGGCAGGCCCTGCGCGGCCGGGTAGACCGGGAGCACAGCGGAGGCGAATTCCTCGGCCGCCGAACCGAGATCGGTCTTGTCCGCGTCGAAGAGCTGGTACTCGGGGTGCGCCAGCTGCAGCTGGTCGCGGAAGGCGGTGACCTTGCCCGCGAACATGCCGCGCCGCCCCGGCAGCAGCTCGCGCTCCCGCCACGCCTGGTTGAAGAACGTGCAGCTCAGCGAGCGGTGGCCGTCGGTGATCCGGGCCTCGACGATGGTGCCGCGGCGGGACTTCATGGTGCGCTTGCTGACCCGCTCGACCTGCGCGAGCACCGTGGCGTGCTCGCCGAGCTCCAGCCCGGCGATCGCGGTCAGCTCGCCGCGCTCGGCGTAGCGGCGCGGGTAGTGGCGCAGCAGATCCCCCACCGTGACGAGGCCCAGCGCCGAATCGAGCGCCTTGCCGGTCTTGGCGCCGAGCACCCGGTCGAGCTTCGCGTCCAATGTGGTCACTGCATGTCCTCCGCCGTGCGCATCGTCACCGGTCGTCCCGCCGGGCAGGCACTCGCAAGTTATCGGACGGCACCGACGAGTCGATCAGTCGGTGGCGGCGACCCGCGCGCTCTGGCTGCCCAGCCGCCAGCCGAGCCAGCCCGCGAGCGCACCGCCCAGCAGCAGCCAGCCCTGCGCGTGGAGATCGACGGTGTCCCGGAAGTCCGGGGCGTCCAGGTTGGTGAGCGTGGTCAGCACGACGGTGCCGAGCATCAGCGAGCCGAAGACGCCCAGCGCCGCCCCGGCCCAGGCCAGGCCGCGCCGTCGCAGCACCCCGCGGACCCCGAACACGCTCCACACCGCGGCGACCGCCAGCCACCAGACGAGCTTGTCGAGCACGAAGTCGCGCAACGAACTGGAACTCTTCGGCGCCCCCGACGACGTCCACTCGATCGCGATGGGCTCCGGCAACCGGGCGCGCAGCAGCAGCGGGACGGCGATCATCAGCAGCGCGATGAGCACGGTCCAGCCACCGACGAACCACAGATACCGGCTTCGGACACTCACTGGACGCTCCCGGGACAGTCGACGACCAGTAACGACAGTAGCGCCAGGCCGCCGCCACCGGTCGGCCCGGCCGGGCATCGCCGACCGGGCCGGGGCTGGTCAGGCGGCCGCGACCGGCTGCGGGGCCCGGTCCAGGCGCCACCGGCGCGTCACGAACAAGGCCAGCGCGGCCATCAGCACCCAGCCGACCAGGCCGGTGATCCCGGCGATGACCACGTTCGGCGGCTCGGCCGCGGAACCCAGGAGCATCGGCAGCCCGGCGGACGCGTTGAACGAGCCGTGGCACAGCACCGCGGGCCAGACGCTGCCCGAGTACAGCCGCAGCCAGCCCATCAGCACCCCGTAGATCACGCAGAACCCGGTGAACAGGACCGCCGCCCAGGGGCCGAGCTGCGGGTAGTTGTAGCCGAGCAGCGTCAGCGGTGCGTGCCAGACGCCCCAGATCAGGCCGGAGAGCAGCAGCGCGGGCCAGGTGCCGGACTCCACCAGCCGCGGCAGCAGCCAGCCCCGCCAGCCCCACTCCTCGCCGAAGGCCGGCACCGAGTTGATCAGCGGCGCGAACAGGACCATCGCCACCAGCTGGATCAGCACGATGGTCCCGACGCCGATCGGCGAGGCGCCGCCCATCGCCTCGCGCATCAGGCTGAAGTCGAAGTCCACCGCGAGGACCCCGACGGCCGCGCTCAGCGCGACGGCCGCCGCGCTGATCAGCGGTGGGCCGAGCCAGGCGGCCAGCAGCAGCACGACCGTGCGCCCCTTGCGCGGCCCGAACGTCAGGCCGGTCGCGCGGGCCCATTCGCGGGCCGGCACGCGGCGGTCCAGCAGCCGCACCGCGAGCACGCCCAGCGTCGGCGTGAACATCATGACTCCGGCGAGCCACTGGAAACCGCTGCCCAGGCCGCCCGCGAGCCACAGCGGCAGCGCCACCAGCCACGCGCCGCCCAGCGCCACCAGCAAGTACACCCACAGATCGCGACGTCCCACGTGGTCCCCCCTCACAGCGCCGAGCGTTCGGTGATGAGCGCGTTGACCAGTTCCGCGCCGCGTTCGGCGTGGTCGACGCTGATGTAGAAGTCGCGGCCGGAGGTCAGCCGCAGGACCAGGCATTCGCCGCCCCGCAGCATGATCGCGGTGCTGCTCGGCAGAACCCGGTAGCCCCAGCCGCCGACCTCCAGCGGCCGCCGGGTCTCGACCCGCGCACCGTCGATCTTCGCCAGCGGGATCAGCCGGGCGGGCCAGCGCTGCGGCCCGAACGCGACCCGGACCCCGCGCTCGTCGATTTGCACCCGCGCCGAGGACAGGGCCAGGCAGGCCGCGCCCGCCAGCAGCGGGGCCAGCACGATCGGCCAGGGCTGGAAGACCGCGGTCGCGGCCGCGGCCAGCAGCACGAGCCAGCCACCCGCGCGGAGCGCCGGGCTCGACACCGACGCCAGCCACACCGCCCGCCGGCCCGGCTTCAGCGCCAGCTCCGGTTCTTCGGCCGCGTCCTGCGCGGCCTCGTCCGGCCCCCGGTGGCAGGCGGACCAGCCGAGCCGGCCCGCGAGCGCCGCGATCAGCAGCACCGGGATCATCTGCCAGTTCACCGACCGGGCCTGCCGCCACTCGGCGACGTCGAGGTTCGCCCACACCGTCAGCGCCGCCAGGCCGATCATGAACAGCGCGCCGGCGGCGAGGACGGCGCCCGCGGCGGCCCGGGTGCGCCGCCGACGCCAGCCGCGCGCGACGTACCCGGCGACGGCCAACCCGAGCACCAACCAGCCGACCGGCACGAAGATCAGGAAACCCGCGACCGGCGTCGAGTCGTCCGGCGCGCCGGCGAAGCCCCAGTGCGACGCGATCGGATCGGGCAGCCGGTCGCGGAAGGCCCGGGTGCCGAAGTAGAGCATCGCCGCCACGGCCACGACCCAGAGGCCCGAGGCGGCCAGGAACCGGGTGCGGTAGGTCATTTCGCCTCCTGCGTCTGGTGGGCCACCCGACTCCGGCCCGGATGAATCCCTCATCTCTCCCCCTGCCTGATCCACTCGATGACGTCGTCCGGCCGATAGCCGTGGCGCTCGGCCTCGGCCAGCAGCTCGCCGACCTTCCGCTGCAGCGCGGCCTTCGCATCCGGGCGACGCAGCACCGTGACGCCGCGCCCGCGGCGGAACTCCAGCAGCCCCTCTTCTCGCAGCTCGCGCAGCGCGCGGAGCACGGTGTTGGGGTTGATCTGCAGCGCGACCGCCAGGTCCCGCGCGGGCGGCAGCCGATCGCCCGGCGCGACCTCGCCGTCGGTGATGGCGCGCCGGATGGCGTCGGCGGCCTGCTCGTGCAGGGGCCGCTGATCGTGCAAATCCAACGAAAGCAACATGGTGCTAATGACACTAGCACCATTGACTTCTTGCTTACCAGCAACCTCGCCGTTCGCGCAGGTCAGGACCCGTGCGTACTTCTTGTCGCTATGGCAGCAAGACGTGCACACGGGCCCTGAACAGGCAAAACGCGACCGCATCGGAGCGATGCGGTGCCGGCGAACGCGACGGAGGTGCTACTCGACGCCGATGAGGAGCAGTGCGTCGAGGTTCCCGCCCGGGTAGTGGGCGAACTCGACCTCGGGATGGGCGTGGCGGAGGTGCCCGGCCAGCGCGTCCGGCAGGCCGTCCGGGGCATCGGCCCGGACCAGCGCCGTGAGCAGCTCGCCACCGGTGGCGAGCATTCTGGTCGCCAGCTCGCGGGCCGCGGCGGGCACGTCGTCGCCGATGAGCACGACCTCGCCGTCGATCAGCCCGAGCACGTCGCCGGGCAGGCAGCGGCCGACCCAGGTCAGCGCCTCGGCATCGGCGATGCGCAGCTCGCCGCGCCGCGTCGCGGCCGCCGCCTCGGCCATCGCCACCTGGTCGGCGGCCCGGCGCCGGGTCGGATCGTGCACCGCGAGCGCGGCCAGCCCCTGCACCGGCGACGCCATCGGCACCACGACCACGTCCTGCCCCTCATCGATCGCGCCGACCCGCTCCACCACGGCGACCGTGGCCGCGTTGTTGGGCAGCACGACGACGTGCGCGGCACCGGTCGCGAGGAACGCCTCGCGGAGCCGCTCCTCGGTCAGCTCCGCGCCGCCGACAAGCACATCCGCGCCCTCGGCGGCGAACAGCTCCCCCAGGACGTCGTCGGTGACGCAGGCGAGCACGGCGACGTCCCGCGCGAACGCGGCCTGCTGGTCGGCGAACCGGGTGACCTTGATCTTGTGCACGCGCCCGGCCCCGATGCCCGACTCGATCGCCGCCCCGATGTCGTCGCAGTGCACGTGCACGGCCCAGGAATCCGCGCCGTCACCGACCACCGACACGCAGTCGCCGAGCGCGCACAACGCATCGCGCAGCACCGCGACCCGGTCCTGATCGGTGTCGGCGAGCAGGTACATGACCTCGTACTCGTGCTGCGACTCGTGCTCCAGCACACCCGAGTCACCCGGCACCGGCGCCTCCGGCGCGAGCCGCTCGCCATCGCGCACCACCGCGTGCAACGCGTCGAGCACGATCACCAGGCCCCGCCCGCCGGCATCGACGACGCCGGCGTCGGAGAGCACCGGGAGCTGGCCCGGAGTGGCAGCCAACGCGTCTACAGCGGCCCGGGTCGCGCGATGCACGACCACGTCGAGCTCGCCAGGGCTGGCCGCGAGCGCCGCGGCGCGCAACACCGACAGCACCGTGCCCTCGGTGGGCTCGGCGACGGCCTGCCTGGCCAGCTCGTCCGCGCGAGCCAACGCCACACCGAGCGCCCCGCCATCGGCTTCGGCGACGTCGCGCAACGACTCGGCGATACCGCGCAGGGCCTGCGAGAGCAGCACGCCGGAGTTCCCGCACGCGCCACCGAGCGCGCCCTTCGACAACGCGGCGAGCACGCCGCCGAGCGTGTCCGGCTCGACCGCGTCGAGCGCTTCCACCGCCGCGCGCATCGTATGCAGCAGGTTGGTGCCGGTGTCGCCATCGGCGACCGGGTAGACGTTGATCCGGTCGATCGCGTCGCGCTCGGCCGCCAGCCCGGCCAGCGCCAGGTCGGCCCACCGGCGGGCAGCCGCCGCAGTCAGCGTCCGCAACACCCGCGACCTCCCACGCAGCCACCTACGATCGGATTGTCCGAGAGTAGTCGCTGTCCGCGCCGGGTTCGGCGCGCATCGGCACTCGCCCCCACCACCGGGAGCGCCTCCGCCGGTGGGCTACACTGATCCGGTCCCAGGGTGGCGATGACCCCGGGCAACCGGGTTCTCCGGGCTGAGACCGCCGGTCACGGCGGTGGACAGTGAGCGCTCACGCGAGGCTGATGCGGCCGTGGTGCGCTTGCGGCTCTCATCGCTGTAACCGTCAAGCAAAGTTAAGGGGTGTCTGACGTGGCTGCCGTCTGCGACGTCTGCGGTAAGGGACCAGGCTTCGGCAACTCGGTCTCGCACTCCCACCGGAAGACCAAGCGCCGGTGGAACCCGAACATTCAGACCGTGCACGCCAAGATCGGCCTTTCGCAGCGCAAGCGCATGAACGTGTGCACCTCTTGCCTGAAGGCCGGCAAGGTCGTCCGCGGCTGAACTCGACTGCGCGCAAAACCCCGGGGCCCAGCGCCCCGGGGTTTTCTGCGTTCACGGCCTCACGAAGCGTGGTTGCGCCACTGGGGGCCTACCTTCTCCCACTCCGCGGCCCAGGCCGCGAGCCGCCTGCGGGTCACGATCAACCGGGCTCCCATCAGGGCGACCGTGGTGACCAGCGCAGATCCGAGCAGCACGCTCGCCCCGGCCATCCCTGCCGCCTGGGTCGCCTCGGCGCGGGTCAGCGGCGGCGAGGTCGGCCGGCCCTGCTGGTCCAGCCACACCGGGACGGTTCCGGCCGCCGGGGCGCGGGCCGGTAGCTCGATGACGGCGAAGCGCTCGTCCGGCGGCTGGCCCCAGCGCACCGCGACCGGCCGGTGCGCGTTCCCGGCGCCGGCGCCGAGCTCGGCGACGACCGTCGCCACCACCTGGTGCTTGGCCGTCTGCTCGCGATCCACGTCGGCGAGCCGGCCGCGCAGCTCGGACTGCGCGACGAACAGGGCCGCCACCACTGTGGCGACCGCGATCAGCGCGACCAGCAGCAGCGCGGCGGGCTCGAAGTAGTCGGTGCGCCGCCGCATCGGGTTCGCGCCCGGAAAAATCCTGCGGATCAGGCACCGCAGCTCGCTGCCGTTCCGGCCGGCTCTCATGACGAGCCTTCTTCCGCCCTGAACGCATCATCCGGCAAGGGCCAATGTACGACCGGGCGGAACCGAAATCCATACGCCGCGAACAGGCAAAACGCACCCGCGCCCGGGGCTTGCTCGGCGGCACCGGGTGGTCAGGCAAGCGGCCACCCGCACCGCTGAGCGGGGCGAGCAGAAACCCCTTCTACGGCAGCTTCCAGTCGACGGGCTCCATGCCCCGGCGTTCGAGGATCTCGTTCACCCGGCTGAACGGGCGGGAACCGAAGAAGCCGCGGTCGGCCGACATCGGGCTCGGGTGCGGCGATTCGACGCACTCCACGCCGGGCATCAGCGGGCGCAGGTCGCGGGCGTCGCGGCCCCAGAGGATCGCCACCAGCGGCTCCTCCCGCGCGGCCAGCGCGCGGATGGCCTGCGCGGTGATCTCCTCCCAGCCCTTGCCCCGGTGCGAACCGGGGTTGCGGGGCCGGACCGTCAGCGACCTGTTGAGCAGCAGCACCCCGCGCTCGGTCCACGGCGTGAGGTCGCCGCCGGAGGGCGTGGGGTGGCCGAGGTCCTCGGTGTACTCGCGGTAGATGTTGACCAGGCTGCGCGGCGGCGCGACGCCGGGCGCGACGGAGAAGCTGAGGCCGACCGCGTGCCCGGGCGTCGGGTACGGGTCCTGGCCCACGATCAGCACCCGCACGTCGTGGAACGGCTGCTGGAAGGCGCGGAGCACGTGCTCCGGGGCGGGCAGGTACGTCCGGCCCTCGGCTACCTCGGTGCGCAGGAACTCGCCCATCTTCTTGATCTGATCGGCGACCGGCTCCAGGGCTTGCGCCCACCCGGCCTCCACGAGCTCGTGCAACGGACGTGCGACCATGCGAGCACCCTAGCGAGCTACCAAGATCGCCCTCCGGACAGCCCCGAGATCGACTTCGAGCAGCCAATGTGTCACACGTCACACTCGATGGAAGTAACATGCCGAGCGATATGGCGCACACCCGTATCCGGCTGTCACACGAAAGCACCATTTCCGCTAGTCATCCGCCGAATTCGGCTGTCAAATCGGCGACGCTCCGACACAACGCGCGGACCGCTCGATCGGTGACCTTTTGCATATACGAAATAACATCGGAATAACGCAATCCACGTCTTTTGGTGGCCTCGTCAAGGCCGCTCGGCTAGGTTCACCGGAGTTCTGAAGACCGCAAGGGTGGATGGCATGACCCGGAGGTGGGCCGCAAACTCATGACTTCGCAGGAATCAGCCGAAACATCAGCCGAGCAGCGCTCGCTGCTCCGTCGCGCGGTCGGCGCAGCGGCAATCGGCAACTGCACGGAGTGGTACGACTTCGGCGTATATGCATATGTGGCCGCATACGTGGGCCACCAGTTCTTCCCCGGCCCGCTCGAGACCATCTCGGCCTTCGGTGTCTTCGCGATCTCCTTCCTGTTCCGGCCGCTGGGCAGCCTGTTCTTCGGCCCGCTGGGCGACCGGATCGGCAGGCAGAAGGTGCTGGCGCTGACGATCCTGCTGATGTCCGGATCGACGTTCGCGATCGGCCTGCTGCCGACTTACGAGGCCATCGGCGTCTTCGCCCCGATGCTCCTGCTGCTGTGCAGGTTGCTGCAGGGCTTCTCGACCGGCGGCGAATACGGCGGCGCGGCGACCTACATCGCCGAGTTCGCGCCGGACCGCCGCCGCGGCTTCTGGGGTAGCTGGCTGGAATTCGGCACGCTCGTCGGATTCGGATTCGGCGCGCTGGTGCCGACGATCCTGATCTTGAACCTGGACAGCGCCTCGATGGAAAGCTGGGGCTGGCGCATTCCGTTCCTGATCGCCGGTCCGCTCGGCGCCGTCGGCCTCTATCTGCGGAGCAAGCTGGAGGACACGCCGGCGTTCAAGCAGCTGGAAGCGACGCACCAGGTGGCCAAGTCGCCGCTGAAGGACCTGGTCAAGGAATGGTGGCGGCAGCTGCTGATCCTGATGGGCATCGTGGTGCTGATCAACATCGCCAACTACACGATCCTGACCTACATGGAGACGTACCTCAAGAACACGCTCCACGTGGAGGACGGTCAGGAGTCCCAGGTCCTGGTCCCGCTGTTGCTCACGGTGCTGTTCATGCTGGTGATCATCACCCCGGTGGGCGCGCTGTCGGACCGGATCGGCCGCAAGCCGCTGTTCCTGTCCGCGGCGATCTGCTTCATCGTGCTGCCGATCCCGGCGTTCATGCTGATCTCCCAGGGCACCGTGCTGACCACGATCCTGGGGCTGGGCCTGCTGGCGATCGGGCACGTGCAGCTGATCGGGCCGCTGGCGGCGACGCTGCCGGCGATGTTCCCGACGAAGGTCCGCTACGCGGCCTTCTGCATCGGGTACAACATCTCCACGGCGGCCTTCGGCGGGACCGCACCGCTGGTCAACGACGCCGTGGTCACCTCGACCGGCAACACCATGTTCCCGGCGTTCTACCTGATGGCCGCGGCCCTGGTGGCGCTGGTGCCGATCCTGCTGATGAAGGAGACGGCGAACAAGCCGCTGATGCAGGACGCGCCTGCCCCGGCGGGTTCCTCGGCGAGCTAGTCGCACCGAACGCGGAGAACCCCGATGCGCCAGTTGCGCATCGGGGTTCTCCGCGTTCGGGGGAGCACTCGGCGATCCCGCCTCAACGCCAGTGCTCCCAGCCCCCCGGGCCCTCGTACTCGCCGCCGTCCACCGTGACACCGGCGCCTTCGGAGACCACGCCGATCGCGCGCCAGCCCTCCGGCAACGGACGTCCCGGCGGGAACGTCGCGGCCAGCGCCTGGTCCTCGCCGCCGGTGAGCACCCAGTGCCGGGCGTCCGCGCCCAGCGCCGAGGCGACCTCGGTCAGCCGCTGCGGCACCTCGACCTGCTCGGTCCGGACGTCGATGGCCACCTGCGACGCCTCGGCGATGTGCGCGAGATCGGCCAGCAGCCCGTCCGAGGTGTCCACCATGGACGTCGCGCCCGCGACGGCCGCCTGCGGCCCCGCCGCGTACGGCGGCTCCGGCACGCGGTGCGCGCCGACGACCGCGACCGGCGAGCGGAAACCCCGCCCCAGCACGGCCAAACCGGCCGCCGACCAGCCCAGCCGCCCGGCCACCGCGACCACGTCCCCCGGCCGCGCGCCCGACCGCGTCACCGGCTCCCGGCCCTGCAGGTCGCCCAGCGCTGTGATCGAGATCGTCAGTGAGGTCGCCGACACCATGTCGCCGCCGACGATGCCGATGCCGACCCGCTGTGCTTCTTCCCACATGCCCGCGGACAGCTCGTCGGCCACGTTCGTCGGCAGGTCCGGGGAGCAGGCCAGGCCCACCAGCAGGCCGGTCGGCACCGCGCCCATCGCGGCGATGTCCGAGAGGTTCACGGCGACGGCCTTGCGGCCCACCTGCTCCGGCGTCGACCAGTCGAAACGGAAGTGCACCCCTTCGACCAGCACGTCGGTGGCGGCCACCACCCGGCCGTCCGGTGCCGCCAGGACCGCGGCGTCGTCGCCCGGCCCGATTAACGTGCCAGGAGACTGCGGCCGCCCGGCCGTTACCCGATCGATGAGGCCGAACTCACCCAACTGGGAAACGGTCTGTGCGTCCTGCGATGAATCAGGACCCAACTGGGACCTTCCTTCCTTGAGCATCCGCTCGGTCCGATGGGGTAGCTTTCTGCCAGTTTCCTACCCCGAGCACATCGGCCACACGAAGGGGCACGCCGTGGTTCAGGCATACATCCTCATCCAGACCGAAGTCGGCAAGGCCGCCGCGGTCGCCAGCGAGATCAAGGACTTCGCCGGCATCATCAGCGCCGAAGACGTCACCGGCCCGTACGACGTGATCGTGCGCGCCGAGGCCGAGAACGTCGACCTGCTCGGCAAGATGGTCGTGGCGAAGATCCAGAACGTCGAAGGCATCACCCGCACCCTGACCTGCCCCGTGGTGCACCTGTGACGATCCGTCACTGAACTGGTTCCGCGTCGCCGGAGATCTCCCGCATCGGCGCGAGCCACCCGGGCGGCGGCGCCGCTCGAAGAAAGCGCGGGTGGGCAGCCCGCACCAGAGTGGAGCACGGCCGGGCCGGTGACCGCACCCGGCGGCGGCCGTGCTGTAGTGGACGACGTGGTTCACCAATCAGCGCCCGGATTGCCCCGGCCGGTGTTGATCGTGGCGATCACGCTCGGCGCACTCCTCGCCCTGGCGGTCGCCGGCGTCGGCGCGTACGGCTGGTACGGCGAGCACCAGGCGCAGCAAGCCCAAGCGGAAGCGGAGGCGGCCCGGCGAAGCGGGCCGCTTCCGCTCGCGCCCGTCCCGGCGCCGAAGGCGTCGTCGCCGGAGTGCGCGGCGGTGCTCGAAGCGCTGCCGCGCGAGCTGGCCGTGGGCGACGCGCTCGTGCCGCGCCGCGCGCTGGCGGAGCCGGCGCCGGCGGGAACCGTCGCGTGGGGAGATGCGAAGCACGACCCGCTGACCGTGCGGTGCGGCATCGACGCCCCGCAGGAGCTGACGCCGACGGCGCAGCTGCTGGACGTCTCCGGCGTCAGCTGGCTGGAGATCAACCAGGGCGGCGACACCTCGTGGCTGGCGGTCGACCGCCCCGTGTACGTCGCGCTCACCGCCCCGGAGGGCACCGGGACCGGCCCCATCCAGGACCTCTCCGAGATCCTCCGCAACACCTTCCCCAAGCAGCCGGTCTTCCCGTAACCGGCACTGCACGAGCGAACGGCCCGTTCACCTCGCCTAGCGAAGTGAACGGGCCGTTCGCTCGCGGGTCAGCGGAGGCCGGTGCCCCGGGAGATCGCCGTTTCGACGAGGGTGGTCAGGAGGGTCCGGTAGTCGACGCCCGTGTCCGCCCACATCCGCGGGTACAGCGAGATCGCCGTGAAGCCCGGCATCGTGTTGACCTCGTTGACGATCAGCTCGCCGTCCTCGGCGAGGAAGAAGTCGACCCGCGCCAGGCCCTGGCAGTCCAGCGCGCGGAAGGCCCGCACCGCCGCGGCGCGCAGCTCCTCGATCGCGTCGTCGCCGATCTTGGCCGGGATGTCGAACTCGGTGACGTCGTCGAGGTACTTGGATTCGTAGTCGTACCAGTCGGATTCGCCGGTGACCCGCAGCTCGGCGGGCAGCGACGCCTCGATCCGGCCGTCCGGGAACTCCAGCACGCCGCACTCGATCTCGCGGCCCACCACCGCCGACTCGATGATCACCTTCGGGTCGGTGCGCCGCGCCTCCGCGATCGCCGCGTCCAGGTCCGCCCAGTCGGTGACCTTGGTGATGCCCAGCGACGATCCGGCCCGGGTCGGCTTGACGAACACCGGCAGCCCGAGCCGTTCGCGCTGCCGCTCGTCCAGCGTGGCCTGATCGCGGCGCAGCACCTCGAAGCGCCCCACACCCAGGCCCTCCGCGGCGAGCAGCTTCTTGGTGTACTCCTTGTCCATCGACACGGCGCTGGAAAGCACGCCCGCCCCGACGTAGGGCACGTCGGCCATCTCCAGCAGCCCCTGGATGGTGCCGTCCTCGCCGAACGCGCCGTGCAGCACCGGGAACACCACGTCGACCGACGACAACACCTCGCCGCCGCGGCCCGGCTCCAGCAGCACCAGCTCGCGGCGGGTGGGATCACCGGGCAGCGCGAGCGCGGTGCCCGGCGCGACCTCGGGAGCCTGGCGGTCCCGGATCTCCAACTGCTTCGGGTCGTCGGTGCCGAGCACCCAGGCGCCCTCTCGGGTGATGCCGACCGGCAGGATCTCGAAGCGGTCCTGGTCCAGGTGCGCGAGCACGCTACCGGCGGACACGCAGGAAATGCCGTGCTCGGTGCTGCGCCCGCCGAAGACGACGGCCACCCGGGTCTTGCGCTGTGTCATGCGCCGGACCATACCTGCCGTGCCGAAGGCCCGTTTCACAAAGGTTGACCGGCGCACAGCGGAACCGATCGGCTCCCCCGCCGCGAGCGAGCTGTTTCACGCGTTCCCGCACAGCCGGGCCAGAATCGGCAGCGCGCGTTCCAGTTCATCGCGCGAGCACGCGGCGTAGCCGAGCGCCAACCCGAACCACTGCTGCGGTCCGCAGTGGTGCCGCCGCAGCCCGTCGAGCACCAGTCCTTGCTCCGCAGCCATCGCGACCACGTGCTGTTCTGTCTCCGCGTCCGGCAGCGGCAGCACCACGTGCGCCCCGGCGCGGTCGCCGAACACCTCGACGCCTTCGGCGGCGAGCTTCTCCACCACGAACGCCCGGCGCTGCGACAGCTCCCGCCGCAGGCGTCGCAGGTGCCGTCCGAGGTCGCCGTGGCGGGCGAGCTCCACCAGCACGCGCTGCCCCGCCGGAGCCGGGCTGGTCCCGGTGCGATCGCGGTGCTGCAGCACGGAAGCCGCGACGTCGTCGGGCGCCAGCATCCAGCCCACGCCCAGGGTCGGGGTGAGGATCTTGCTCGTCGTGCCGAGGTGCACGACGACGTCCGGGGCCATCGACGCGAGCACCGGCAGCGGCGCCACGTCGTAGCGGAGCTCGCCGTCGTAGTCGTCCTCGATGATCAGCCAGCCCTCGGCGCGCGCCCGCTCCACCAGCGCGATCCGGCGCTCCGCGGGCAACCGGCCGCCGATCGGGTACTGGTGCGCAGGCGAGCAGTAGACCGCTCGCACGCCGCGCGGAATGGCATCGACCACGATGCCCGCGTGATCGACCGGTGCCGCCACCACCCGCACGCCCACCGACCGCAGCGCGCCCACCGCACGCTGATATCCGGGCTCCTCCACGGCGACCGCCGCGCCGCGGCGGAGCACCGAGCCGGCCAGCTCGACGACCGCCGCCGTGGTGCCGCCGGTGGCCAGCACGTTGTCCACCGTCAGCCCGCCGACGACCAGACCGCGGTGGCGCAGCAGGTGGTCGGCGATGGCTTCGCGGTATTCGATCGACCCGCCGCGATGCGGCTTCGAGTCGGGCGGGGTGTCCGCCGCCGCGCGCCAGGCCCGCCGCCACGCCGCCCGGTCGACTCCGCCCGCCCACGGCACGCCGGGCGTCAGCACCACCATCGGCTCGTCCGCCTGCCGCGCACCGCGGCCGGCGCCGGCGGGGGCCCCGGTCCGCGATCCGGGCGGGCTGGTCGTGACGTAGGTGCCCGAGCCGTGCCGTCCGGCGATCCAGCCCTCGGCGTGCAGCTGCTCGTACGCCGCGGCGGTCACCGTGCGGCTCACTTCGAGGTGCCGCGCGAGCGCGCGCGTGGACGGCAGGCGGTCGCCGCCGCGGAGCTGGCCGAGGGTGGCGGCGTGCCGCAACGCGTCGGCGAGCTGAACGGCGAGCGGACGCGGATCGTCGCGGCGCAGGTCGATGGCCAGCTCCAGCAGCGGGGAGCTGGCTGCGGGCACGGAATGTGGCATTTCGAAATTCTCCCTGATTGGCACTTCGATAATGCCACTTGCTGAAAGATCCTGTTCCTCGTGACCCGACAGCTCTCCACCACAGAACGGACCACCATCCGCCGCGGCAGCGACCGGGCCCGCACCGAGCGCAGCGACCTGCACGCCGCCCTGGACGCCGGCCTGATCTGCCACCTCGGCCTGCTGGTCGACGGCTCGCCCCGGGTCGTGCCCACAGGCTACGGACGCAGCGACGACACGCTCTACGTGCACGGCTCGACCGGCGCGCGCAGCCTGCGGGAAGCCGCCGAGGGCGTCGAGGTGTGCGTCACGGTGACCCACCTCGACGGGATCGTCTACGCGCGCTCGCTGTTCCACCACTCCGTGAACTTCCGCTCCGCGATGATCCACGGGCGCGCCCGGAACGTCGTCGACGACGACGAGAAGCTGCGGGCGCTGCGGGTGATCACCGAACAGCTCGCGCCCGGTTCGTGGGACCACGCGCGGCAGCCGAACAAGCGGGAACTGGCCGCGACGGCGGTCCTGGCCGTCGACCTCGCCGAAGCCGCGGTGAAGGTCCGCAGCGGCGGCCCCAGCGACGACACCGAGGACGTCGAGGCGGGCAAGGCGTGGGCCGGGGTGCTGCCGCTGCGCATGCACTGGGGCGCGCCGGAATCCGCGCCGGACCTGCCTGCGGGGTTCGAGGTGCCGCGGCACGTCGGCGAGCGGCAGTACCGGCCATGAGCGTCGTGGAGCTGGAAGACGTCGCGCCCGCCTACCCGGTGCTCCGCGAGCTGCGGCCGGATCTGGCTTCGAGGGAGGAGTTCCGCGCGCAGGCGGAGCAGCAGCGGGCGGCGGGTTACCGGCTGATCGCGTCGCTCGACGGCGACGGCGGGGTCGCCGCCGTCGCCGGGTTCCGCACCGGGCGGTCGTTCGCGTGGGGCCACTACCTGTACGTCGACGACCTCGTCACCCTGCCGGCGGCCCGGCAGCAGGGGCATGCGAAGGCGCTGCTCGACTGGATCGACGCGGAGGCCCGCAGGCTCGGAATCGGGGAAATCCACCTGGATTCGGGCACGCACCGCCACGACGCGCACCGCCGCTACCTCGGGACGGGGTTCGGGATCACGTCCTTCCACTTCTCGAAACCCGCGCCCGGGGCCTGACACCGCGGCCGGGTCGATTGTGGACACCGCGCGAAAGCCGTTGCGGCGCGGGGCGCCCGGTCCCCCGGGTGCCCCGCGCGCGTCACCGCGCCTGGTGGAGGCCGGTGACCGGGTCGTGGGTGTAGACGGTCATCCGGGCCCGGGCCGGGCGGTAGACGTGGACGCTCACCGCCGGGTCCGGCCCGTTGTTGTGCACCTGGTGCACGTAGTTCGGGCCGAAGACGCGGGACTGGCCCGCGGTCAGCGGGTGCAGCACCTCGGTGCCCCGGGGTTGGACGACGCGCTCGGTCAGGTTGCCGGTGATCACGGTGAAGGCGCCGGTGGCGCCGCCGTGGTCGTGCAGTTCGGTGTGCTGGCCGGGCAGCCAGCTCAGCAGCCACGCCTCGTAGCTCTCGGTGCGCGCGAGCAGGCCCGACCAGCGCTGGTCCGGGTCGTAGCGCAGCAGGTGCGTCCACGAGCCGCGGTCGGCGGCGAGTTCCCGGGCGATGCGAACCGGGTGCGCGATGGAGAGATCGGCAGGTGCGGCAAGGGTATTCGGCGGAACGGCGAACACGGCGGATGTCCTTCGGGATCGTGATGAGCCCCGGACCGTCGGCGCGCGTGCGTGCGCGCCCGGAAACGCCCGGGAATTACGGGAGAACGATCAACACGAAGAACACAGACAGAGCGCGCTGGCGACGCGGCGCAGGTCGATGTGACCCCGTCGATCAGTCATAGCACGCAGCAACACGTGGAGCACTGAACCAGCCCGCGGGGACCCGCGTCAACTCGAACCCGCAAGATCTCACACTCCCGTGCAACACCCGGGATCGGAGCGAGGGCGCGCGTGGCCCGGGTCCTGGGTGGCGTTTTCGCGCGAAACCGTCGTCCGGCAGGCATGGCGAGCGCCGTTTTCGCGCGAAAACGGCGCTCCCGCACCCGGGACAGGACATCGTCCGCAGACCTTCAGCCGTCACCCGAACGTGGTTCAGCCCAGGGCTCGGAGGACGTCGGCGACCAGGTCGGCGGGGTCTTCGCAGCCCGCTGAGAACCGGACGAAGCCCTCCGGCACCGGGTCGCCCCACTGGGCCCGGCGGTCGACCGTGCTGTGCAGGCCGCCGAAGCTCGTCGCCGCCACGACCAGCTCGCTGCGCCGGACGAACTCCTCGACCGCCCGCGCGTCGGCCAGCTCGAACCGGAACACCCCGCCCCAACGGCGCATCTGCCGCCGGGCGAGCTCGTGCGACGGGTCGCCGGGCAACCCCGGCCAGCGCAGCCCGGACACCGCCGGGTGCTCGCGCAGCGCCTCGACGAGCGCCGCCGCGTTCTCGGCCTGCCGCGCCAGGCGCAGGTCCAGCGTGCCCATGCTGCGATGCGCCAGCCAGGTCTCGAAGGGACCGGGGATCGAACCGGAGAGCGTCCGCGCCCGCACCAGCCGCTGCGCCAGCTCCTCGTCGCGGACCGACACGTGCCCCATCAGGATGTCGCTGTGCCCGGACAGGGCCTTGGTGTCGCTGGCCACCACGATGTCCGCGCCCAGCTCCAGCGGCCGCTGCCCGAGCGGCGTCGCCGTCGTGTTGTCCACCGCCAGCAGCGCGCCCGCCGCGTGCGCGCGCTCCGCGAGCTCGGCGATGTCGCAGACGTCCAGCCCCGGGTTCGACGGGGTTTCCAGCAGCACCAGGCGAACCCCGGCGAAGACGTCGTCGTGCCAGGGACCGGGCGTGTCGATCTCCCGGACGTCCAGCTCCAGTCCGGCGAGCTCGTCGCGGACGAACTGGCGCGTCGCGTAATACCCGTCGCTGGGCAGGATCAGCGCGTCGCCGGGGCGGAGCACCGCGCGCAGCAGCGTGCTGATCGCCGCCATGCCCGACGGCAGCAGGACGCAGTGCCCGCCGTCCAGGTCGCCGATCGCCGACTCCAGCGCCCGCCAGGTGGGATTGCCCGCCCGGCCGTAGAAATCGGCGGCATGGACGTCCTCGCCCAGGTGGAACGGCGCGGCGAAGACCGGGCCCGGCAGCAGCGGGGTCCCGCCGGCCGGCTCCGGGTGCCCACCGCGCACGCAGCGCGTGCCGTCGCCAAGGTCCGATGTGCTCACAAGTTCTCCCATCGCGAGTTCGGTGCCCCCTCGCGGTAATGGTTGTCGTGAGTGGCGATGGCCGCTCCGGCGACCACAGCCGCTCACGACCTCGGGAAGCCGCCCGTCACTCCGGCTTGCGCTCGCGGCCGAGCAGCTCGGCGGCCGCGGGCGCGGGTGCGAGTCCTTCGTGGCACACCCGGTGCACCACGTCCGTGATCGGCATCTCGACGCCGTGCCGCGCCGCCAGCTGGCGGATCGACGAGCACGACTTCACGCCCTCGGAAACCTGCCCGTGCGCGGCCTCCTGCGCCTGCGCCAGGGTTTCGCCGCGCCCCAGCCGCTCGCCGAAGGTCCGGTTGCGCGACAGCGGCGACATGGCGGTGGCGACCAGGTCGCCCAGCCCGGCCAGGCCCGCGAACGTCATCGGGTCGGCTCCCAGCGCGACGCCGAGCCGGGTCGTCTCGGCCAGGCCGCGGGTGATCAGCGAGGACATCGTGTTGTGCCCGAAGCCCAGCCCGGCGGCCATCCCGCAGGCCAGCGCGATCACGTTCTTGCACGCCCCGGCGATCTCGATGCCGACGAGGTCCGTGTTGGTGTAGGGCCGGAAGTACGGCGTCGAGCAGGCGTGCTGCAGCGCGACGGCCCGGTCGTGGTCCGGGCAGGCCACCACCGTCGCGGTCGGCTGCTCGGCGGCGATCTCCTTGGCCAGGTTGGGGCCGGAGACCACCGCGACGTGCTCCATCGGCACGTCGGCGACCTCGCCGATCACCTCGCTCATCCGCTTCAGCGTGCTCAGCTCGACGCCCTTGGCCAGGCTCACCAGCGTCACCTCCGGCGGCAGCAGCGGCTGCCAGCCGGCGAGGTTCTCGCGCAACGTCTGGCTGGGCACCGCGAGCACCACCGCGCCGGCGCCGTGCACCGCCTCGGCGGCGTCATCGGTGGCGCGCAACGTCGACGGCAGCCGGATGTCCGGCAGGTACGCGGCGTTGCAGCGGGTTTCGTTGATCACCGCGGCGACCTCCGCGCGCCGCGCCCACAGGACTACGTCGTTGCCCGCGTCGGCGAGGACCTTCGCGAACGTGGTGCCCCAGGATCCTGCGCCGAGGACGGTGATCCGCTCAGGCCGCGCCATCGTCGCCCCGGCTCTTGCGAGCGCTGCTGTAGAACTCGGCGGGCGGCTGCTCGCCGCGGATCTCGCCGAGCAGTTCCCGCACACGCGTCATCGCCAGCTGCGTGACCTCGCGCAACGCGTGCGTGTCGTGCTCCATGCCGCGGTAGGCCGACAGGTCCAGCGGCTCGCCGAAGACGATCTCCACGGTCTTGCGCGGGAACGGCCGGAACCGCTTCTTGTAGTGGTCGTAGATGTCGCGGGTGCCCCACCGGGCGGCCGGGATCACCGGGATGTCGTGCGCCAGCGCCAACCGCGCCACCCCGACCTTCGGCATCATCGGCCAGCCGTCCGGGTCCTTGGTGATGGTGCCGTCGGGGTAGATCACGATCGCCTTGCCGCGCTCCAGCGCGTTGTGCGCGTCCTGCAGGCTCTTCTGCGCGTCGGCGGTGCCGCGGTAGACGGGGATCTGCTGGACGCCCACCAGGACGCTCTTGAGCACCGGCACGTTCCAGAGCGTGTTCTTCGCGAGGAACCGCGGCACCCGGCCGGCCCGGTGCACGGTGACGGCGTCGAAGATCGGGTCCAGGTGCGAGACGTGGTTGAACACCAGCAGCGCCGGGCCCTCGGCGGGGATGCGCTCCAGCCCGGTCACCTTGGTGCGGGCCAGCGCGGCCGTCAACGGGTAGAAGACACCGCGGGCGAGGCCGAGCCAGAACTTGCCCATGCCCTGCGCCTTTTCGCTGGTCTGCCTCCGCTGGCGCCGGAGGCTCTTCGGTTCCGCCACGGCATCTCCTTCAACTGGTCGCAAGCGCCCCGACAAGTTACCTGCCGGGCCGGGCCGCCGGACATCCCGCACGGCGGAAGCCGAATGCCGCCGGAGCGGTGCCGGTCCGGGGCCGCGCGACGGCAAGATGGCAGACGTGACCGCAGGTTTGTACCTCATAGTGCCGATCAAGCCGCTGCACCTGGCGAAGTCGCGGCTGCTCGGCGCCGCCGAGCGGGGCGCGGCGCACGTCGACCTGGTCACGGCCGTGGCCTTGGACACAGTGACGGCCGCGCGCCGGGCGGCCGGTGTCGCCGGAGTCGTCGTGGTGACCTCCGACCCGACGCTCACCGAGACGTTCGCCGCCGAGGGCGTCGAGGTGCTCCCGGACACCCCGGCGGCCGGGCTGAACGCCGCGTTGCGGCACGGTGACGCCCAGTTGCGGCGGCGCGGGATCGCGACGCGGATCGGCGCGCTGCAGGCGGACCTGCCCGCCCTGCGCCCCGCCGAGCTCGCCGCCGCGATCGCCGCCGCCGGTGACGACCGCTCGTTCTGCCCGGACAGGCACGGCACCGGCACCACGCTGCTGCTGGCGGAGCCCGCCGCCCCGCTCGCGCCCCGGTTCGGGCCGGGCTCGGCGGACGCGCACGCCGACTCCGGGGCGAAAACGCTCCTGGGGCAGTGGGACTCGCTGCGCTGCGACGTCGACACGCAGGCCGACCTGGCCGCCGCGGCGGCGCTCGGCCTCGGCCCGCGCACCGCCCGCCGGGTGTGGTGACGACGTCCTCCGAGCGGCCGCGCGAGACGCGTCGTTAAGCGGCTCGTACGTGAATGTTCATCCACAACCGTGAACATCACACGCGCACGTCAGAAGTCGAGGAGAACCGCCCGGATGAGCGACAATGGAAGGGTGAGCACCGACAGCAGCGACCGGATCCCGAAGCAGCCAGCCAAGCGGACCTCCAGCGGCCGGACGCCTCGCGCGACCCGCCGCACCGGAAACCCGGTCGCTGCCGAGGCGCCGGCGACCGCCGACACCACCGGCAACACCGCCGACGGTGCCAGGGTGCCCTCCGCCCCGCCCGCGGTGACCCGCGCGGCGGCCACCACCGACCTGCCCGAAGACCGGTACCTCAACCGCGAACTGTCGTGGCTCGACTTCAACGCGCGGGTGCTGGCGATCGCCGAGGACCAGTCGCAGCCGGTGCTGGAGCGCACCAAGTTCCTCGCGATCTTCGCGTCCAACCTGGACGAGTTCTACATGGTCCGGGTCGCCGGGCTGAAGCGCCGCGAGGAGACCGGCCTCTCGGTGCGCAGCGCCGACGGGCTCACCCCGCACGAGCAGCTGGTGCGGATCGCCGCCCGCAACCAGGACCTGATGGAGAAGCTGAGCCGCGTCTTCCTCGACGAGCTGCTGCCGGAACTGGCGGCGCACGGCGTCCGGATCCTGCGCTGGACCGAGCTGGAAACCGCCGACCAGGACAGGCTGACCCGCTACTTCGAGGACCACATCTTCCCGGTGCTCACCCCGTTGGCGGTCGACCCGGCGCACCCGTTCCCCTACATCTCGGGGCTGTCGCTGAACCTCGCGGTCACCGTCGCCGACCCGGACGCCGGGCTGCGGCGCTTCGCGCGGGTCAAGGTGCCGGACAACGTGCCGCGGCTGATCCGCGTCGAAACCGACCGGGAGAACGAGCACGCCACCTTCCTGCCGCTGGAGGAACTCATCGCGGCACACCTCGGGAAGCTGTTCCCCGGGATGCGGGTCGCCGAGCACCACATCTTCCGCGTCACCCGCAACGCCGACCTGGAGGTCGAGGAGGACCGCGACGAGGACCTCCTGCAGGCCATGGAGCGGGAACTCGCACGCCGCCGCTTCGGGCCGCCGGTGCGGCTGGAGGTGACCGAGACGATGAGCGAGAACATGCTCGAACTCCTGCTGCGCGAGCTGGAGGTCGACCAGCACGACGTGGTGGAGGTCAAGGGGCTCCTGGACCTGTCCTGCCTGTTCCAGCTGGACCGGTTGCACCGCCCGGACCTCAAGGAATCGCCGTTCGTGCCCGCGACGCACCCGGCGTTCGCCGAAGGGCAGACGCCGAAGAGCATCTTCTCCACGCTGCGCGAGGGCGACGTGCTGGTGCACCATCCCTACGACTCGTTCTCCACGTCGGTGCAGCGGTTCATCGAGCAGGCCGCGGCGGATCCGCACGTGCTGGCCATCAAGCAGACCCTGTACCGGACCTCCGGCGACTCCCCCATCGTCAACGCGCTCATCGACGCCGCCGAGGCGGGCAAGCAGGTGGTGGCGCTGGTGGAGCTGAAGGCGCGGTTCGACGAGCAGGCCAACATCCAGTGGGCGCGGACCCTGGAGCGCGCCGGCGTGCACGTCGTCTACGGCCTGGTGGGGTTGAAGACGCACTGCAAGACGGCGCTCGTGGTGCGCCAGGAGGGTTCCACGATCCGCCGCTACTGCCACCTGGGCACCGGCAACTACAACCCGAAGACCGCGCGGATCTACGAGGATCTGGGCCTGCTGACCGCCTCGCCGGAGATCGGCGCGGACCTCACCGACCTGTTCAACGTGCTCACCGGCTACGCCCGGCACGGCGAGTACCGCCGGATCCTGGTGTCGCCGCAGGGCATCCGCAACGGCATCGTGGAGCGCGTCGAGGACGAGATCGAGCGGGCCCGGCAGGGTTTGCCGTGCGGCATCAGGATGAAGGTGAACTCGCTGGTCGACGAGCAGATCATCGACACCCTCTACCGGGCTTCGCTGGCCGGTGTGCCGGTGCGCGTGGTGGTGCGCGGGATCTGCTCGCTGAAGGCCGGCGTGGAGGGGCTCAGCGAGAACATCGAGGTGCGCTCGATCCTGGGCCGCTTCCTGGAGCATTCCCGGGTGTTCCACTTCGTCGGCATCGACGAGCACTGGCTCGGCAGCGCTGACATGATGCACCGGAACCTGGACCGGCGGATCGAGACCCAGGTTCGGGTGACCGACGTGAAGCTCACCCGCCAGCTCGACGCGATGCTGGATTCGGCGCTGCACCCGGCGACCCGCTGCTGGGTGCTCAACGCGAAGGGCGACTGGGAAGCGTCGCCGCGCAGCGGGGAGCAGGTCCGCGATCACCAGGTGGAAATGCTGCGCATGCACGGTGCGAAGGTGTCCTGAGGAAGATGAGCACGACCGAGAACCAGCCGGTGCCCGGCGGAATCGACGAGGAAGCGTCCGCACCGGTCCGGGCGGCCGGCGCCGTCCTGTGGCGCGCGGGCGCCGGCGGTACCGAGGTGGCGCTGGTGCACCGGCCCCGCTACGACGACTGGTCGCTGCCGAAGGGCAAGCTCCACCCGGGCGAGCTGCCCGCGCATGCGGCGGTGCGCGAGGTGGCCGAGGAGACCGGGTTTCCCTGCGTGCTGTCGCGATTCCTGACCCAGGTGGACTACTCGGTGCCGGTGGCCGACGGCGGCCGGGCCCCGAAGGTCGTCGACTACTTCACGGCCCGGGCCGGCGACGGGTCATTCGCGCCGAACGACGAAGTGGACGAATTGCGCTGGCTGCCCACCGGCCGGGCTCGGGAGCTGCTGAGCTATCCGCACGACGCCGGGGTGCTCGACGCATTCGAGGACTCGCCCGCCGAATCCGCGACCGTGTTGCTGGTGCGGCACGCGAAAGCAGGCAAGAGGTCCGAATGGGCCGGGGACGACAACCTGCGCCCGCTCACCGAAGCCGGACAGCGGCAGCGCGATGCATTGCATTCGCTGTTGTCGTTGTTCGGTCCCGCTCGCATCTATTCCGCGCCGCGACTGCGCTGTGAACAAACGGTGGCGCCGATCGCTGCGGACCTCGGAATCGGGATTGCGACCGAGCCGCTCTTTTCCGAAGAGGGCTATCTCGGCGATCCGGACGCGGCCGCCGACGTGCTCCGCAGGGTGGCCGGCGGTCTCGGCACGGCGGTGGTGTGCAGCCAGGGCGGCGTGATCCCGGACCTGGTGGCGCGGCTGGCCGATTCCGCCGACCTGTCGCTCGGCGAGGTGGCCAGCCGGAAGGGCAGCGTCTGGACGCTGACGTTCGCCCGGGACAGGTCTTCTGGGAACGGCAGCGCCCCGGCGCTGCGGCTGGCCGCGGCGGACTACCTCGCGGACCCGCTGGCCTGAGAGGCTGTCTTGCTCCCCCTGCGCGGCCTGCGGGGGTTGCAGACGCGGCCTGGACTGCGGGATCCCGACTTGTGCATGACCGATACGCGGCGCTGGGCACTGGCCTCGCCCGGTAGCCCAGAAGGGCGGGCACAGCCTGAGAACCCAAGGCGGTGCCCGCTTGCATTAGGTGAACCCAGCGGCTGCGCCGCCTTAAGAACAAGACCACGCCGTGCAGGAGACGGATGCGTCGGCGAATTCGGTGCCGGCGAATGATCCGCCGACGCCCCGGCTCCAACTGACGACCGCGACCGCACCAGCACCGAACCGGCCGGGCCGGTGTGTGCTGCGCGGGCGCTGTCCGGCGCTGATCGCGCCGTGTGGACGTTGCGCGCCGTCCACGGGTGAATCCTGTGCGACCGCCGGCGCCCCGGCGGTCACGGCCTTCTCAAGCGGTTTTCCGGGCATCGCCTGACGTCGGGGCGATGACCGGACGACCGGGGAACGCCGTGAGCGGGCGGCTGGTAACCCCTTGCCGGGTCATCTCGCCGCCCGCTCGGTCCACTGGTGCTCGCTGCAGTAGCGAGCAGTCACTTCTTCGTGGACTTGCGCGTCGTCGTCGCCTTCTTGGTCGCCGGACGGGTCGTCTTGGCCGTCGACTTCGTGGCGGCCTTGGCCGTCGTCGCCCGCTTCGCGGTGGACTTGGCCGGGGTCGCCTTGGCGGCGGGCTTCGCCGGGGCCGCCTTGGCCGTGGTCGCCTTGGCAGCGGTCGCCTTGGCGGCGGTCCGCTTCGGGGCGGCCTTGGTGGCGGTCGCCTTGGCCGTGGTGGCGCGGGTCGCGGTCTTCGTCGCGGCGGCACGCGTGGTGGTGGCGGCCTTGGCGCGAGTACCGGCGGGGGCCTTGGCGGCGCCCGCGGTCTTCGTGGTGGCACCGCGGGTGGTGGCCGCCTTGGCCGTGGTGGCGCGCGGCAGTTTCCGCTGTCCGCCCACGACTTCCTTGAACTGGGTGCCGGCGCGGAAGGCGGGGACGTTTGTCTTCTTGACCTTCACGCTCTCACCGGTGCGCGGGTTGCGAGCGGTGCGTGCGGCGCGGGCCCGCTTCTCGAAAACCCCGAAGCCGGTGATGTTGACCTTTTCGCCCTTGTTGACGTTGCGAACGATGATGTCCACAACGCTTTCCACAGCCTGGCTGGCGGTCTTCTTGTCTCCGAGGCGTTCTGCCAGAGCCTCGATGAGTTGGGCCTTGTTCACTTCAGTCCCTCCCAGGACACAACAACGGCCCCGTTGGGCCGACTCAATGTCAACGGTAAAGCCCCGGACAAGCAAATGCCATTCGCCACGCCTCATTTTTTCGTTGGGGCGTGGGCATTCGCGTCCGGGCAACGGGGTCCGCAGAGCTCCTGGAGCAACTGTTCAGTTGTCCCCCGGCAGGCGAGTTTTTCCTTTCACAACAGGAAAAACTCGCCCCCGAAAGGCGTCTCGATCAGCCCTGGTGAGCGGGCAGGGTCGCCGGTTTGAAGCTCGGCCGGGCCTGCTCAAAAGTGTCGATCGTCTCGGCGTGCCGAAGGGTCAGACCGATGTCGTCGAGCCCTTCCAGCAGCCGCCAGCGCGTGTAGTCGTCGATGCCGAAGGGCACCGTGAGGTCCTTGGCTTGCACCGTCCGCTGCTCCAGATCCACCGTCACGGCGGTACCCGGCTCGTTCTCCAGCAGCTTCCACAGCAGCTCCACATCGGACTGCTCGCACTGGGCCGCCAGCAGCCCCTGCTTGCCCGAGTTGCCGCGGAAGATGTCCGCGAAACGGCTGGAGATGACCACCCGGAAGCCGTAGTCCTTCAACGCCCACACGGCGTGCTCGCGCGACGAGCCGGTGCCGAAGTCGGGCCCGGCGACCAGCACGCTGCCGGCGCGGAAGGGCTCTTGGTTGAGGATGAAGTCCTCGTCCCCGCGCCAGGCGGCGAACAAGGCGTCCTCGAACCCGGTCCGGGAAACCCGCTTGAGGTAGACGGCCGGGATGATCTGGTCGGTGTCCACGTTGGACCGGCGCAGCGGGACGCCGACCCCGGTGTGCGTCTTGAACGGTTCCATCGTCACTGCTCCTGGTGGGATGTGGTTCAGGTCTTGTCTTCGAAGCGGCGGAGCCGCTTGGCCCACGCACGCACGGCTACCACCCGCGGGTTCTCAGGCTGCGCCCACCCCGCCGGGGTTCTCCGGGAGAACCTGCCCCGATGCCGCGCATTGGACATGCACAGGTCGGGGATCCCGGACCGAGAAGGCGTCTGAGGTTCCGCTGCGGGACCACCTGCGCAGGCCGAGTTCAACGTCGGCGTTCAGCTCAGGTCTTCGGGGGAGGACAGGGTTCCGCGCACGGCGGTGGCGGCGGCGACCAGCGGGGAGACCAGGTGCGTGCGGCCGCCCTTGCCTTGCCTGCCCTCGAAGTTGCGGTTGGAGGTCGACGCGCTGCGCTCGCCCGGCGTCAGCTGGTCCGGGTTCATGCCCAGGCACATCGAACAACCGGCCGAACGCCATTCCGCCCCGGCCGCGGTGAAAACCTCGTGCAGCCCCTCGGACTCCGCCTGCTTGCGGACCTTCATCGAGCCTGGCACGACGAGCATCCGCACGTCCGCGGCCACCTTGCGGCCCTTGAGGACCTCGGCAGCGGCGCGCAGGTCCTCGATCCGACCGTTGGTGCACGAACCGAGGAAGACGGTGTCCACGGCGACCTCGCGCAGCGGCGTCCCGGGCGTCAAGCCCATGTACGCCAAGGCCTTCTCGGCGGCGAACCGCGCGCCCTCGTCGGCGATCTCCGCCGGGTCCGGCACCCGCTCGCCCAGCGGCAGGCCCTGCCCCGGGTTGGTGCCCCAGGTGACGAACGGGGTCAGTTCGTCGGCGTTCAGCGTGACTTCTGCGTCGAATGTGGCGTCGTCGTCGGTGCGCAGCGTCCGCCAGTACTCGACGGCGGTGTCCCAGTCCGCGCCCTCGGGGGCGTGCGGCCGCCCCTTCAGGTAGGCGAAAGTCGTTTCGTCGGGCGCGATCATGCCGGCCCGCGCGCCCGCCTCGATCGACATGTTGCAGACCGTCATGCGGGCTTCCATGGACAGCTTGCGGATCGCCTCGCCGCGGTACTCCAGGACGTAGCCCTGGCCGCCGCCGGTGCCGATCTTCGCGATGACGGCGAGGATCACGTCCTTGCTGGTGACTCCCGGCCGCAGCGTGCCCTCGACGTTGATGGCCATGGTCTTGAACGGCTTCAGCGGCAGGGTCTGGGTGGCCAGCACGTGCTCGACCTCGGAAGTGCCGATGCCGAACGCCAAAGCGCCGAACGCGCCGTGCGTCGAGGTGTGGCTGTCACCGCAGACCACGGTCGTGCCGGGCTGCGTCAGCCCGAGCTGCGGCCCGACCACGTGCACGATGCCCTGCTCGGCATCGCCCATCGGGTGCAGCCGGATGCCGAATTCCTCGCAGTTCTTCCGCAAGGTGTCGACCTGGGTGCGCGACACCGGGTCGGCGATCGGGAGGTCGATGCCGGTGGTGGGCACGTTGTGGTCTTCGGTGGCCAGCGTCAGGTCGGGCCGCCGGACGGGCCGTCCGGCCAGCCGGAGCCCTTCGAATGCCTGCGGACTGGTGACCTCGTGCACCAGGTGGAGATCGATGTAGAGCAGGTCTGGCTCGTGCCCTTCACCACGGCGCACGATGTGCGCTTCCCAAACCTTCTCCGCGAGCGTTTTTCCCATCGCTGCTCCCAGTCGAGCCTGCCGAGACCCGGATCGGGTCTCTCCCACAGAGTGGACTTCCCAGATGCCGGGAAGTTAGTATCGGTACGTGGGACAGCATAGCGGCATCGGAGTACTGGACAAGGCAGTGGCCGTCCTCCAGGCGGTAGCGGCCGAACCTTGCGGCCTGGCCGAACTGTGCAGCCGCACGGGGCTGCCAAGGGCAACGGCGCACCGGCTGGCGGTGGGTCTGGAGGTCCATCGCCTCTTGCGGAGGGGCTCGGACGGTCGCTGGCGCCCGGGAGCGGCGCTGGCGGAATTGGCGGGCGGAGCGGTGGATCCGCTCCTGGAAGCGGCGGCGACGGTCCTGCCCAAGCTTAGAGACGTCACGGGCGAAAGCGTCCAGCTCTACAGGAGGGACGGAATGCAACGCCTGTGCATAGCGACGGCGGAACCGCCGAGCGGCCTGCGGGACACGGTGCCGGTGGGGACGGCGCTGTCGATGACGGCGGGCTCGGGGGCGAAGGTCCTCGCGGCCTGGTCCGACCCGGCGACCCAACGCGCGGTCCTGGCGGAAGCGGTCTACGGGGAACGAACGCTGATGGAGGTCCGGAGGAGGGGCTGGGCCCAGAGCGTCGCGGAACGGGAGTCGGGAGTGGCGAGCGTCTCGGCACCGGTCCGGGACACCCAGGGCAACGTCGTGGCGGCCATATCGGTTTCGGGCCCGATCGACCGGATGGGAAGGCGCCCGGGAGCCCGCTGGGCGGCGGACCTGCTGGCGGCGGCGGACGCGCTCCAGAACCGCCTGTGAACCCGAGCGATGCGGGCCCCCGGCCCGCATCGCCAAAACCCACGCGCCCCACCAGTCGAGAGACGCGACATCCACCGACACCCAGCGAAGAATTCCCACCGAAGACGCCCCTCCTCGGCGCAAGCGAAGGCGCCCACACAACACGATCCCCACCCGCGGCCGGCCCCGAGCAAAACCAACAACGCCCAGCAACCACCCGCCAAAAGCCACCGAAGGCCACCAAAAGCCACACCCCGAACTCCGCCACGACCCCATCAGAAGACCCAACGAACCGGCCCAAGCGAACCGCAGGGCCAACCCCAAAGACCCAAGCGAAGCGCAGCGCCGGCCCACCCAAGAACCCCAAGCGCAGCGCCGGCCCACCCAAGTAGCCCAAGCGAAGCGCAGGGCGAACCCCAAGCACCCAAGCGAAGCGCAGGGCCAGCCAACCCCAAAGGCCCAAGCGAAGCGCAGGGCCGGCAAACCCCCAACGCCCAAGCGAAGCGCAGGGCCGACCAACTCCGAAGGCCCGGATAAAGGCAACCCGGCTCCAAAGGCCCAGATCAGGCTGAACCTCCAGGCTGGTCGACAACCCAGGCCGGGTACCCCACGAAAAGCGATGGAGCCCACAAAAAAGCAACCCCCGCACCGTGGGGGGGCATGGGGGGCTCGGCCCCCCAATCAAAAAACGGAAAGAGCCCCATCTGCGCCTTCCGCAGATGGGGCTCCCCCACTCTTGTAGTCCCGACGGGATTTGAACCCGCGCTACCGCCTTGAGAGGGCGGCGTCCTAGGCCGCTAGACGACGGGACCTTGGAACGAGAAGAACTTTACAGCACCCGGGAATCACCTCGAACACCCACCCCCCGGCAAGCGGGGCTCAACGCCCCGGAGGCGCCGCTTCCGGGGCGTTGACGAGCTACTTCTGCGATTCGGCGACCAGCCGGAGGGCGAGTTCCTTGAGCTCCGGGCTCGCGGTGGCGGCGTTGCCGGATTCGAACGGCGGGTGCGGGTCGTATTCGACGGCGAGCTGGATGCCGCGGGCGATCTCGTCGCCGGCGAGGCGGGCGGCCAGGAAGAGCGCCATGTCGATGCCCGCCGAAACGCCTGCGGCGGTGATGACCTTGCCGACCTGGACGTACCGCTCTGGCACGTACTTCACGCCGAAGGTGCTCTCCAGGTAGCTCGCCGAGGCCCAGTACGTGGTCGCGCGGTCGCGGAGCAGACCGGCCGCGCCGAGGATCAGCGAGCCGGTGCAGACCGATGTGGTCCACGTCGTGCGCCGGTCCACGCGGCGGATCCAGTCGGTCAGAGCCGGGTTCTCCATCGCGGCGACCGTGCCGCGCTCTCCGGCGCCCGGGACGAGCAGCACGTCCAACCGGTCCACCTCAGCGATCGACCGCTCGGCCATCACCGAGACCTGGCGCGTGTCGGTGCGGACCGGGCCGCGGCGCTCGGCGATCATCGTGACGGTCGCGCCAGGCAGCCGGGACAACAGCTCGGCCGGGCCGGTGGGGTCCAGCAGGCTGAAACCGTCGTAGAGCAGGATTCCGATCCGCGGGCCGCTGCCTTCCGCGATGGCGGTGCCGGCCGGGATGCCGAATGCCGCGACGGCAGCCATGCCGGCGAGCATTGTCCGGCGGGTCGTTGGTTGACTCGTCATGCCCGGGGAGTCTTGGCGGTTTCCGGGTCGAGCGGACGGGGCATGTCCGCCATCCTGCGAATCTTGTCCCCGGTGACCCCGTAGTGGTCGAGGAAGGCTTGGCGCAGCGTCGTCGCCGACCGGAACCCGCACCGGCGCGCGACAGCGGCCAGCGACAGCTCGCTGGCCCGCACCAGCTGCGCGGCGGCCTCGGTCCGCGCAAGCCGCACAGCGCGAGCCGGAGTGGTGCCCAGATGCGTGGCGAACAGCCGGTTGAGGTGTCTGCTGGTAACTCCGGCGCGTGCGGCCAGCGCGGTCGGGCTCAGATCGTCGGCGAGGTTGGCGGTGATGTGCGCGAGCAGGTCCCGAACGAGCCGGTTGCTGGGCGGCGGAGCGGCCAGGAAGGTGCTGATCTGCGCCTGATCGGCCGGACGGTGCAGGTAGGTCACGAGTTCCCGGGCGACTTCACGAGCCAGGGTCGGGCCGTGGTCGTCTTCGATCAAAGCGAGCGTGAGGTCCAGTGCGCTGGTGACCCCGGCGGACGTGTAGACGTTGCCGTCCCGGATGTACAGCGGAGCGGGATCCACGGTCACGGAAGGAAATTCGGCGGCGAGGGATGCGCCGTACCCCCAGTGAGTGGTGACCCGCCGCTCGTCGAGCAACCCGGCGGCGGCCAGCACGAAGGTGCCGGTGCATACGGAAGCGATCCGCCGGCTCCGCTGAGCCAACCGCCGAACCTGCCCCAAGAGTCGCTGATCGGTGGCGGCGGCCCAAGTCCCGGCTCCACCAACAACGAGCAAGGTGTCGACCTCCCCGGTCAAGGACGCCAAGCGTCGTGCGCCCCCAACGACGATCCCGGAAGAACTACGCGCCCCGGCCCCGGAAACGGTGGCCAACTCGACGACGTAAGGAGGAGAGGCCCCATGAGAGTTGGCAACCTCCAAAGCCCCACAAGGACAAGCGACATCAAGGATCTGAGCCCCGTCATAAGCAACAACGACGAAGCGACGCCCAAGTCCCCCACCAAGCCCCACAAGAAAAAGCTACCGCCCCAAAAAAGAAGAACCCACCCCAAACCCCCAACAACCCCACCCAAACAAACCCCACCCAACCCAACAAAGCCAAGCCCCAACCAAGCCCCAACCAAAGCACAGGGCCACCACCCCAAAAGCCCAACCAAAGCGCAGAGCCACCCCAAAAGCCCAAGCGAAGCGCAGAGCGAACCCCAAGCACCCAAGCGAAGCGCAGGGCCAGCCAACCCCAAAGGCCCAAGCGAAGCGCAGGGCCGGCAAACCCCCAACGCCCAAGCGAAGCGCAGGGCCGACCAACTCCGAAGGCCCGCATAAAGGCAACCCGGCTCCAAAGGCCCAGATCAGGCTGAACCTCCAGGCTGGTCGGCAACCCAGGCCGGGTACCCCACGAAAAGCGATGGAGCCCACAAAAAGCAACCCCCGCACCGTGGGGGGCATGGGGGGCTCGGCCCCCCAATCAAAAAACGGAAAGAGCCCCATCTGCGCCTTCCGCAGATGGGGCTCCCCCACTCTTGTAGTCCCGACGGGATTTGAACCCGCGCTACCGCCTTGAGAGGGCGGCGTCCTAGGCCGCTAGACGACGGGACCGCGTTGTTGAGTGATCACGAGGTGATCAGCTCGCTGGGGTACCAGGACTCGAACCTAGACTAACTGAACCAGAATCAGTCGTGCTGCCAATTACACCATACCCCATGGTGCCGGATGGCCAGCTCGGTTTTCCGATCTCCTCTGGGAGAAGTTCGGGCTCCGGGCCGCTGCCCTCCGTGTTGATAAGAATATTAGACCATCCCTTCAGAGGCCCGAAAATCGCCCCCCTCTTTTGGGGATCGTCGCAGGTGGCGTCGGGGTCAGCGGCCCGGCGGCGGGGTCAGCGGCCGACCAGCTCGGCGGTCCGGCGCGGTGGCCGCGCGGGGGCGGGGACGGCGGGCAGGTCGGCGACGAGGAGTTCGGGCAGCTGGTGGAGGCCCGTGATGGTCGGCACGTTCGCGGCCGGGTCCTGGTTGCCGCCGCGGTTGAGCCAGATGCCGTGCAGGCCGGCGCGGGCGGCGCCGAGGGCGTCGATGTCGAGCTTGTCCCCGACGTGGGCGACTTCGCCGGGGCGCAGGCCGAGCGCGTCGCAAGCGGTGTGGAAGATGCGCGGGTCCGGTTTGGCGACGCCGATCTCGGCGGAGATGATCAGTTCGTCGAAGGCGTCGGCGAGGCCGACGGCGGCGATCTTCTTGCGCTGGTAGGCGCTGGGCGCGTTGGTGATCACGGCGAGCCGGAGGCCGCTGGCGCGGAGCCAGTCGAGGCATGGCCAGGCGTCGTCGTAGAGGGTCCAGGCGCGCTGCATGGCGGCCATTCGCAGGGTTTCGCGGCGCGCCGCTTCGGCGGTGTCGAGTTTCTCGCCGAAGGCCGCGAAGAACGCTTGGGTGCGTTCGACGCACATCGCGTCGAAGTCGACCTCGTTGGTGACGTACCGCGCGTAGTGCTGATCCGTGGTGCGCTGCCACACCGGCCAGGCGCGGTCGGTGCCGACGAGCTCCCGCAGGCTGTGCCGCGCCGCTCGTCCGCTGTCGAGCAGGGTGTCGTCGAAATCGAGGCAGACCGCTTTGATCTGTCCGAGTTCGTGGGTGGTCGGTGTTTCAGGCGCGGATGTCACTCCGAGAGGCTAGGCGCTCACCCGCTGCGTCCGACTCGGCCAACACGGTGATCCTGTTGGCCTGTTTCGGTTGAGTCCGGTTGGCGGCGGCGGTCGTGAGCGCGAGGTGTGTTCTCGCACTCACGACCGACCGGCAGGCTCGTTTCCTTTGAAGCGGCGCAGCCGCTTAGCGCACCCGCGCAACCCGCCCCGCCGCGGGTTCTCAGGGGTCTTCTCGCGAGGACGCCCCGACGTGGTGAATCGGCATTCATCACGTCGGGGATCCCACAGCGAGAAGACGACCGAAATTCCCGCAGGGGGCCGCCACCCAGGACGAGCCTGGAAGATCCGCTGCTCAGCCGAGGGCCTTGCGTAGGCGTTCGAGGGAGATGTCTCGGCCGAGGAGTTCCATCGACTCGTAGAGCGGCGGTGACACCGTGCGACCGGTGATCGCCACGCGGACCGGCGCGAAGGCCTTGCGGGGCTTGATGCCGAGGCCGTCGACGACGGAGTCCTTCAGCGCCTGCTCGATGGCCGCCGTGGTCCATTCGGGCAGCGCGTCGAGGGCGTTGATGGCGGCTTCCAGGACCGGCTTGGCGTCTTCACCGAGGGCCTTCTCCGCGGAGGCGGGTTCGGGCGCGAAGTCGTCGCCGGCGAACAGGAAGGCCATCATGCCGACGGCGTCGGAGAGCACGATCAGCCGCTCCTGCACCAGCGGCGCGGCGGCGCGCACGGTGGCGAGCTGCTGCTCGGTCGGCTCGGCCGGGAGCACGCCGCCCTGGACGAGGTAGGGCACCACGCGGTCGACGAACTCGTCGGGCGCGAGGGCGCGCAGGTGCGTGGAGTTGATCGCGTCGGCCTTCTTCTGGTCGAAGCGCGCCGGGTTGGCGCTGACGCGACCGATCTCGAAGGCGTCCACCATCTCCTCGAGGCTGAACACGTCGCGGTCGTCGGAGATGGACCAGCCGAGCAGCGCGAGGTAGTTCAGCAGGCCTTCCGGCAGGAAACCCCGGTCGCGGTGGTGGAACAGGTTGGACTGCGGGTCGCGCTTGGAGAGCTTCTTGTTGCCTTCGCCCATGACGAACGGCAGGTGGCCGAACTCGGGGGTGAAGTCGGTGACCCCGATGCGCTGCAGCGCCTCGTAGAGCGCGATCTGGCGGGGCGTGGAGGACAGCAGGTCTTCGCCGCGCAGCACGTGGGTGATGCGCATCAGCGCGTCGTCGACCGGGTTGGTGAGGGTGTAGAGCGGGTCGCCGTTGCCGCGCACCAGCACGGGGTCCGGGACGCTGCCCGCGGGGAAGGTGATCTCGCCGCGCACCAGGTCGGTGAAGGCGATGTCGCGGTCGGGCATCCGCAGGCGCAGCACGGGCTTGCGGCCCTCGGCGCGGTAGCCGGCGATCTGCTCGTCGGTGAGGTCCCGGTCGAAGTTGTCGTAGCCCAGCTTGGGGTCGCGGCCCTTGGCCTTGTGGCGGGCTTCGACCTCTTCCGGGCTGGAGTAGGACTCGTAGAGCTCGCCGGCGGCCAGCAGTCGCTGCGCGACGTCGGCGTAGATGTCGCGCCGCTCGCTCTGCCGGTAGGGGCCGTAGGGGCCGCCGACCTCGGGGCCTTCGTCCCAGTCGAGGCCCAACCAGCGCAGCGCATCGAGGATCGCCTGGTAGGACTCCTCGGAGTCCCGGTTGGCGTCGGTGTCCTCGATGCGGAACACCAGGGTGCCCTTGTTGTGCCGGGCGAACGCCCAGTTGTAGAGGGCGGTGCGGATGAGGCCGACGTGCGGTGTCCCGGTCGGCGAGGGGCAGAACCGGGCGCGAACGGTCCTGGCGTCGGCTTGTGCTGCGGCTTCTGGCGTGCTCATAACACATCCAGCGTAGTCATTCGCCGTCGGCGGTTGACGGGCGCATCCGGGGAGGGCATCCTGAGTTTATTCAACACCCGTTGAAAAACTGGAGGGGATCGCAATGGAGCGGACCACCTGCTGCGTGATCGGCGGCGGGCCGGCGGGCATGGTGCTGGGGCTGCTGCTCGCCAGGGCCGGCGTCGAGGTGACCGTGCTGGAGAAGCACGGCGACTTCCTGCGGGACTTCCGGGGCGACACGGTGCACCCCACCACGCTGCAGCTCCTCGACGACCTGGGGCTGGCCGAGCGGTTCGCCGAACTCCCGCAGCGCCGCCTGAGCCAGGTGCGACTGCCGATCGGCCCGGCGGGCGAGCTGTTCACCATCGGCGACTTCAAGTCGTTGAAGGTGAAGTACAACTACATCGCGATGGTCCCGCAGTGGGACTTCCTGGACATGCTGGCCGACGCGGGCAAGCAGGAGCCGACGTTCACCCTGCGGATGAACACCGAGGCGACGGAGCTGATCCGGGAACGCGGCCGCGTCAACGGGGTGCGCTACCGCACCGCCGACGGCGAGACCGGCGAGCTGCGCGCCACCATCACGGTGGCCTGCGACGGCCGGAAGTCGTTCGTGCGCGAGATGCCCGAACTCGGGCTGCGGGACTTCCCGACGCCGATGGACGTCCGGTGGTTCCAGGTCCCGCGGCAGGCCGGTGATCCCGCGGGCGGCATCGGCCTGATCCGGGAACGCACCTTCACCGCCATGTTCGACCGCGGCGACTACTTCCAGGTCGCGTCGATCATCGGCAAGGGCACCGACGCGGAGGGCCGCAGCCGGCCCATCGAGGAGCTCAACGAACGCCTGGCCCGCTTCTTCCCGTGGCTGGCCGGGCGGGACCTGGTGCGCAGCTGGGACGACGTCAAGGTGCTGCACGTGACCCTGGACCGGTTGCGCAAGTGGCACGTGCCGGGCCTGCTGTGCATCGGCGACGCGGCGCACGCGATGTCACCGGTCGGCGGCATCGGCATCAACCTGGCGGTGCAGGACGCCGTCGCGGCGGCCCGCCACCTGGCCGGGCCGCTGCGCGACGGTCGTCTGGAGCGCAAGCACGTCGCGGCGGTGCAGCGGCGGCGCTGGCCGACGACGGTGCTGGTCCAGCGGCTGCAGCGGGTGATCCACGAGAACGTGATCTCCCCGGCGCTGCGCGGGGAAATCGACTTCGGCGACACCGCGCGCCTGCCGCTGCCCCTGCGAGCGGTCTCGAACGTGCCGTGGCTGCGCAGGATCCCCGCGTACGTCCTCGCCTACGGCGCGGTCCGCGAGCGCCCGCCCAAGGCGGCCCTCCGCTGACGACCGGACCGCGGACGTCCGCAATTTCCATTGAGGTTTTTCCAGCCTCGTTTTGGGTGGCGGTGCGGGTGGCGGAACCTCAGAGGCTCCCTGGACTGTGGGTGCCCTGACTGATGTATGCCCAATACACGGCGTCAGGGCCGTCCTCGCCAGGAAACCTCTGAGAACCCGCGGCGGTGCACGTGTCGTAGGTGGGCTATGCGCCTGCGGCGCATGCGACACCCCATCTACGTGCGGCTTTGCGGCCCGCGGCTTCGCGGCCGACCAGGATGAAAAACGCTCATTGCAATCGAACCTTCGATTGCAATGGAAATTGCGGACCCTCGAGACCTGGCGGGGTCGCGTCGGCACGTGAACGGGGCCGGGAACCCGGAATCAGCCCTGCTGGACCGGGTTGGTCAGGGTGCCCAGGCCGTCGATGGAGACCGAGACCTTCTGGCCCGCCTGCATCGGGCCCACGCCCGCCGGGGTTCCGGTGAGGATCACGTCTCCCGGCAGCAGCGTCATCACCCGCGAGATCCACGACACGAGCGCCGCGATGTCGTGGATCTGCAGCGACGTCCGCGAGTTCTGCTTGAGCTCGCCGTCCAGTTCGGTGCGGATCGCCAGGTCCGACGGGCTCACCGAGGTGTCGATCCACGGGCCCAGCGGGCAGAACGTGTCGTAGCCCTTGGCCCGCGTCCACTGCCCGTCGGCCTGCTGCTGGTCGCGCGCGGTCACGTCGTTGGCGATCGTGTAGCCCAGCAGCACCTCGGTGCCCCGTGCCTCCGGCACGTCCTTGCACGGCTGCCCGACGACGGCGGCGAGTTCGCCCTCGAAGTCCACCCGCTCGGAGTTCGGCGGCAGCTTGATGGCGGCGTTGGGGCCGATCACCGTGGTCGACGGCTTCATGAAGATCACCGGGTTCTCCGGCGGTTCCGAGCCCATCTCGCGGGCGTGCTCGGCGTAGTTCTTGCCCACGCAGATGACCTTGGTGGGCAGGATCGGGGCCAGCAGCCGGACATCGGCCATCGGCCACTTGCGACCGGTGAACGTCGGGTCGCCGAACGGGTGCTGGTCGATCTCGACCGCCAGGACCTTCTCCTGCGGTGCGGCCGGATCCGGCTCCAGTGCGACGAAGGACACCCCGTCGGAGTGGGCGACACGTGCCAAGCGCAAGACGAACCTCCGGAATCGAAAGTGGACCGTCACCAGCGTAACGCCGCGAAAGCGAATGCCCGTGCGCGGTTGTCGCGGCAAGAGCCGCGCGAGTGTTCGTGGCGACCACCGTCACTCACGACCGGGTGCGATGTGTCGTGAGTGGCAATGGTCGTCACAGCGACCACAACCACTCACGACCGGATCGCTACCGGGCAGCGGCCGCGTTGCGCCGCAGGGCCTTGTACACCAGCGCGTCGCAGAGCGCGAGCCAGCTCGCCTCGACGATGTTGCCGTGCACGCCCACCGTGGTCCACTCCTCCTCGCCGTCGCGGGATTCCACGAGCACGCGGGTGACCGCGTCGGTGCCTGGCGCGTCGATGAGGATGCGCACCTTGTAGTCGGCCAGCTCAACGGATTCCAGCCAGGGCAGGTGCGGGACCAGCGCCTTGCGCAGCGCCGCGTCGAGGGCGTTGACGGGCCCGTTCCCTTCTGCGGTGGCGATCACGCGCTCCCCCGCGACGTGCACCTTGACCGTCGCTTCGGAAACCGTCTCGCCGTCCGATCGGTGGTCGAGCACGACGCGGTAGGACTCCAGCTCGAACGGCGCCTCGACCGGATCGCCGTCGGCCACGGCGGCCATTTCGCCGCGCAGCAGCAGTTCCAGCGACGCGTCGGCCGCTTCGAAGGACCAGCCGCGCGCTTCCAGCTCCTTCACCCGGCGCACCGCGCCGGTGACGGCGGCCGGCGATTCCGCGAGGTCGAGGCCGAGCTCGGCGCCCTTGAGCTCCAGGCTGGCGCGCCCCGCCATCTCGGTGACCAGCACCCGCATCCCGTTGCCCACCAGCGCCGGATCGATGTGGTTGTACAGCTCGGGGTCCACTTTGATCGCGCTCGCGTGCAGCCCCGCCTTGTGCGCGAAGGTCGACTGGCCGACGTAGGCCTGGTGCGTGTCCGGCGCGAGGTTGGCGATCTCGGCCAGCGCGTGCGAAACCCTGGTCAGCTCGCGCAGCTTTCCCGCCGGCAACACCGGCATCTCCAGTTTCGCGGCGAGATTGCCGATCACGGCGAACAGATCCGCGTTGCCCGCCCGCTCCCCGTAGCCGTTGGCGGTGCACTGCACGTGGGTCGCGCCGGCCTGCACGGCGGCGACGCTGTTGGCCACCGCGCAGCCGGTGTCGTCCTGGCAGTGGATGCCGACGCGGAATCCCGTGCGCGACACGACTTCGCGGACCGTCTCGGCCAGTTGCAGAGGCAGCTGCCCGCCGTTGGTGTCGCACAGCACGACGACGTCGGCGCCCGCGCCGGCGGCGGCGTCCAGCACGCGCAGCGAGGTGTCGGGATCGAAGGCATAGCCGTCGAAGAAGTGCTCGGCGTCGAGGAACACCCGGCGCCCCTCCCCCACCAGGTAGCGCACCGTGTCGGCGACCATCGCGCAGTTCTCGGCCACATCGGTGCGCAGCGCCCGCTCGATGTGCCGTCGGTCCGATTTGGCCACCAGGGTCACCACCGGGGCGCGCGACTCCAGCAGCGCCCGCACCTGCGGATCTTCGTCCACTTTGGTCCCGGCCCGCCGGGTGGCGCCGAAGGCGACGAGGGCGGCGTGCTGGAGGTCGAGTTCCCCTTCGGCGGCGCGGTGGAAGAACTCCGTGTCCTTGGGCAGCGCGCCGGGCCAGCCGCCTTCGATGAAGCCGACGCCCAGCGAATCCAGCAGCCGCGCGACGGCGAGCTTGTCGGTGACGGAGTAGGAAATGCCCTCGCGCTGCGCGCCGTCCCGAAGGGTCGTGTCGTAGACGTGGAAGTCGTCGCCCAGCGGCGTTCCGGCCGGGTTGGTGCGGGTCACTGGATTTCTCCCGTCGGCGTCGGAGATGAGGTGGAGCGGCGGCGCAGGCAACAAAAAAGACCCCCCGCAGATGCGAGAGGTCAGCGCGCCGGGGTGCGGAATCGTCTACCCGGCGCGCTCGCCAATAATGATCACACTGCGGAAAGCCACGCACCCATGCTGCCACAACCCGGCACCGGACCACCAGATGGCCGCGCCTTCCCACCATCCGGGCGGCAACCGGCCTACTGCCCGGATTCGGCGCGGCGCTTGATCGCCGCCAGCCGCCGGTCCCACCGCGCGGCGCGGGACGCCAGCCAGCGCGCCGTCGCCGCCAGCGGCTCCGAGCGGATCGCGAAGCGGACCTCCCGCCCCACCCGGTTCGAGGTCACCAGGCCCGCGTTCTCCAGCACCGCCAGGTGCTTGACGACCGCCTGCCGCGACACCGGCAGCGCGGCGGCCAGCGCCGTCGCGCTGGCCTCACCGCGCTCGCCGAGCAGGTCCACGAGCTGCCGCCTGGTCGGGTCGGCCAGCGCCGCCAGCACCTCGTCGACCTCACCGTGCTCCGTCACGCCTGCTGCTTCTCCACCTTCTGCTTGACCTCGTCCAGCACCTGCTCCCAGCCGCCGGTGTTGTCGTCGACCGCGCCGCGCCGCGCTTCCTCCGATGCGGCGAGCGCGGCGAACCCGCTCTCGACCACGCGCAGCCGGGTCGTTCCGTCCTCTTCGGTCAGGGTGAACTCGACCAGCGTCGAGTTGCCCGCCGCGGGGTCCTCGCCGGGGAAGGCGCTCGCCCAGCGGTAGGCGAGGTAGCGGTGGGGTTCCAGCTTCTCGATCAGCTGCGGGAAGGTGCCGTAGTCGGCGTGCTCCGAGACCAGCCGGCTGCCCTCGCCGACCTCGACGCCGGCCGGATCCGCCTCGCCGAGCCAGAACTCGGGTTCCAGCAGCGCCGCCCACACCTGCTCCGCAGGCGCCTCGATGACGATCTCGCGTTCGATCAGGTCGGAAACCATGTCCACTCCAATCCACGGTTGTGCAACCCCAGGGTTGCACTCCATCGTCCCATGCGCAACCCGCAGGTTGCACGTGAGAGCGACGAAGAGGGCGCCCCACCGGGGACGCCCTCGACGCGATGAACGAGATCAGGACTGCGGGGCGACCTCGCGGGAGGAGACCAGCGCCGCGAGGCGGTCGCCGATCGCGAAGGTCGCACCCGGCGACGAGTGGTCGCGGGTGGCCAGGTCGAACGCCACCGACGCCTCGACCCGCTTGGCGGCCTCGGTCAGGCCGACGTGGTCGAGCAGCATCGCGACCGACAGCACCGCCGCGGTCGGGTCCGCCACGCCCTGCCCGGCGATGTCCGGCGCGCTGCCGTGCACCGGCTCGAACATGCTCGGGTTGCGGCGGGTGGCGTCGATGTTGCCGCTGGCCGCCAGGCCGATGCCACCGGTGATGGCGCCGGCCAGGTCGGTGATGATGTCGCCGAAGAGGTTGTCGGTGACGATCACGTCGAACCGGGACGGGTCGGTGACCAGGTGGATCGTGGTGGCGTCCACGTGCTGGTAGGCCACGGTGACGTCCGGGTACTGCAGCGAGACCTCTTCCACCACGCGCGACCACAAGGATCCGGCGTGGGTGAGCACGTTGGTCTTGTGCACCAGCGTCAGGTGCTTGCGCGGCCGGGAGGCGGCGCGGGCGAACGCGTCGCGCACCACCCGCTCCACGCCGAACGCGGTGTTGATGCTGACCTCGGTCGCGATCTCGTGCGTGGTGTCCTTGCGGAGCAGACCACCGTTGCCCACGTACGGACCCTCGGTGCCCTCGCGGACCACGACCATGTCGATCTCGCCGGGGTCGGCCACCGGGCTCTTCACGCCCGGGTAGAGCCGGGCCGGCCGCAGGTTCACGTGGTGGTCGAGCTCGAAGCGCAGCCGCAGCAGCAGGCCGCGCTCCAGGATGCCGCTGGGCACCGTCGGGTCGCCGACGGCGCCGAGCAGGATCGCGTCGTGCTGGCGGAGTTCACCCAGCACGGACTCGGGCAGCAGCTCCCCGGTCGCGTGCCAGCGCGCCGCTCCCAGGTCGTAACGAGTGATCTCGGTATCCGGCACCACCTCGCCGAGGACCTTGAGTGCCTCGGCAATAACCTCCGGCCCGATCCCGTCGCCGGGGATCACAGCGAGCCGCATCTACACACCTCCCGAGAACCACCCCGACCCGCGGGGCTCGAACTGTTGAGCCGAAGGCTACCGGCACGACTGCGGGCAGCGGCATGCCGGGCCCACCAAGTGGATGATATGTCCCGGAGTGTGGGACACCCATTGGAGTGAGATGACCATCGGTCCCTGGTACGACACGGGGGCCATCCCACATCGTGGAACGGCCCCCGTGTCACTCGTCCGAGTTACTCGAAGCTGACGGTGCGCACGATGCGCGCACCGACCGCAGCGCCGATCGGCTCCAGCACGCCCGGCTCGACCGGACGGTCCACGCGCAGCAGCATGATCGCGTCCGAGCGCTCCGTGGTCTGGCTGACCATCGCCGCCTCGATGTTCACGCCGACCTCGCCGAGCAGGGTGCCGACCCGGCCCATCACGCCCGGCCGGTCCGGGTACTCCAGCAGCAGCACGTTGCCCTCGGCCCGCAGGTCGAAGTGCCGGCCGTTGACCTCGACCAGCTTCTCCACCTGGTTCGACCCGGACAGCGCGCCCGAGACCACGGCGGTGCGGCCGTCCGGCAGGCCCGCGCGCACCGACACCACGCTGCGGTGGTTCGGGCTCTCCGAGGAGGTCTTGACCTCCACCTGCACGCCCAGGTCCTCGGCCAGCTGCGGCGCGTTGACGAAGGTCACCTGGTTCTCCACGGCACCGGCGAAAACGCCGCGCAGCGCCGCCAGCTGCAGCACCGAGACGTCCTCGTCGGCCAGCTCGCCGCGGGCCTCGATGGTCACCGAGCTCGGCGTGCTGCCGACCAGTGCGGCCAGCACCTGGCCCAGCTTCTGGGTCAGCGACAGGTACGGGCGGACCTCCTCGCCGACCACGCCGCCCTGCACGTTGACGGCGTCCGGCACGAAGTCGCCGCGCAGCGCCAGCCGCACCGAGCGGGCCACGTCGGTGCCCGCGCGGTCCTGCGCCTCCACGGTGGACGCGCCCAGGTGCGGGGTGACGACCACGTTGGACAGCTCGAACAGCGGGCTCTCGGTGGTCGGCTCGGTCTTGAAGACGTCGATGCCCGCGCCGCCGATCTGGCCGTTGCGCAGCGCGTCGACCAGCGCGTCCTCGTCGATCAGGCCGCCGCGGGCGGCGTTGACGACCAGCAGGCCCGGCTTGGCCTTCTTCAGCTCCTCGGCACCGATGAGGCCGAGCGTCTCGGCGGTCTTCGGCAGGTGGATGGAGATCGCGTCGGCGCGGGCCAGCAGCTCGTCGAGCGTGACCAGCTCGATGCCCAGCTGCGCGGCGCGACCGGCCGACACGTAGGGGTCGTAGGCGATCAGCTTGGTGCCGAAGGCGGCGACGCGCTGCGCGAACAGCTGGCCGATCTTGCCCAGGCCGACCACGCCGACGGTCTTGCCGTTGAGCTCGACGCCGGTGTAGGAGCTGCGCTTCCACTCGCCGTTCTTGAGGCTGGCGTCGGCCTGCGCGACGTTGCGCGCCACCGCGAGCAGCAGCGCCATCGCGTGCTCGGCGGCCGAGACGATGTTGGAAGTGGGGGCGTTGACCACCATCACGCCGCGCTCGGTGGCGGCGGGCACCTCGACGTTGTCCAGGCCGACCCCGGCGCGGGCGACGACCTTGAGCTTCTTCGCCGCCGACAGCACCTCGGCGTCGACCTTGGTGGCGGAGCGGACCAGCAGCGCATCGGCGTCGGCGACGGCGTCGAGCAACGCCGGCCGGTCGGTGCCGTCCACGTTGCGGATCTCGACCTCGTCCCCGAGGGCGTCGATCACGGACGGTGCCAGCTTCTCGGCGATCAGGACGACAGGACGGCTTGCGTTGGTCACGGGCGAACTCCATTTTGAAGATCACGGTCGGCACGGCGATGTGCCCGGACGGGGTCGAAGTTTAACGGGAGTTTGAGAAAGCGTTCACAAGGGTGTAGCCCGGATCACCGGTCCGGAATCGCCCGCCCGTTAAACCCGATTCTTCGGCATTGTCGCAGATCAACCAGGCCGCGAACACAACGCGCAACGCCGCGGGGACGCGTTGTCACCCATGCGGCTGCCGGGCCACCGGTCGCCCCGAGGCACGGCTACCGCCGGTACGCGCGCCGGCCTCCTGGCATCCAACGTGACCGCCGTTTCTTCTGACGCCTGCACGAGCGAGATTCGCCTTCCGCCGAAACGCATCCGCCGCCGCGACGCCGAACTCCACACACGCGGGACGTACCGCAAGCGGCGCAGCCGCTTAGCCCACCCCCGGAACCGGCGCGGGTTCTCAGAAGTCTTCTCGCGAGGACAGCCCCGACGCCGCGTATCGGTCATACACAAGTCGGGGATCCCACAGCCGAGAAGGCTTCTGTAACTCCCGCAGGGGGGCCGCTACCCGCACCGCCACGCAGGACGAGCCGTTCACTCGAAAGATCACGGCTCGTCGAACTCGCCGTCCTTGGCTCCGGCGACGAACGCGTCCCACTCCTCGGGAGTGAAGACCAGGACCGGACCCTCCGGTTCGGCGCCGTTGCGCATGCCGATGTAGCCGTCCACGAAGGCGATCTCGACGCCCGGCTCGTCCGGGTCGTCCGTGCTGGTGATCCACTCCGCGTCGGTGAAGTCGAGCTGGTGGCGGATGTGCGCCTTGTTGTCGACGATCTCGTTGTCTGCACTCACGATGCGTACCTTATCCCTCACTCGCAGCGATCGGTTTCCCCCTTTGGCAACTGGGAAAGCCGCCCCGGGAACCTACCGGGAAGGCCGAGGCCCGGTGATCCCTCGTGGGGCTCACCGGGCCTTTTCGCATCGGCCGGACGCGCGGTCGGCGCGCCGCCGAGGATCGCGGGTCCTTACTTGTTGGTCCAGGACATCAGCGAACGCAGCTTCTTGCCGACCTCTTCGATCTGGTGGGCGTTGCCCTCGGCCTGCAGCTTGGTGAAGTTCGGGCGCCCGGCCTCGTCCTCGGCCACCCACTCCTTGGCGAAGGTGCCGTCCTGGACCTCGCTCAGGATCTTGCGCATCGACTCCTTGACGTGGGCGTCGATCACCCGCGGGCCGCGGCTGAGGTCGCCGTACTCGGCGGTGTCGCTGATCGAGTACCGCTGGCCGGCGATGCCGCCCTCCCACATCAGGTCCACGATCAGCTTGAGCTCGTGCAGGACCTCGAAGTAGGCGATCTCCGGCTGGTAGCCGGCCTCGACCAGCACCTCGAAGCCGGTCTGCACCAGGGCGCTCGCGCCACCGCAGAGGACCGCCTGCTCACCGAACAGGTCGGTCTCGGTCTCCTCCTTGAAGGTGGTCTTGATGACGCCGGCCCGCGCGCCACCGATGGCGGCGGCGTAGGACAGCGCCAGCGCCTGGGCGTTGCCGGAGGCGTCCTGCTCGACCGCGATCAGGCAGGGCACGCCCTTGCCGTCGACGAACTGGCGGCGCACCAGGTGGCCCGGGCCCTTCGGGGCGACCATGGCGACGTCGACGTCCGCCGGCGGCTGGATCAGGCCGTAGCGGATGTTGAAGCCGTGGCCGAAGAACAGCGCGTCGCCCTGCTTCAGGTTCGGCGCGATGTCGTTGGCGTAGATCTCGCGCTGCTTGGTGTCGGGCGCGAGGATCATGATCAGGTCGGCTTCCGCGGCGGCCTCGGCCGGGGTGAGCACCCGCAGGCCCTCCTCCTCCGCCTTGGCGCGCGACTTGGAGCCCTCCGGGAGGCCGACCCGCACGTCGACACCCGAGTCCCGCAGGCTCAGCGCGTGGGCGTGGCCCTGGCTGCCGTAGCCGATGACCGCGACCTTGCGCCCCTGGACGATGCCCAGGTCGGCGTCCGCGTCGTAGAAGATTTCAACTGCCATGGTGATTCAGCGTTTCCTTTCGGGACTTCTTCGTACCCGCCGCCGAATGCGGTGGTCTTCTCGCCCGGGGTACCCGCCAGGACGGCTCCGCGGACGAATTCGGCGACAGGTTCTTCGGTTTTCGGCCCTGTGGCGGGAGCGCCGGATCAGCGCACTGCGGTGGCCGTGATGGAACGCGGGCCACGCCCGATCGCGATCGTTCCCGACTGCACCATCTCGCGGACGCCGTAAGGTTCCAGCATTCGCAGCAGCGCGTCGAGCTTATCGGCGGTACCGGTGGCCTCGATGGTCAGCGCCTCCGGCGAGACGTCCACCACTTTCGCGCGGAACAGCTGCACCGTCTCCAGCACCTGGCTGCGCACCGACGCGTCGGCGCGGACCTTGACCAGCAGCAGCTCCCGCTGCACCGCGGCATCGGTCTCCAGCTCCACGATCTTGATCACGTTGACCAGCTTGTTGAGCTGCTTGGTGACCTGCTCCAGCGGCTGGTCGGAGACGGCGACCACGATCGTCATCCGGGAGATCTCCGGGTGCTCGGTCGGGCCGACCGCGAGCGACTCGATGTTGAAGCTGCGCCGGGAGAACAGGCCGGACACCCGGGCTAGCACCCCGGGGACGTTCTCCACCAGCACGCTCAGCGTGTGTCGGGTCATGGGCGCAGTCCCGCCTCTCCGAGATTCGCAGTTGTGGTTGCGTCCAGCTCGATCGCTCGTTTCGAGGTTCCTTGTGGCTGGTTCGCGTCACGGTCCCCTGAGGTGCGGTTGAGCAGGACCGGGGTTGCCACGGGGCCGCTCATGCTTCCTCCTCGTCGAACAAGGGGCGGATGCCGCGCGCCGCCATGATCTCGTCGTTTCCGGTGCCCGCGGCCACCATCGGCCACACCTGGGCGTCCTTGCCCACCACGAAGTCGATCACGACGGGTCGGTCGTTGATCTCCATCGCCCGCTGGATGACGCTGTCGACGTCCTCTTTGGACTCGCACCGCAGGCCCGCGCAGCCGTAGGCCTCGGCCAGCAGTTTGAAGTCCGGGATGCGGTGCTTGTGGGTGCCGAGGTCACTGTGTGAGTAGCGCTCGGCGTAAAACAGGTTCTGCCACTGCCGGACCATACCGAGGTTGCCGTTGTTGATGACGGCCACCTTGATGGGGATGTCCTCGATGGCGCAGGTGGCGAGCTCCTGGTTGGTCATCTGGAAGCAGCCGTCGCCGTCGATGGCCCACACGGCCTTGTCCGGCGCGCCGGCCTTGGCGCCCATCGCGGCGGGCACCGCGTAGCCCATGGTCCCGAGGCCACCGGAGTTCAGCCAGGTGCGCGGGTTCTCGTAGCCGACGAACTGCGCGGCCCACATCTGGTGCTGGCCGACGCCGGCGGCGTAGATCGCCTCCGGCCCGACCAGCTTGCCCAGGCGCTCGATGACGTACTCCGGCGACAGGCTGCCGTCGGTCGGCCACTGGTAGCCCAGCGGGAACCGCTTGCGCAGGTCGTCGAGGTCCTCCCGCCAGGCCATCAGGTCCGCGGTGCCGTGCTGCTCGGTGGCCGCGGCGACCGCGTCGATCAGCTCGGCGATGACCTCCTTGCAGTCGCCGACGATCGGCACGTCCGCGTAGCGGTTCTTGGAGATCTCCGCCGGGTCGATGTCGGCGTGCACGACCTTGGCCTCCGGCGCGAACGACGACAGCTGGCCGGTGACCCGGTCGTCGAAGCGGGTGCCCAGCGCGATCAGCAGGTCGGCGCGCTGCATCGCGGCGACCGCGGCGACCGTGCCGTGCATGCCGGGCATGCCCATGTGCTGCGGGTGCGAGTCGGGGAACGCCCCGCGCGCCATCAGCGTGGTGACCACCGGGATGCCGGTGCGCTCGGCCAGCTGCCGCAGCTCGGCGTGCGCCTCGGCCTTGATGACCCCGCCGCCGACGTAGAGCACCGGGCGGTGCGCCTCGGTGATCAGCTTGGCGGCCTCCCGAACCTGCTTGCCGTGCGGCTTGCTGGTCGGCCGGTAGCCGGGCAGCTTCATCTCCGGCGGCCAGGAGAACGACATGGTCGCCTGCTGGACGTCCTTGGGGATGTCCACCAGCACCGGGCCGGGGCGGCCGCTGGCGGCGATGTAGAACGCCTCGGCGATGACCCGCGGCAGGTCCTCGGGGTCGGTGACCAGGAAGTTGTGCTTGGTGATCGGCAGCGTGATGCCGCAGATGTCGGCTTCCTGGAAGGCGTCGGTGCCGATCAGGCCGGTGCTCTGCTGACCGGTGATCGCGACGATCGGGACCGAGTCCATGTTGGCGTCGGCGAGCGCGGTGACCAGGTTCGTCGCCCCCGGGCCGGACGTCGCCATGCACACGCCGACCTTGCCGGTGGCCTGCGCGTAGCCGGTGGCCGCGTGCCCGGCGCCCTGCTCGTGGCGCACCAGGACGTGCCGGACCTTCTTCGAGTCGAGGAGCGGGTCGTAGGAGGGGAGGATCGTGCCGCCCGGAATCCCGAAGACGATCTCGCAGCCGACGGCCTCCAGCGAGCGCACCAGTGCCTGCGCACCGGTCATCTTCACTGGAGCACCGCTGGGCGGCGCGGGCTTGGGACGGCGTCCTGGCGGGGGCGCCGGGACCGGATTCTGCCGAGTATTGGCGCTGGTCATCGGGTCTGCCTCGGGGTCGGGAGTTGGACCGGACACGAAAAAACCCCCGCAGACCCCAATAGGCCTGACGAGGGTTGGCGCGTCGACGCTGCGAACTTCCTAGGCGTCGACGCGCCGGGGAAGTACGAGAATGTCGTGCAGTCGCAGCATGGCAAGGACGTTAATCAAAGCGACCCGCGACGTCAAACCATGCGGGACGATCTTCCCGCATGGTGGACGCCCGGGATGGCCCCGCACTGCCCCGGTCGCGACGATAATCCCAGCTCAGCGATGCCGTCCGGGGTGGTCCGCGCCGTGAGATGTGACGTGCGACGCGTGGGCCGTGCGCGTCGCGACCGTCACGCGGACGGCGGATCGCCGGCGGCCTTCGGCCGCTCACGGCCCCGGGAACCGCAGGTGAGACCATCGGGACGTGAGCGAGACCCCGCAGGAGCCCGAGCAGCCCGACGCCAAGCAGCCCGCCCCGGAGCCGTCCGACACCCAGTCCTCCGACGCGGAGCAGGCCGCTGAGCGCTCCGACGCGGAGCGGACCGCCGAGGCCGTCGACGCGGAGCAGGCCGCCCCGGCGGAGCCCGAGGGCCCGAAGTCCCTGACGTTCCGGATCACGCCGGTGGCGCTGCTGGGCGTGCTGGCGGTCATCGTCTGCGCCACCCCGCTGGCCACCACCGCCGGCACCTGGGCGCTGCTGATCTACCTGATCCCGCTCGGTCTGGCGGTGTGGATCCTGCGCACCCGCACCACGTTCGACGCCCAGCAGGTGGTGGCGCGCACCATGTTCGGCCGCACCAAGTTCGGCTGGGACGACGTGGTGTCGCTGCGGCTGGACGAGAAGCGCTGGCTCAAGGCCGTGCTGCGCTCCGGCAAGGAGGTCCAGCTCCCGGCGGTGCGGGTGCGCGACCTGCCGCGAGTGGCGGCGATCAGCGGTGGGCGGCTGCCCGACCCGACCACGCAGGAGTAATGTCGGCCGCACCGCAATTTCCCGCGCCCACAAGGCGCGGTCCGGGGGCGGGCCCGCAACGCCTCGCCGTCAGGCAAGTGGCGAAGCCACTTCCGGTGGTAGACCGCCGCCGCGACGCCCGACTCGCAAGGCCGAAAGCGGCCGCAAGCGGCGAAGCCGCTTAGCCCACCTGAGCAACTTGCACCGCCGCGGGTTCTCAGACGTCTTCTCGCGAGGACAGCCCCGACGCCGCGTATTGGTCATACGCAAGTCGGGGATCCCGGAGTCGAGAAGGCTTCTGAGGTTCCGCTACCTGCACCGCCACGCAAACCGAGTTTGGAAACCTTCACAATGCCTCAGTTGCGTTCCCGCACTACGACGCACGGACGGAATGCCGCCGGCGCCCGCTCGCTGTGGCGTGCCACCGGCATGACCGACGACGACTTCGGCAAGCCCATCGTGGCGATCGCCAACTCCTACACCCAGTTCGTGCCCGGCCACGTGCACCTGCGCGACCTCGGCGACGTGGTCGCCGCCACCATCCGCGAGGCCGGGGGCGTGCCGCGCGAGTTCCACACCATCGCGGTGGACGACGGCATCGCGATGGGTCACAGCGGGATGCTCTACTCGCTGCCCTCGCGCGAGCTGATCGCCGACTCGGTGGAGTACATGGTCAATGCGCACCAGGCCGACGCGCTGGTGTGCATCTCCAACTGCGACAAGATCACGCCCGGCATGCTCAACGCCGCGATGCGGCTGAACATCCCGGCGGTGTTCGTCTCCGGCGGGCCGATGGAGGCCGGCAAGGCGGTCGTGGTGGACGGCGTGGCGCAGGCACCGACCGACCTGATCACGGCGATCTCGGCGTCCGCGAGCCCGGCGGTGGACGAGGAGGGGCTCTCGGAGGTCGAGCGGTCGGCCTGCCCGACGTGCGGTTCGTGCTCGGGCATGTTCACCGCGAACTCGATGAACTGCCTCACCGAGGCCCTCGGCCTGGCGCTGCCCGGCAACGGGTCCACGCTGGCGACCCACGCCGCGCGCCGCGCCCTGTTCGAGGAGGCCGGCCGCACGGTGGTGCGCATCGCGAAGCGCTACTACGGCGAGGACGACGAGTCGGTGCTGCCGCGCTCGGTCGCGAACAAGAAGGCGTTCGAGAACGCGATGGCGCTGGACATGGCCATGGGCGGTTCCACGAACACGGTGCTGCACACGCTGGCGGCGGCGCTCGAGGGCGAGATCGACTTCTCGCTGGACGACATCGCGGAGACCAGCCGCCGGGTGCCGTGCCTGTCGAAGGTGAGCCCGAACTCCGACTACCACATGGAGGACGTGCACCGGGCCGGTGGCATCAGCGCGATCATGGGCGAGCTCGACCGGGCGGGCCTGCTGCACCGCGACGTTTCGTCGGTGCACAGCGCGAGCCTGACCGAGTGGCTGTCCAAATGGGACATCCGCGGCGAGTCGCCGTCCGCGGAGGCCATCGAGCTGTTCCACGCGGCGCCGGGCGGGGTCCGCACCACGAAGGCGTTCTCCACGGAGAACCGCTGGTCCTCTTTGGACACCGACGCCGAGAACGGCTGCATCCGCGATGCCGCGCACGCCTACACCGCCGACGGCGGCCTGGCGGTGCTCAAGGGAAACCTCGCCGAGGAAGGCGCGGTGATCAAGACCGCCGGCGTCGATGAGGATCTCTGGCACTTCCAGGGTCCGGCGCGCGTGGTGGAGAGCCAGGAGCAGGCCGTGTCGGTGATCCTGAACAAGGAGATCCAGCCGGGCGAGGTGCTGGTGGTCCGCTACGAGGGTCCGGCGGGCGGCCCGGGCATGCAGGAGATGCTGCACCCGACGGCCTTCCTGAAGGGCTCGGGCCTGGGCAAGAAGTGCGCGCTGATCACCGACGGCCGGTTCTCCGGCGGTTCGTCGGGCCTGTCGATCGGCCACATCTCCCCGGAGGCGGCCAACGGCGGCGTGATCGGCCTGGTGGAGAACGGCGACCAGATCCTGATCGACGTCCGCGAGCGCAAGCTGGAACTGCTCGTCCCCGAGGAGGTCCTGGCCGAGCGCCGCGCCAAGATGGACGCCGGCGAGCACCCGTGGCAGCCGGTGGGCCGCGACCGCAAGGTCACGGCGGCGCTGCGCGCCTACGCCCGCTTCGCCACCTCCGCCTCCTACGGAGCGGTCCGCGACGTCAACAAGTGATCGACCTGCCGAACGCGAGGGGCATCCGTCACCGGGTGCCCCTTTCGTTTTGCCCGAAGCGGGCGGCCGCCGCTTTGTACTGTTGATCCGTCCGGTCGCGGTTGGGGAGGTTGCGGTGGTTTCGGGTGAGGTTGCCGAGCTGGTGAGCGCGGCGCGGTCGGGCGACGAGCGGGCGTTCGGCGAGTTGGCCGGGCGCTACCGCCGGGAACTCCGGGTGCACTGCTACCGGATGCTGGGGACACCGACAACGGGATCCGTTCGCTCGACCGGCTCGTCGGCACCTGGGAAGTGAGCGGCGAGGCCACCGGCCGCGTCACCTACTCGTGGTTGCCGGGCGGTCACTTCCTGAAGCAGGAGATCGACCTCGAACAGGGCGGCAGGCGGGTGACCGGGATGACCCGGGTCCGGTAGCGCCTCGCGAAAGACGAAGCGGGGGCGCGCACTCGGCGTGCGCGCCCCCGCTTCCGGGTCGTCCCGCGGTCAGGGGTGGTGGAACAAGATCAGGACCGCTGCGGACGCGGCGACCGCGATGATCAGGGCGATGAACCCGAAGATCAGCGGGCGGCGGAACCACACGCGCCCGTAGTCCAGGGCCACCCGGCCGGGGCCGGTGAACATCAGGCCGAGGCCCAGCACGCCGAGCGTCGCCTCGAACTCGAAACCACCGGAGGCGGCGAAGAACCCGGCGCCGAGCTTGAGGAAGATCGCGTTGCCCATCACGCCGACGATGCCGGCGGCGGCCAGCGGCGTGAACAGGCCCAGCACCAGCAGCGCGCCCGCGCCGAGCTCGGTGCCGCCGGTGACGAGGGCCAGCATGGCGCTGTTCTCGAAGCCCATCTTGCCCAGCGCCATGGCGAAGCCGTCCGGGCCGGGACCGCCGAGGACGCCGAAGAGCTTCTGCGCGCCGTGGGCGAGGAAGATCCCGCCCAGCGCCAGTCGCAGGATCAGCAGGCCGAGGTCGGTGCCCGCGTTCCAGCCGAAGGGCTTGCGCGGGTCGCCGCCGAGGTCGTCGTAGTAGTCGCCCGCTGCCGCGCCGCCGCGCTGGTCGACCATGGACGTGGCTTCGGCGTCGCTGTAGCCGTCATCGTCGTCGTAGTAGTTGTACTTCTGCGCGCTGAGGCTCTGCGTGCTCCGCGCACCGGATGCGCCTTGCGCGGCACTCGGTGCACCCTGCGAACCCGCTCCGGGTTGCTGGGCGTGCGCGCCGTAGTTGCGATCGTCGGGGTAGCCGCCCGCACCGCCGGGGCGATCGTCGTGAATCCTCACGCCGGACGAGGCTAGGGCATGGTCACCCCAACGTGCGAGCCTTTCCGGCAAAAGCTTCCCGACACGTGATTTGTTCGATACTGCGCACACCCGGCTGGGGGAAAATGGTTCGATGGCCGATCAGCTGTTCCGGGAGTTCGACGTTTTCGCAGGTGGCGCGCGGCCCCGGGAATGGGCGTCCGCGCATTGGGCGCCGGAGACCGCAGCGCCGCAGGCGGTTCTGATGTGCCCGGAGCTCGGTGCCGCGCCCGAAATTCTTCCGGTGGATTCGTCGGCCCGAATGCTGGGCTGGACACCGGAGAACAACCATTCCGGCACGCTCGGTGATCAAGTGGACGACGCTTTGGCCGTGCTCGACGACGCGGAGGTGAAGGACTGCACCGTCGTCGGCTGGTCGGCGGGCACGGTGGTGGCGGTCGAACTCGCCCGGCGGTTCCCGGACCGGGTCCGCGGCCTGATGCTCCTCGCCGGGCCGCCGACGGCGGCCGCGGACGCGCTGCTCGGGGCGCTCGGCGTGCCGGAGCTCGCCCGGCGGCTGCTCGCCGCGGGCGGCTCCGCCTCGCTGCAGGTCTTCGGCGGCCTGCTGACGTCGATCACGTCCCGGCTGCCGGTCACGGAACTCGCGACGCAGCTCGTGCGGTGCAGCGGTCTGCTGCGCCCCGAGGCGAACCGGGAGGTCGCCGCGGCGGTGCTCCGGCAGCTGCTGCCCCAGGACTGGCAGTGGCACCTGGCGATGGGCCTCGTGTGGAACGCATCGGCCCGGAACCAGGTGACGGGGCTGAGCTGCCCGCTGACCGTCCTCACTGGACGGCACGACGTGCTGGCGGACTTCGCCGGCACCGCCAGGGCGGTCGGGGCGCTGCCGCAGGCGAGGGTGCGGCAGCTGGCGACGTCGCACTTCATCCCGTTCGAAGCCCCCGACGTGGTGCGCGAGGAGCTGGCCCTGCTGCTGCGCCGGGTGGAAGCGGTCGAGTGCGCCCGGCTCGGCATCGACCCGCCACCGCCACCGGTCCGGCGGATCAGCCTGCGCCTCCCGGAACCGGGCCCGCGCCGCCGCGCCGAACACCCCGACCACTGAACCCTGAACTTCCACATCCCGGAACAAGAGACCCGTTCACCGCAATTTCCATTGAAATCGAAGGTCCGATTTCCATTGAAATTGCGGACCGGCACCGCGGGCCGGAGCCGGGAAGGGTGTTGCGCACCGTCTCACCCTGGGTTCACCCGTCGGCCGATAGGGTCGGGCGTCGTGGCCGCCTCGTTTCGCATGCGTCGTCTTCTGCTGGGCATGACCGCCGTGCTCGGCACGCTGCTGGCCGGCTGCGCGCAGTTCCCCGACGAGCACCCCCGGCCGTGGGGCGACCCGCCCTCGCTGGAGCCGCAGGCCGGCCCCCAGCCCTCCTTCGAGAACGAGTCCTCGCCGCCGCCGGAATCCGGCAACTCGCCGCAGAAGCCGAACGCGCCGGTCGGGTGCGAGGACCCCGATCCGGCCGTGGTGGCCACCTGCCTGGATCCGGTCGGCGCGATCGCGGTGCTGCCCGGCGGCCAGGCCGCGCTCGTCGGCGAGCGCGCCACCGGGCGGGTGCTGCGCGTGCAGCGCGGCACGAAACCCGTTGAACTGGCCCGGATTCCGGTCGATCCGAGCGGCGGTGGCGGGCTCACCGGCCTCGCTCTCTCCCCCACGTACCACGAGGACGAGCTGTTCTACGCCTACGTCACGACCAGCAGCGACAACCAGGTCGTCCGGGTCGCGGCCGGGGACCGGCCCAAGCCGGTGCTGACCGGCATCCCGAAGGGTTCGACGGGCAACGCGGGGGCGATGCTCGACGACGGTCAAGGCTCGCTGCTGATCGCCACCGGCAACGCGGGCAGCCCGGCCAACGCCGCGAATCCGCAGTCGCTGGCGGGCAAGGTCCTGCGCATCGACAGTTCCGGCAAGCCCGCGGCGGGCAACCCGAACCCCACGTCGCCGGTGGTCGCCGCCGGGCTGACCTCGCCGGGCGGGCTGTGCGGCACGCCCGCGCTGGGCATGTACTGGGTGACCGACCGCAGCGGCGGCCAGGACGCCCTGTACCGGGTGCAACTCGGCGAGCCGCTGGGGTCGCCCGCGTGGACCTGGGCGGAGCGGCCCGGCGTGGCGGGGTGCGCCGCCGACCCGGCGCAGGTCGTGGTGGCGCTGACCGACGCCGCGGCGCTGTACACGCTGCACCCGGCGCCGGACGGCAGCTTCACCGGCCAGCCGACGAAGGTCATGGAGAAGACCTACGGGCGCTTCTCCGCCGCCGCGCTCGGCCCGGACGGCCTGATCTGGCTGGGCACGGCGAACAAGGACGGCGGCCAGCCGATCTCCAGCGACGACCGCGCCCTGCGCATCGAGTCGCCGTCCGCCGGCTCCGCGGGCAAGGACTGACCCCGGCAACTCAAGACCCGGCCGGCCTACTTGCCGTTGAGGCCCCGGTGCGTCAGGTCGGTGAGCAGGTCGATGGCCTGTTCGTCCGCCAGCCCTTCGGCCAGCGGGCTGCGTTCGACCAGGACCGCGTAGGCGAACTGGTGCCAGAGCGAGGACAGCGCGAGCGCCGTCGCCTCCGGCCGCTGGGCCGTGCCGCGCAGGTGATCCGCCAGGTGCCGGAGATCCGGTTCGAGCAGCGCTGACAGGCGGTCCGCGAACCGCTGGTCGACCAGCGACGCCTGGTGCAGCGCGATCATCACCGCCCGGTGGCCGCGGAAGAACCGCCAGTACTGCTCGACGTGCCAGCGGATCGCGTCGCGGCCGCCGAGGTCCGGATCGTGCGCAGGGTCGGCTTCGACGGCCTGGTCGCCGGCCGCGAGCATGTCCGCCAGCAGCGACTCCAGCAGCTCTTCCTTGCCGCGGAAGTGGTTGTAGAACGACCCGGCGGCGCGGCCCGCCTCGGCCGTGATGTCGGTGATCTTGGTGTTGAGGTATCCGGCGCGCTCGAACACCCGCGTCGCCGCCGCCTTCAGCGCGGCCTCGGTCTCGGCGGCCTTCGCCTTGCGGCTGCCCGGCATCGCACTCCTCCCACTGCTTGACAGGAACGCTAGCAAGCCGCATTCTGAATTTGAATTCACTGAATCTCAATTCACCAAGGAGTGGCGCATGGACACCCGGGTGCTGATCGCCGGCGCGGGACCGACCGGCCTGACGCTGGGCATCGAGCTCGCCAGGCGCGGCGTCGGATGCCGGATCGTGGACGCGGCGCCGGAACCGCCCAGGGGCTCGCGAGGCGACGGCCTCCAACCCCGCACGCTGGAGGTCTTCGACGATCTCGGCGTGCTCGACGAGGTGCTCGCCGACGGCGCGCCACCGGCCCCGATCCGCGCCCACCTCGACGGCGAGTTCGTCGGCGAGCGGCGGATGGCCGAGCACGTCGAGCCGACGCCGGACATCCCGCACCCCAACCCGTGGGTGCTTCCGCAGTGGCGCACCGAGGAAATCCTGCGGAACCGGCTGGCGCGACTCGGCGTGCGAGTCGAGGCGGGCACCGAGTTCCTCGGCTGCAGCCAGGATTCCCGGGGCGTGACGGCGGAGCTGAGCACCGGCCCGGCGCGAGCCGAGTTCCTGGTCGGCGCGGACGGCGGGCGCAGCGCGGTCCGCAAGAGCGTCGGCATCGACTTCGTCGGCGAGACCGACGAATCCGTTCGCATGCTGCTGGCCGACGTGCGGGTCGCCGGGCTCGACCCCGACCGCGGGCACTGGTTCGGCACCGCGGCGGACCTCGCCCACGGCATCGCCTTCACACCGCTGCCCGGCACGGACTCCTTCCAGTGCGCCGCCCCGCTGCCCGACGACCAGGACGCCGCGCTGCCCGCCCTGCAACGCCTGCTCGACGAGTTCTCCGGTCGCACGGACCTCCGGCTGCACGACCTGACGTGGTCCACCGCGTGGCGGGCGAACATGCGGCTGGCGCGGCAGTTCCGGCGCGGCCGCGTCTTCCTCGCCGGCGACGCAGCGCATGTGCACCCGCCGACCGGCGGCCAGGGTCTGAACACCGGCGTGCAGGACGCCTACAACCTCGGCTGGAAGCTGGCCGAAGGGGATCACGACCTGCTCGACAGCTACGAAGCGGAACGCCTCCCGGTCGCCGCCTCGGTACTCGGGATCAGCACGGCGCTCCTGCGCAAGCACACCGATGGCGACGAGGACGCGTACCGCCGCGGGGCCGAGACCCGGCAGCTGGACATCTCCTACCGCACCGGGCCGCTGGCGCACGACGAGCGGGCGGAGCGCGGCCGCGTGCAGGCCGGCGACCGGGCGCCGGATTCGCCCGTGGGCGACGGCGTGCGCCTCTTCGACCTGTTCCGGGGCCCGCACTGGACGCTGCTGGCATTCGGCGCGGAGCCGCCGGAAACCGGCCCCGACGTGCACGTCCACCGGGTCGATCGGTCCCATGTGGACGCTTGGCGGGCCTACGACGTGGCCGCCGGGGCCCTCGTGCTGGTCCGGCCGGACGGCCACATCGGCCGGATCACCGAGGCCGCGGGCGCTCGCCCATCCGGCCGGTGACGGATCCCGCCGCGCCGTGCCACCCTCCGTTGAACGATCGTTCAGCGAAGGGTGGAGAGATGTTGCGGTTACAGGACAGGGTCGCGCTGATCACCGGCGGTGCGGGCGGAATCGGCCGGCAGACCTCCCTCCGGCTGGCCGCGGAAGGCGCGGCGGTCGTGGTCACCGACATCCAGGACGATGCCGGGGCCGCCGTCGCCGCCGAGATCCGCGACGACGGCGGGAGGTCGCTTTTCGTGCACCACGACGCCGCCGACGAGGCCGAGTGGGCGGCCGCGGTCCGCACCGCCGTCGACGAGTTCGGCGGCCTGGACATCTTGGTCAACAACGCCGGGATCGCCGACCGCGGCACCATCGAGGACACCACGGCGGAGAGCTACGAACGCACCATCGCGGTCACCCAGACCAGCGTGTTCCTCGGCATGCGGGCCGCCGCCGAGGCGCTGCGCGCCTCCGGGCACGCGTCTGTGATCAACATCAGTTCGATCTTCGGCGCCAGCGGCGGCTTCGGCACCAGCCCGGCCTACCACGCGGCGAAGGGCGCGGTCCGGCTGCTCACCAAGAACGCCGCGCTGCAGTGGGCCGATGCGGGGATCCGGGTGAACTCGGTGCATCCCGGCTTCATCGACACCGCGATCCTGGACGGCGCCCGCGGCACCGACCGGGAGGCGGCGATGCTGGCGGTGACCCCGCTGGGCCGCCTCGGCCGCCCGGCCGAGGTCGCGGCGGCCGTCGCCTACCTCGCCAGCGACGACGCATCCTTCACCACGGGTTCCGAGCTCTACGTCGACGGCGGCTACCTAGCCCGCTGACCCCAACCCGCAGTTTCAATTGAAACTGCACCCCAGCCGGGCCTAGGTCCGCAGTTTCCATTGAGCCTTTTTCATCCTGGTCGGCCCGCAGTCGCGGGCCGCAACGCCGCACGTCGATGAGGTGTCGCATGCGCCGCAGGCGCATAGCCCACCTACGACACTCGCACCGCCGCGGGTTCTCAGAGGCTTCCTGGCGAGGACGGCCCTGACGCCGTGTATTGGACATACATCAGTCAGGGCACCCACAGACCAGGAAGCCTCTGAGGTTCCGCCACCCGCACCGCCACGCAAATTTAGGTTGGAAAAACCTCATTGAAACTGCGGAGATGCGAAGTGGGGAACCGGAAAGTTCCGGCTCCCCACTTCGGTTTTCGCAGTTCGCTTCCGGCGCCCGTTACTGGCCGCAGGCCGCGAGGACGAGCTCGCGGACCCGCTTGGCGTCCGCCTGGCCCTTGGTGGCCTTCATGACCGCGCCGACGATCGCGCCCGCCGCCTGCACCTTGCCGCCGCGGATCTTGTCCGCGATGTCCGGCTGCGCCGCCAGCGCCTCGTCGATCGCCGCCTGCAGCGCCGAGTCGTCGGACACGACCTCCAGGCCGCGGGCCGCCACCACGTCGTCCGGCTCGCCCTCACCGGCGAGCACCCCGTCGACGACCTGCCGGGCCAGCTTGTTGGTCAGCTTGCCCTCGGCGACCAGCGCGATCACCCGCGCCAGCTGCTTCGGCGCGATCGCCAGGTCGGCGAGCTCGACGCCGCGGGTGTTGGCCTGCTGCGCCAGGTACGAAACCCACCAGGAGCGGGCGTCGCCGGAGGGCGCGCCCGCGTCGACGGTCTGCGCCACCAGCTCCAGCGCCCCGGCGTTGACCAGGTCGCGCAGCTCCTCGTCGGAGAGGCCCCAGTCCTCCTGCGCGCGCTTGCGCCGCTCCCACGGCATCTCCGGCAGGGTCTTGGACAGCTCCTCGACCCACTTCCTGGCCGGCGCGATCGGCACCAGGTCGGGCTCCGGGAAGTAGCGGTAGTCCTCGGAGGTCTCCTTGCGGCGGCCCGCCGACGTGGTCCCGGTGGACTCGTCGAAGTGCCGCGTCTCCTGCAGGATCGAGCCGCCCGAGGTCAGCACCGCGGCGTGCCGCTGCATCTCGAAGCGCACCGCGCGTTCCACGCTGCGCAGCGAGTTGACGTTCTTCGTCTCGGTGCGGGTGCCGAACTCCGTCGTGCCCTTCGGCATCAGCGACACGTTCGCGTCGCACCGCAGCGAGCCCTGGTCCATCCGCACGTCGGAGACGTCCAGCGCGCGCAGCAGGTCCCGCAGCGCCGTGACGTAGGCGCGCGCGACCTCGGGAGCCCGCTCCCCGGCGCCGACGATCGGCTTGGTGACGATCTCGATCAGCGGCACGCCGGCCCGGTTGTAGTCCAGCAGCGAGTAGTCCGCGCCGTGGATCCGGCCGGTGCTGCCGCCCATGTGCGAGGACTTGCCGGTGTCCTCCTCCATGTGCGCCCGCTCGATGTCGACCCGGAAGGTCTCGCCGTCGTCCAGCAGCACGTCCAGGTAGCCGTCGTGGACGATCGGCTCGTCGTACTGCGAGGTCTGGAAGTTCTTCGGCATGTCCGGGTAGAAGTAGTTCTTCCGGGCGAACCGGCACCACTCGGCGACCTGGCAGTTCAGCGCCAGCCCGATCCGGATGGCGGCCTCCACGGCCTTGCCGTTGAGCGCCGGCAGCGCACCCGGCAGGCCCAGGCACACCGGGCACACCTGGGTGTTCGGCTCGGCGCCGAAGGCGTTGGCGCAGCCGCAGAACATCTTCGTCCTGGTGGACAGCTCCACGTGCACTTCGAGCCCGAGCACCGGGTCGAACCGCGCGAGGACCTCGTCGTAGTCCATGATCTCGGCGACGGCGGTCACTTGTCGTCCTCCCCCTTGCGCAGGGCCCGCACGGCCAGCGCGGTGCCGGTGATCAGGCCGAGCGCGGTGATGACCGCGTCCGCCAGCGCGAGCTTGTCCTTCTCCTCCCGCGCCGAGCGGAAGCTCGCCCGCAGCCCGAGGGCGGCCGACAGCACCGAGGCGAGCTGGAACGCTGCTTTGATCTTCGGGTTCATCGCGCGACCTCCAGCTGGGGAACACGGTTGATGAGCGGGCCGTCCTGGCTGGCGTTGCGCGCCGCCTCGTAGGCCGCGCCGACCCGGTAGAGCCACTCGTCGGCCATCGCCGGGGCCATGATCTGCAGCCCGACCGGCAGGCCGTCCTCATCGGACAGTCCACACGGGACGCTCATGGCGGCGTTGCCTGCCAGGTTGGACGGGATGGTGCACAGGTCCGCCAGGTACATCGCCATCGGGTCGTCGACCCGCTCGCCGATCTTGAAGGCGGTGGTCGGCGTCGTCGGCGACACCAGCACGTCGACCTGCTCGAACGCGGCGGTGAAGTCGCGGGTGATCAGCGTCCGCACCTTCTGCGCCTGGCCGTAGTAGGCGTCGTAGTAGCCCGACGACAGCGCGTAGGTGCCGAGCATGATGCGCCGCTTCACCTCGGGCCCGAACCCGGCCTCGCGGGTCAGCGACATGACCTCCTCGGCGCTGCGCGCGCCGTCGTCGCCGACGCGCAGGCCGTAGCGCATCGCGTCGAAGCGGGCGAGGTTGGAAGAGCACTCGCTCGGCGCGATCAGGTAGTAGGCCGGCAGCGCGTAGCTGAAGTGCGGGCAGGAGACCTCGATGACCTCCGCGCCCAGCGCGGACAGCTGCTTGACGGCGGCGTCGAAGGCCCGCTGCACGCCCGGCTGGTAGCCGTCACCGGAGAACTCGCGGACCACGCCGACGCGCACGCCCTGCAGGCCGCCCGAAGCGCCCTGCTCGGCCGCGGCGACGACCTGCGGCACCGGCTGGTCGATCGAGGTGGAGTCCATCGGGTCGTGCCCGGCGATCACCTCGTGCAGCAGCGCGGCGTCCAGCACCGTGCGCGCGCACGGGCCGGGCTGGTCCAGCGACGAGGAGAACGCGACGAGGCCGTAGCGGGAAACGCCGCCGTAGGTCGGCTTGACGCCGACCGTGCCGGTCACCGCGCCGGGCTGGCGGATCGAGCCGCCGGTGTCGGTGCCGATGGCCAGCGGCGCCTCGAACGCGGCCAGCGCCGCCGACGAACCGCCGCCGGAACCGCCGGGAATGCGCTCCAGGTCCCACGGGTTGCGGGTCGGGCCGTACGCGGAGTTCTCGGTCGACGAGCCCATCGCGAACTCGTCCATGTTCGTCTTGCCGAGGATGACCACGCCCGCCTCGCGCAGCCGGCGCGTCACGGTCGCGTCGTACGGCGGAACCCAGCCCTCCAGCATCTTGGAGCCGCAGGTGGTGGGCATGTCGGTGGTGGTCAGCACGTCCTTGAGCGCCAGCGGCACGCCGGCCAGCGGCGACGTGGTGTTCCCGGCGGCGCGCTCTTCGTCGGCCCGCCGCGCGGCGGCCAGCGCCCCGTCGGCGTCGACGTGCAGGAACGCGTGCACCTCCTGGTCCACGGCGGCGATCCGGTCCAAGTGCGCCTGCGTCACCTCGACCGACGTGACCTCGCCCGCCTGCAGCTTGGCGGCGAGCTCGGATGCGGTCAGCCCGGTCAGGCTGCCGCCGGATGCGGTCGTCATCAGGCCTCCTCGGTCAGGATCCGCGGCACGCGGAACCGGTCCTCTTCGGCAGCCGGCGCCGCGGCGAGCGCCTGCTCGCGCGACAGGCCCGGCCGCACCTCGTCATCGCGGAAAACGTTGGTCACCGGCACGGCGTGGGAGGTCGGCGGGATGTCGTCCGCAGCGACCTCGCCCACCTTGGCCACCGCATCGAGGATCTGGTCGAGCTGGCCGGCGAAGGTGTCGAGCTCGGCCTCGGTGACGGCCAGCCGCGCCAGGCCGGCGAGGTGTGCGACCTCGTCGCGGGAGATCTTGGACACTGCGAAGGCTCCCTGGTCATGTCCGGTTTCACGGGTACAGCTCAGTCTATGGCGGTGCCCGGGTCCGCTCCTGGAGGGGGCGCGGGCGCCGCCTCCGCCACCCGGGCCCGCGGCGATTCCACTGCGGATCAACGCGCCGACCGCCCCCGAAAATGCCGACGACGCGACGGAAAACCGCAGGTACTTCCACTCCGTGGACGCCGGGCGCACCGCGGGGGCGTCGCGTCTGACACAATTTCAACCGCCAGTTCCTCGCACGAGGAGCCGCTGCAGTGCGGCCTCGTGCGGTAGCGAGAGCGCGGCCGGCGAGGTGTCGCGCACGAAACTGGAGGCGTTGAGTCCGGTGTCCTTCCTCATCCGGGTGCAGATACCGGACCGGCCCGGCAACCTCGGGTCGGTGGCGAGCGCGCTCGGCGAGATCGGTGCCGACATCCTCAGCGTCGACGTCGTCGAGCGCAGCAACGGCGTGGCGATCGACGACCTGGTCGTGGAGCTGCCGTCGGGCCGGCTGCCGGACGTGCTGATCACCGCCGCCGAGTCGGTCGACGGCGTGGAGGTCGACGCGGTCCGGCCGTACGCGGGCGTGCTGGACACGCACCGCGAGCTGGAGCTCGTCGAGGAGATCGCGGCCGAGCCGGCGAACGGGTTGCAGATCCTCGCCGAGGGCGTCCCGAAGATCATCCGATCCGGTTGGGCGGTCGTCTTCGGGCACCGCTCGGGCGGCGCGGAGCAGCTGGCGGCGAGCACCTCGGCCCCGCAGGAGGGCTACCTGGAGCTGCCGTGGCTGCCGCTGGCGCGGGCGACGATCCTCGACAGCGACGAGCCGTGGGTGCCGGACACCTGGAAGGAACTGGGCACCGAGCTGGCGGCGACGCCGATCGGCAAGCCGGACCGGGTGCTGCTGGCGGGCCGCCCGGGCGGCCCGATGTTCCGCACCGCGGAGCTGGCCCGCCTGGCCCACCTCGCGGGCATCGTCTCGGTCGTCCTCGACAGCTGACCATGCCGCAAAACCCTTTCAGGTCCGCAATTTCCATTGAAATCGAAGGTTCGATTTCAATGGAAATTGCGGCGGAACGAGTCCGGGCGTCGGCCTGACTTCCGTCGGTCACAGTTCCAGGGCGTAGCCGAGCAGGTGGACGTCGGGTGCCGGGTGCCAGTCCCGGTCGGGGCGGCGCTCGAAGCCCAGCCGCTCGTAAAGGCGCCGGGCGGGCATCACGGAATCCCGCACGCACAGCACGACGCGCTCCATCCCCTCCGCGCGCGCCCGGTCGATCACCGCCTCCACCAGCTCCCGGCCGACTCCGTTGCCCACCACCTCCGGCGCCACGGCCAGCATCCGGAACTCCAGCTCGCCGGGCCGCGCGAGGTCGGCGTAGGAGCTGTCGTGCCGCACCAGCGTGACCGTGCCCAGCACCTCGTCCCCCTTGGCGGCGACGAGCAGTTCGGCGTGCTCCGCCCGCCCGGCGGCGTCGCGCAGCACCACGGTGTAGTCGATGTCGTCCGACAGGTTCCCGCTCTCGGCGTAAGCCCGGGCCGAGATCTCGCCGATGGCCTCGTACTCGGCCGGCCGGGCCGCGCGGATCGTCGTCACGCCGCAGATCGTGTCACCCCCGACCGACAGCGATCACTCCTCCTCGGTCGGCAGCGCGACCTCGGTGGCGGCCTCCGGGCCGTCGTCGAGCAGCACCTGGAACCCGCTCTCGTCGAGCACCGGGACCTTGAGCTGCACGGCCTTGTCGTACTTCGAGCCCGGCGAGTCGCCGACCACGACGAACGCCGTCTTCTTCGACACCGATCCCGCCGCCCGGCCGCCGCGGGCCATGATCAGCTCCTTGGCGTCGTCCCGGGAGAACGTCTGCAGCGTGCCGGTGACCACGATGGACAGGCCTTCGAGGGTGCGCGGGATCGACTCGTCGCGCTCGTCGGCCATCCGCACCCCGGCGTCCCGCCACTTGCGCACCACCTCGCGGTGCCAGTCGACCTCGAACCACTCGCGGACGGCCGTGGCGATCGTCGGCCCGACGCCGTCGGCGGCCGCGAGCTCCTCCTCCGACGCCGCCTCGATCCGGTCCAGCGAGCCGAACTCGCGGGCGAGCGCCTGCGCGGCGGTCGGCCCGACGTGCCGGATCGACAGCCCGACCAGGACCCGCCACAGCGGCTTCTGCTTGGCCACCTCGAGGTTGTCGAGCAGCTTGGCGCCGTTGGCCGACAGGCTGCCCTCCTTGGTGGTGAACAGCGGCGTCTTGAGCAGCTTCGGCTCGTCGAGGTCGAAGATGTCGCCCTCGTCCTCGATCACGCCGGCCGTCAGCAGGGCTCCCGCTGCCTCGTAGCCGAACGCGTCGATGTCCAGCACCTTCCGGCTGGCCAGGTAGAACAGGCGCTCACGGCGCTGCCCCGGGCAGCCCTGGGCGTTCGGGCAGCGCAGGTCGACGTCGCCCTCCTTCTGCTGCGCCAGCGGCCACCCGCACTCCGGGCACACGGCGGGCATGACGAACTCGCGCTCGTCGCCGGTGCGCACGTCGACCACCGGGCCGAGCACCTCGGGGATCACGTCGCCGGCCTTGCGGATCACCACCCGGTCGCCGATCAGCACGCCCTTGCGGCGGACCTCGTCGGCGTTGTGCAGGGTCGCCATCGACACCGTGGAGCCGGCCACCTTCACCGGTTCCATCACGGCGAACGGCGTGACCCGGCCGGTGCGGCCGACGTTGACCTGGATGTCCAGCAGCCTCGTGGTGGCCTGCTCCGGCGGGTACTTGTAGGCGATCGCCCAGCGCGGCGCGCGGGAGGTGGTGCCGAGCCGGCGCTGCAGCGGCACCTCGTCGACCTTGATCACGATGCCGTCGATCTCGTGCTCCGCGGAGTCGCGGTGCTTGCCCCAGTAGTCGATGTGCGCGACCAGTTCATCCACAGTGGACAGGACGACGGTGTGCTTCGAAACCGGCAGGCCCCACGCCTTCAGCGCCGCGTAGGACTCGGACTGGAGGTTCGGCTCGAAGCCGTCCCGCTTGCCCAGGCCGTGGCAGATCAGCCGCAGCGGCCGGCTGCGGCTGACCCGCGGGTCCTTCTGCCGCAGCGACCCGGCGGCGGAGTTGCGGGGGTTGGCGAACGGCGGCTTGCCCGCCTCCACCAGCTTGGCGTTGAGCTCGGCGAACTCGTCCACCCGGAAGAACACCTCGCCGCGCACCTCGACCAGCGCGGGCACCGGGTACTCGTCGGTCCCGGTCAGCTGCTCCGGCACGTCGCCCATGGTGCGGACGTTGAGCGTCACGTCCTCGCCGGTCCGGCCGTCGCCGCGGGTCAGGGCGCGCTCCAGCCGCCCGTCGCGGTAGAGCAGGTTGATCGCCAGGCCGTCGATCTTCAGCTCGCACAGGTAGTGCACGTCGGTGCCCACCTCGCGCTCCACCCGGTCGACCCAGGTCTGCAGCTCCTCGGTGCTGAACGCGTTGTCCAGGCTCAGCATCCGCTCCTGGTGCGCGACCGCGGTGAACTCGGTGGAGAAGGTGCCGCCCACCACCTGCGTCGGCGAGTCCGGCGCCTGCAGCGCCGGGTGCTCTTCCTCCATCTGCTGCAGTTGCGCGAACAGCACGTCGAACTCGCCGTCGGAGACCGTCGGCGAATCGAGCACGTAGTAGCGGAACTGGTGGCCGCGGACTTCTTCGGCCAGTTCCGCGTAGCGCTCGCGCACGTCGGCGGGTACGTCTTCGACGCCTTCCGCCGAGCGGCCGGCGGCCGGGTCGTCGGGCACGACCTCCTCGGCGGCGGCCACTGCGTCGTTCGGGGCGAGATCCACGTCCTTGCTGGTCACGCCCCGAGACTAGCGAGCGCCCCCGACAACGGCACGCACGACGCGTCGTGAGTGATGAATCCGGTAAGAACCGGACACAGCACTCACGACTCGGGCGGCGCGCCCGCGGTGCGGTCCAGCTCGCGGACCAGTTCGCGGAGCTCCAGCAGGCCGATCGCGCCCTCCGGTTCGAGTTCCGCGGTCTCGACCCGGCCCAGCCGGTCGGCGGCCAGCCGCTCGCCGAGGGCGGCGTCCAGCGGCAGGAACGTCAGGGCCCGGCGCGCGTTCTCCTCCAGGCCGCTGAAGCCGGGGTGGTAGACGGCGACGTCGACGAGCCCCTCCGCCTCGTCGACCTGGGCGACGACGCGGACGTCGGCCAGCGGGTACTGCTCGCCCCGCAGGTTCACGGTGACCTCGGTCGGATCGGGCACCGGCGGCACCGAGTCGTGGTACTCCCACAGCGTGTCGCCCTGCGGCGCGGCCGCCATCCAGGCGTCGGTGTAGGGGCGCAGCTCCGGGTCGGCCTGGCCGCTGACGACCAGCGCGTACACGGCCTTCTCGCCGTGCTCGATGGCGAAGGTCAGGTTCGGATGCATCTCGGCGAACGCCTCGGCGACCAGGCTCTCGATCCGCTGCGGCACGCTATCGCCCAGCGCGGAGGCGATCTCCGGCAGCAGGTCGTCCCACCGCTGCCAGAACCGCTCGGCGGCCTGGGCGTGGACATCGACCTCGGCGGCCTCGGCGTTGCCCGGGGCTTCGGCGTCGCGACGACGGAGGAACCTGAACATGCCCACCATTGTGCCGGGCGGGCCGCGGTCTCCGGGCCCGATCCCGCGGACTCACCGAGCCGGCCGGCCACCCAGCTCGGCGGCGACGATGCCGACGAGGTCGCCGACGTCGACGCCGCGCACCTGCCGGGCCTCGGCCAGCGTGCCGACGAGCGCGTTCAGCGGATCTTCGTGGGTCGCCCGGCGCAGCGCGTCCGCAGCGCGCAACTGGTTGCGGATCTTGCTGTTCGGGCGGTCCCAGGTGCTCTGCCAGGCCCATTCCCGGACCACCGCGCAGAGCACGCCGCGGTCGATCGCGGGCCCGCCGCTGAGCGAGGACAGGCCCTCCTGCACGACGGGGTGGTCCGCGCAGTCAGCGGCGACGACGGCGTGCCGCGCCACCGCGGCGACCGCCCGCCGCAGGTCGGTCTGGGTGGCGGTGCCCAGCGCCGCGATCAGTTCGGGCGGGAAGCCGGTGATCTTGTCCAGCGGATCGGGCACCGTCACCAGGTCGTCGGGCCACGGTGCGACCGGGAAGGTCTGGAAGTCGCCGGCGAGCCAGGCCGGGCTCGGCGACAGCCCGGTCAGCCGCCCCGACAACGCCAGCATCAGCGCCACCGGATCGGCCTGGGACCAGGGCAGGTCGGCGCGGGCGGCCTCCAGTTCGTCCGGTCGGCTGCCCTCCCGGTACTCCGGAAGCACTGCCTCGAAGGACGTCCGGACGTCGCCGCGAACCGCGTGGGAGAAGCGCGTGAGGGTGCTCGCGTCCCAGAACACCGACACGGCGGCCTGCCGCGCGACCTTCCGCAGCACCTCCGGCCGCTGCCCCTGCCGGCCGTTGTCCTCGACCACCAGCACCCAGTCGCCGATCCGCCGGAGCGCGATCATGGGGTGTTTCTCCTGGTGGGCGAAGGCCTCCTCGCAGAAGTCATCGATGTCCAGCACCCGGCCGAGCCTGACGACCGCACCGAAGTCCTCGGCCACCTGGCCGATGTCGGTGCCCCGCACGAAGGTCAGGCAAGCGGCCTCCTGGATGGTGCTCCGCCGAATCCAGCCGGCCCGCTCGAGCTCGCTGACGCAATGACTGCCCACGCGTTCTTCCTACCAGCGCAAAGACTTCCGCACTGCGGATTCCGAAAAACACGTCCAGGCAGGAAATCGCCACGGCGACCACGGGCCACCGAGGTCCACTGAGGACTATGCGGACGGCGGCATCTCGGCCACCTGGATCATGTCGTTCCTCCCGCTCCGAACGAACCGCCCCCGCCCCGGCGGCCGCGGCATCGACACCACGCCCGGCAGCAGCTCACCGTCCCGCGAGTCGCCGCCGAGCACCACCGTTGCGCAGCCGGCCGCTCGCAGCTTGCCGAGGAATCTGGTGGTCAGCGCGTCGCCGATGTTGACCGAGTTCCGGGTGACGATCAGATGCACCCCGACCTCGCCGCCCTGCACCAGGTGGTCCGCGTAGCGCTGCAGCGGGTCGGGGCGGCCCGATCGCGGGTCCGCCGAGATCAGCTCGCAGTCCTCGATGATCAGGAAGACCTCGCGCGGCCGCTCGGCTCCGCTGCGGGGCCGGGACAGGCGTTGCTCGATCCGGAACGCCATTTCCGCGAGGATGCGCTCGAACTCCCCGCGCACCCCGGCGTAACCGAACTGCGGACCGTCCGTTTCGCCGAGCAGGCCGCGCTTCGGATCCAGCACGATGATGTCGCACTCGTCCGCCGCGTACAGCCGCTTGATCTCGGCGATCACCAACCGGACCAGATTCGTCTTGCCGGAGCCCCGCTCCCCCAAGCACAACAGGTGCGGATGCGCCGCCAGGTCGAGCTCGGCCCACCGCTCGACACCGGTCACTCGGCCGAGGACGAGGTGCGGGCTCGCCAAGTTCTCGATCTCCCGGTGAGCGACCGCCGCAGGCGGCAGGCTGATCCCGAGAGCGGGCGAGCCCCGCCAATCGTCCGCGATGCGCCGCGCCAGTGCGCGGGTGCTCTTGATCGCGGGTTCCAGGTCGGGGTGCATTCTCGGTTCGGCGGCGCGGAACTCCCGTCCACCGACGGTCCCGGCGGCTTCCTGCGCGCCGCCGAGTTCCAGGTGGGTCGGGCATCGCGCAAGCCAGTCCTGGTCCTCCTCCAGCCAGCGATCGGCCGAGACGATCACGTGCACGCCCCGGTCGGCGCCGCCGCGGATCAGCTTCCGGACGCCGGCGACCAGTCCCGGCAACAGGTCGGCCAGAAAGCTCCACTGCTCGACCACGAGGTAGACCGGCCGGAACGTGCCCCCCTGGTCCGCCCGCCGCGTTTCCACCAGCTCCTGGAGGTGGGCCACGATCGCCGCCGCGAGTTCCTCGTCCCGGGCCTTCGCGACCGAGCCGACGTGCGGCAGTTCGGACAGCGCGTCACCGCAGGCGTGCCCGTCACCCAGGCAGATGAAGTGGAAGCTCACCTCCTCCGGCGTGTGAGTCAGGGCCGTAGCGAGGACGATCGTGCGCGTCACCGCGGACTTGCCGGTGAACGGATCGCCCCTGATCGCGATGTTGCCGCCAAACGGCACGGTCAGCGGCTCGGTATCGCCGATCTCCGGGATGTCGACCAGCCCGATGGGGACCTCCGTGCACCGCTCGTGGCTCGCCGCGGAAAGCCCGCGCTCGGTGGGGACCACTCGCCCGAGCACGTCGCCCAACGCGATCGGGTCCGCCAACGGGCTCCGGAGTGCCGCTGCCCGGGCCGAGGCCGCATTACTGATCCGGGCGGTCTGCTCGTGCCAGCCACCTCCCGGTGGTTCCCAGGCGCGGAACCGGATCGGCCAAGCCCCGGCCTGTTTCAGCGATCCGGCACCCGCCTCGGGATCGGCTCCGTGGTCGATCCGGAAGCGGCAGAGCTCGTCGATCTCCGGGAAGCGGTCCGCCACGTCGTCCCGCGCCAGCAGGATGACGTGAACGCCCACCTCCACGCCCGAGGTCATGATCTCCAGCAGCTGCCCGGCCGCTCCGGGTTGGTGCGACGTGGTTTCCGCGTAGTTGTGGATGAAGACGAAGAGCTCTGGCCGGGGTTCGGCGCCCCGGCGGCGGACGATCTCGCGGCGAACCGCCCTCAGCTCCGGGACCGCGCCGGAGCTCGCGACCAGCGGGTCTTCCGAACACATCGCGACGTGCGGGAGATCGGCCAGATCGTGGAAGGGCGCCGAGGGCGAGCCGGTGAGCAGGACCAGGTTGACATCTTCCGGCGAATGGGTCGACGCCAGCAGGAACACGAGCGACCGCAACGTTTCCCGGGCACCCGTCCCGTGCCGCCCGATGATCAGCCCGTGCGATCCGCCGTCCGGATTCAGGTCCAGGTGCACGGTTCGCCCGAACGCGTCGCGGCCGATCGGGAGGCGCAGCCAGTCGGGTGCGGTTCTGCGCCGCCAGGTGCTCACGGGATCGGAGTCGGCGCGGGGGATCCGCTGCGGATGCAGCAACGGATCGGCCGGCTCCTCGCGGTCGGCGATTTCCGAGACGAGCGCGAGCATTCCCCGGTGCTGCGCCTGGGGTTCGGCACCTCCCGGAGCGGGGACCGCCGCCTGGAACGGCCCGGCGTGCGAGGAGGCTTCCGGGGATCCCGGGGTGAATTCGACGTGTCCGCGCAGGTGTTGGCGAATCGCGTCCGGGATCTTCGACCAGAACCGCGCCGCCACGACCAGGTGCACTCCGAAACTCGTCCCCTGGTCGGCGATCCGCTCGACCCGGGCCACCAGCCCGGGGTTCTCGTCGGCGAATGCCTCCCAGCGGTCGATGACCAGGAAGACGTCCTGGTGGTCGGCGTCGCGCGGGAGTTCGCGGTTGCGCCGCGCAGCCCGGAACGCCTCCAGGGTTTCGATCGCGGCGTCGCGGAACATCGCTCGCCGGGCGGTGATCTTCCGCTCCGCGGCGTACACCAGCTGTTCGACCTCGCTGCGCTGGTCTGGTCCGAGCACAGTACCGACGTGCGGTAGTCGCGCGAAGGCGCCGAACCGGCTCTCGGAGTCGACGAGGTAGAACCGCACCTCGGCCGGATCGGAATCCAGCGCCAGGGCGAGCAGCAGCGTGCGCAGGAACTGGCTCTTGCCGGACTGGGCGGGGCCGATGACCGCCAGGTGGTTCTCGGGTCCGGCCAAGCTCAGCAGGAACGGTTTCCGATCCGCTCCCGTGCCCACCGGCACGTTCAGCGTGCTGCCCGCCGGAAGATTGGTCCCGGGCAGCTCAGCCCGCAACGGTCCGAGCGCGACCGGCCCGGCCGGCGCCGGCTTGGGCCACCGGATCTGCGCCGAGGCGGTCCGGGCGATGAAGAAGTCGCCGGCCATCCGGGTCTCGCGGGACGGGGTCTGCCGTTGCCCTTCGAGCTCGCGGAAAACGTAGTTGTAGAGCTCATCACCGGTGATCAGGCCGTCGCCGTCGATGTCGGCGGCGCCGGTGCGGATGCCCTTGAGCACCGCGCGGGTGAACAGCGACGAAGGCACCGGGTCGCTGGAGGTGAATTCGTTGCCCTCGTAGGCGTACTCGACCGCGCTGGTCGCGGTCATGATGTAGGTGCCCCGGCCGGCCAGCTGGCGAAGGTCGATCCCCTCGGCCGACTTGGGCACCAGGCCGTGCGAGAAGGCCCCGCTGTAGCAGCAGTCCAGCAGCACCACCTTCGTCCCGGCCTGGGATGCGCTCAGCTGGTGCTGGACGAACACCGAACCGACCGCGGAGGACTCGATCCGGTCCAGCTCGGTGTTGCAGGCGGCGAACAGCAACTGGCCACGGTCGTTCTTGATCCCGTGGCAGGACAGGTAGAGCAGCACCAGGTCGTCCGGCCCGGCTTCCTGGAACGCCTCCTCGATGCCGCGCTCGATCTGGCGCTTGGACTCGTTGCGCAACACCTCGACCTGGTCGAAGCCACCCTGCGACCGCAGGACCTGTTGCAGCTCCTCGGCTTCCCCCGCAGGCGCGCGCAGCTCGCGCAGCCCCGGGTCGCCGTACATCGAGGTCGCGATCAGCAGCGCGGTCCGGCGGCCCACCACGCCGCCTACCGCTGGTCCGAGGCGCCGCCGTCGGGGTCCTCGTCGAGGAGTTTCGCCGCGATCGCTTCCACCAGCAGGTGCTGGTCCTTCGCGGTCAGGGCGTCGAATTCGGCCTTCTCGCCGTTCCTTTCGATGCTCACCCGGCGGGCCTTGGCCTGGTCGAAGCGGGCGACCATCACCTTCGCGCACGCCGCGGCAGTGGCCGCGGAGAAGATGCCGCTCAGCACGAGTTGCCCGATCGCCAGCGCCGCCCCGGATTTCGCGCCATCCGGACCCTGACCGCGCACCCGGTCCACCCGGACCGCGCCCAGCTCGCGCAGCTCGGCGAGCAGCCGTTGCGTCAGGTTCTCCAGGCGCTCCGGGGTGTCCTCGGACAGGTCGAAACCGACCAGCCAGCGGGCCATTTCGCCAACCTTCCGCAGCTCGGCATCTCGATCTTCCTCACGGTAGCCGATCGATCACGCTGCGGAGGACGGTTCGCTACTGCTCGGCTTCGTCGGCGAAGAGCTTCGCGAGGTCCCGGGCGAGGCTGATCGCGCGGCGGGACCACGCCGGTGTCGCGCCCGCGAGGCCGCAGGTCGGCGTCGGGACGCTGCGCTCGGCCAGCGCCCGGCGGCCGAAGCCGAGGCGGGAGGCCAGGCCGAAGGCCGGCTGGGCGAGCTGGCGCAGCCGGGTCTCGCCCGCCGGTTCGGTGCTCGGGACCAGGCCTAGGAACAGGGTCGTGCCCTCCTCCCACGTCTCGCCGAGCTCGTCGGCGAAGGAACCGGACACGTCGCCGAGCTTCGTCGCGTCCAGCGCGATCGCCCCGGCGCCGGCGCGACGCAGCAGCGCCACCGGCGGGCGGGCGGCGCAGCAGTGCACGACCACGGGCGAGTCCGTTGCGGCCGCGAGCTTCTCGATCACCTCGGTCAGCAGGCGCTGCGCGTCCGGTTCCGGGACGGCGGGCACCTTGCCGTAACCGGAGGGCGTGGGCAGAGCCCCGGCCAGCACCGCGGGCAGGGCGGGCTCGTCGAGCTGCACGACGACCCGGGAGCCGGTGCGGGCGGCGACCTGCTCGGCATGCCGGATCAGGCCTTCGGTCAGCGACTCGGCGAAGTCGCGCAGCGCGCCCTGGTCGGTCAGCACCCGGTGCCCGCGGTGCAGCTCGACCCCGGCCGACAGCGTCCACGGGCCCGCCGCCTGCACCTTCACCGCGCGCGGCGCGCCCGCTTCGGCCGCCGCCTGCTCGACGGCGTCCAGGTCCCAGCGCAGCAGGTCGATGGCGCGGCGCTGGTCCCGGCCGGGCCGGGAGGCGACCCGGTAGCCGGAGGGCACCACTTCGACGGCGAGGTCGACCAGCAGGCCGGCGGTGCGGCCGAGGATGTCGGCACCGACACCGCGCCCCGGCAACTCCGGGAAGGGCATCAGGCCCGGCAGCTCGCCGACGACCGTGCGCGCCACCTCGACCGGATCGGCCCCGGGCATCGAGCCGATGGCGGTGGCGATCCCGGGACCCCAAGCTGCGTCACTCACCCCGCCATTATCGACGGACCCCCGGCACCCGCCCGACCGGCCACCGCGCCCAGTGCCGCTGCGCACGCCCAGGCCCACGAGCACCGTCCGGCGCAGTCGCCCGCTGAGCTTTCCGGCGCGCTGGTCACCGGCCGTGCGTCTTTTCTGCTGCTATGGCGACACAAAACACGCACGGACCCTGACCTGCGAAAACGCCGCTCCTGGCCCCGAGTCAGCCGGTGAACTTGTCGCGGAGGACGCGCTTGAGGAGCTTGCCCGAGCTGTTGCGCGGCAGGTCGTCGACGAAGCGGATCTCCTTCGGCACCTTGAAGCCCGCCAGGCCGGCTCGCGCGTGCTCCAGCAGTTCCGCCTCCGACACATCGGCCTTGGCGACCACCACGGCCGCGATGCGCTCGATCCACTTCGGGTCGGGCACCGCGATCACCGCCACTTCGGCCACCGCCGGGTGGGTGTACAGCGCGTCCTCCACCTCGCGGGAGGCGACCAGCACCCCGCCGGTGTTGATCACGTCCTTGATCCGGTCGACGACGAAGCAGTAGCCCGCCGAGTCGCGCCGCACGAGGTCGCCGGAGTGGAACCAGCCGCCGCGGAACGCCTCGGCGGTCTCCTCGGGCTTGTTCCAGTACCCGGTGCACAGCTGCGGCGAGCGGTAGACGATCTCGCCCAGCTCCCCCGGCGCGACCTCGTCGCCTTGCTCGTCGACGACCTTCGCTTCCACGAAGAGCACCGGCCGGCCGGCGGAATCCGGCCGCTCGTCGTGTTCTTCGGGCCGCAGCACCGTCGCGAGTGGAGCGATCTCGGATTGCCCGAAGCAGTTGTAGAAACCGAGCTCGGGCAGTCGTTCCCGCAACCGCTGCAGCACCGGTCCGGGCATGATCGAGGCGCCGTAGTAGGCCTTGCGCAGGGTCGTCAGGTCGCGGGTGGCGAACTCGGCGTGGTTGGCCAGCGCCACCCAAACCGTTGGCGCGGCGAAGAACGAGCTGATCCCCTCGTCCTCGATCCGCCGCAGCACGTCGCCCGGATCGGGCACTTCCACCAGCCGGTTGGTGGACCCGATCATCAGCTGCGGCAACAGGAACACGTGCATCTGCGCCGAGTGGTACAGCGGCATCACGTGCAGCGGCCGGTCGTCCTCGCTGAAGTCCAGCGCCACCACGCAGGACACGTACTCGTGCAGCAGCGCGCGATGCGTCATCATCGCGCCCTTGGGCTGCGAGGTCGTGCCCGAGGTGTAGAGCAGCTGGACCAGCGCGTCGTCGGCGACGGCGACCTCCAGCTCCGGCACCGGGCCGTCGATGCACTGCGCCAGCAGCGAATCCGGGCTGTCCCGCAACGGGATCACGCGCTGGACCGACGTCTGCGGGCGGACTTCGCCGAGCCGGTCCGCCAGGGCCGGGTCCACCAGCGCGGTGCTGCTGCCGGACTGGTGCAGCAGGTAGGCGAGTTCGCCGGAGGTCAGGTTGTAGTTGATCGGCACGTGCACCAGGCCGGCGCGGGCGCAGGCGAGGAATCCGATCAGGTAGGCGTCGGAGTTCTTGCCGTAGGCCGCGATCCGGTCGCCTTGGCGCGCCCCGGCGGCCAGCAGTGCGGCGGCGGCGCGGGTGACGGCGGCGTCGAGCTCGGCGTAGGTCCAGGCCCGCTCCTGCCCCGCACCGTCGACGAAGCGCAAGGCCTCGCGATCCGGGACTCGCGCGGCGCTGCGCCGCAAGACGTCTGCGACCGTGCTGGCACGAAGATCGAGCACAGGACCTCCCCGTTCGCGGCGTGATGCCAGACACTAACCGCGAAACCGGTCCCGCACTAGACCGTCAACGACGCCCACAACTCGCGCAGCGCGTCGTTGACGACGTCGGGCTGCTGGCTGTGCGGCCAGTGCGACGCGCCCGGCGCCTGGAGGCGATCGGCGCCGATGCGCCTCGAAGCCCACGGGTTCGAAGTCGAGCCGAACCAGGTCCTCATCGGACAGATCCGGCGGCACCAGGCGGAATTCCCCGGCCAGCGGGAGCTGGCGCCGAACCCCGAATGTCTCGTGCACGGCCCAAGCGCCGGAGCCGTGCACGAAAACCGCGCGAACACCGTCACCCAGCTACGTCACGTGCAGTGCAGTCATGCGCACATCCTGCGGCAGCGCGACTGCGACCGACAAGATCACGAGCCCAGCGCGGCGACGGCCGCTTCCAGCGCGGCGTCGCGAAATTCCTCCACCGGGCCGTCGGTGGTCGCGCAGTCCTGCAGGCCACCGATCGCGACGGTCGCCCGGGCGATCCGGGCCGGCGACGCGCCGGGACCGACCAGCAGGGCGTAGGTCCGTTCGCGCCAGGCGAGCATCTGCCGCATCAGGTCGAGCTGCGCCAGCGCCGAAACATCCCGCAGGACCATCTCGAACACCTGCCGGTACCGCAGCACCACGTCGAAGTAGTCGGCGAGGAACTGCCGCGCGTCGACGTCGGCGGCCGCTTCGCGGTCGGCCAGCAGGTCCTCGACCTCGTCGACGAACGGCTGGACGATGCCGCGCACCAGGTCCGCCTTGGACGGGAAGTGGTAGTACAGCGCGGCTTTGGTGATGCCGAGCCGCTCGGCGACCTCCCGCAGGCTGGTCTTCTCGAACCCCTGGCGGGCGAACAGCTCCGCGGCGACCGCGCGGATCTCGGTGCGGGTGTCGACCCGTGTCCTCGGCATCGGCGTCCTCCTCCCGGCGGATCCTACTACCTGCCGCCCGGTAATTTACTTGCCGACCGGTAAGTAGGCGCGCTAGCTTGGGGCGCATGGACATCCTGATCTCCGGCGCCGGCATCGCCGGGCCCGCACTCGCGTTCTGGCTGCGCAAGCACGGCTTCAACCCGACCGTGGTGGAGCGCGCACCCGCGATCCGCCACGGCGGCTACGCCATCGACGTCCGCGGAGCAGCGGTCGAGGTCGCCGAGCGGATGGGCGTCCTCGCGGACCTGCAGGCGGCCCGCACCGACAATCGCGGCATGACCGTCGTCGACGCACCGACGACACCGAGTACCTGCTGGGCGACTCCATCACCGGCATCGAGCAGCACGCCGACGCGGTCCGCGTGACGTTCGAGCACCACTCGCCGCGCGAATTCGACCTCGTGGTCGGCGCCGACGGGATGCACTCCACCGTCCGGCAGCTGGCGTTCGGCCCGGAAGCCGGCTTCCGCCGCTACCTCGGCTACCACATCTCGATCTTCAGCGTCGAAAACTTCCTGGACCTGGACCGCTGGACCGAGGTCTACAACACGCCGGGCAGGCTCGCCGGGCTGTACCGGGCGCGCACCGACGCCGGGGCGAAGGCGATCCTCGGCTTCAAGTCGCCGGAACTGCGCTTCGACCCCCGCGACCCGCAGACCCAGTTCGCCTTGCTGGACAAGGCCTTCACCGGCGGCTGGGAGGTGCCCAGGCTGCTCGAAGAGGCCCGCCGGGCACCGGACTTCTACTTCGACTCGATCTCCCAGATCCACCTGGACGACTGGGCACGAGGCCGGGTGGTGCTGCTCGGCGACGCGGGCTACTGCCCGTCGCCGCTGTCCGGCCAGGGCTCCAGCCTCGCGCTGGTCGGCGCCTACGTGCTGGCCGGCGAACTGCTCGCGGCCGACGGCGACCACCGGACCGCGTTCCGCCGCTACGAAGCGGAAATGCGCAACTTCGTGACGCAGAACCAGAACGTGGCGACGGACGGCGCGAAGGCGCTGATCCCGAAGACGGCCACCGGCCTGTGGCTGCGCAACCAGATGTTCCGCCTGATGAGCCATTTCCCGCAGCTGAACGGCATGTCCAAGGGAATCCAGAACGCGGCCAACGCGATCAGCCTCCGCGACTACGCACCGACCCCGTGAACAGCGACATCTACCGAAGCGCCCGGGGACGAGACGCCATTGCGCGGTGGTGCACCGAACGGCTCGACGCGTGGCCGGTACCGCACCAACGCCTGATGATCACCGCCGGCGGTGCCGCCACCCACGCGGTCGTGGCCGGCGGAGGTCCACGAACCGTGGTGTTCGTGCCCGGGACGAACTTCAACGCGGCCAGCTGCCTGCCGCTGGCCACCGCGCTGGCCGCGCGGTCCCCGGGGGGCTGCCGGACGTTCCCGGCCAGCCCGGCCTCGGCAGCCCGGTGCGAGTCCCCGCCCCGTCCGCCGGGCACTTGAGCACCGACGAACAGCCGGACCGGATCGCCGCGCTCGCCCACATCAGCGATGAGCCGAAAGCCCCCAAAAGCCCCTTTCCTCAACTCTTGATCAGTACACTGCGAGAGCCGATCTAGAGCGGTAGGGGGAAGACCATGGGCAACACGGACGAGTTCGAGGAAAGACTTGCGGAGCAACGACGACTGCTCCAATCCGTCCGCAACGGAGGCAATGCGGCCGAAGCCGGCGATGTCCAATCCAGCGGCCGGGCCAGCGACGGATCGGTAACGGTGACCGTTCGCAACCATCGGGTCACCGCGGTGGTCGTGCAGCAGACCGTGCCTGGGCGGCCGGCTCCCGAGATCAAGGAACTCCTCTCGGGAGCGGCGAATTCCGCCCTCACCGAATACCGGGCGAAGGCGCCTTCGGACACCGCCCCGCTGCCGGACATCAGCGCCATGCGCGATCAGCTGCGCGAGGTCGAGGAACGCGGCGGGCAGATGATGAGGATGATCGGCTCGGCGCTCGAAGACGTGATGGCCAAAGTCGGCCAGCGGACCGGCATGCACGGCGACCCATCCCCGAACCGCGTGGACCTCTTGTTCAGCGACGCCACCGAGACTCTGCAATCGGCGCAGAACACGTTCGCGGGCCTAGGAGGTCCGCAGGTCACCGGATCAGGCAGCGACGGGGGAAACGAGATCCACGTGGCAGTCGGCCCCGATGGCTTGGTGTCCATCGACTCGCTGACGGCGGTAGCCCGGCACATGTCGTGCGAAGACCTGGGCAACGCAGCGCGCGAGGCGATCAACGCGGCGCTGGACGATTGGGAGGCGCAGCGCCGCGAAGACGCGCGCCCGGCCGGCGACGCTGATGCCTTGCAGCGGTTGTCCGCGCAGGCAACGGCGCTCCGGGAACACAGCATGGAGCACCTCAGCGGGTACACCGCGAACCTGAACTCGATCATGCGCAGCATCGGCAAGCCGTAGCGGAGGGAGAACCATGTCCGGGGAAATTCAGTTCACGGTCGACGCCGTGAGCCAGTCCGGAGAACGCATGACCGGAACCGCCGACCAACTCCGCGACCAGATCACCGCGCTCCAGTCGAAACTGGAGGGCTTCGGGAATCCGTTCGGCGGCGACGATCTCGGTTCCGCGATGCAGATGATCTACGACACGATCCGCGAGGTCGCGATGGAGAGCTTCGAGGACAACGCCGCCGGCGTCGCGGAGACCGGCGGAGAGATCGTCGCGATGGCGGAAACCTATGCGGAAATCGACAGATCCAACAGTGAAATGCTGAGTCGGTTACTGGAGGACATGGGCCGATGACCACTGGAATCATGTTGCCGTCCGAGCTCAGCGGCCTGCTCAACACGCTGGGCTTCACCTGGCCCGAAGGCGACGAGGGCAAGATTTTCGACATGGCCGGCGAATGGATGTCCTTCGCCGACCAGCTTCGACCCACCGTAGATGAGGCACATCAGCACGCCGAAGACGTGTGGAGTCAGAACCACGACAAAGCAATCGAGCAGTTCCAAGCCTTCTGGAACGGCGACGAGGCACCGAAGCAGAACCTCGAAGACGGCTCCACTGCCGCCTCCATGATCGGCGCCGGCCTGTACGTTTGCGCCGGGGCGCTGGTGGCGCTGAAAATCGCCGTGATCGCCCAGCTCGTCGTCCTCGCCGTCCAGATCGCCCAAGCCATCGCCACCGCCGCGCCGACGTTCGGCGCATCGCTGGCGGAAATCCCGATCTTCCGCGAGATCACGAAGATCCTGCTCGACCAGGCCCTCGACGTCGCCATCAACGCGGTGCTCAATGGGTAAGCGCGGAACAGGCAACGCGGGCGTCTTCCGCCCCATCGTCGAATGGTTGCGCAAGTCCATGCGCAAGGGCGGCGGAAACGGCCCGGGGCCCTCGCCGAATGCCCCGGGCCCCGGTCCGCTCCGGTACCCGAATCAGCGGCCCATGCTGGACAAGTACCGAAACGAGACCGACCCGAACAGCGACCCCTTCCTCGGGCAGTCGGTGCGCCGGTTGACCCCGGAACAACTCGAAGCGCACCGCGTGTACATCGACGGCAACGGTCTCATGCGCAACGCCAAAGACGATTTGCCCTTCGACACCGGCAAGGGGACCTCGGTCTGGGGCCAGGACCCCAGAGCGATCTTCGTCATGGACGGACACGGCAACATCTACGCCTCGAACTACCAGAAGGTCGGCGACTTCCACCATTCGACACTCGCCAACGGCGGGCCCGTCGCGGCGGCCGGTGAGCTCTCGGTGACCAACGGACAGGTCAACTTCGCCACCGCGGCCAGCGGGCACTACCAGCCCGAACCGCAGCACATGGCCAACCTCGCCCAGGAGTTCGGCCGCAACGGCATCCGGCCGCCCATTTATGATTTCAACGGCCCCGGCCCGAGCGCACATCCGCTATTCAAGTAGGAGCAACATGACCATCGAATTCCGCGGCGAGATGGATGCGCTCATCTACCCGCTGTTCAGCGCCCCAGGCCTCGGGCAGGAAGCAGCTGCGGCTCTGGTGCGCACCATGCTCGCCGGAGAGTACTTCCCGCACAGCCCAGCGGCGTATTCGAAAGCCATCGAACAGGCTTTGGCGCAGTCGGATCCGGTGACCGAATCCCTGGCACCGCCGTACAGCGAGGCCGAGGTGCGGGATTTCCTGCGCCTCGTCCACGGCGAACTCGACAAGGCCAAGCCGTGGCCGGGCGCGAACGAGTGACCACCGGCTTTCTTCGCCGGCTCGGTGGCTGATCTTCGCGGCCCGGCCGACTTCCCGCCGCCCGATCGGGCGGCGGGAAGTCGGCCGGTGAGACGTCAGCGGGTGGCGGAGATGATGGCGCTGCCGAGGACCAGGTCGCCCGCCGCGTCCGGGCGGTACAGGACGATCGCCTGCCCCGGCGCCACGCCGCGCAGCGGCTGGCGGAGCTGGACGCGGATGCCGTCCTCGTCGGCCTCGGCGACCGCCTCCGCCGTGCCGCCGTGCGCGCGCACCTGGATCACGCACTCCGTGGGCCCGTCCAGCGGCTGCTCGGACGGCCAGATCGGCCGCTTCGCGTCGATCTCGGTGACCGACAGCCGGTCCGCCGAACCCACCTTGACGGTTCCCGACACCGGCTCCAAGGAGAGCACGTAGCGCGGCCTGCCGTCCGCGGCCGGCGCGTCGATGCCGAGGCCCTTGCGCTGGCCCACCGTGAACCCGTGCACCCCGGTGTGCTCACCGAGGACCGCGCCGGTCTCGTCGTCGACCAGCTTGCCCGGCGCCTGGCCGAGCTTGTTCTCCAGGAACTTCTTGGTGTCGCCGTCCGGGATGAAGCAGATGTCGTGGCTGTCCGGCTTCTTGGCCACCGCCAGGTCCTGCTCGGCGGCCTCGACCCGCACCTCGGACTTCAGCGAGTCGCCGAGCGGGAACATCGAGTGCCGCAGCTGCTCGGCGGTCAGCGAGGCCAGCACGTAGGACTGGTCCTTGCCGTCGTCCCTGCTGCGCCGCAGCTCCGGCACGCCGTCCACGATGGACAGCCGGGCGTAATGGCCGGTGCAGACCGCGTCGAAGCCCAGCGCCATCGCCTTGTCCAGCAACGCCTCGAACTTGATCTTCTCGTTGCAGGTCAGGCACGGGTTCGGGGTGCGGCCCGCGGCGTACTCGCCGACGAAGGTCTCGATGACCTCCTCGGTGAACCGCTCCGCGAAGTCCCACACGTAGAACGGGATGCCCAGCAGGTCCGCGGCGCGACGCGCGTCCCGGGAGTCCTCGATGGTGCAGCACCCGCGGGCGCCGGTGCGCAGCGTGCCGGGCTTCGCCGACAGCGCCAGGTGCACGCCGACCACGTCGTGGCCCGCGGCGACCGCCCGGGCGGCTGCGACGGCGGAATCCACCCCGCCGCTCATGGCTGCCAGTACTCGCACGCCTCACACCTCCGTGGCGGTGCTCGTCGGCCCCGCCGAAGATCGGCGCAACCCGGCCAGACCGGCGCTACGCGCTCGTTGCACCACCGGCCCGATGGCCTCGGTGAGTGCCTGTACATCGGCCGCGGTCGAGGTGTGCCCCAGCGAGAAGCGCAGCGACCCCCGCGCGGCCTTCGGGTCCGCCCCCATCGCCAGCAGCACGTGGCTGGGCTCCGAGACCCCCGCGGTGCAGGCGGAGCCGGTGGAGCACTCGATCCCCTTGGCGTCCAGCAACATCAGCAGGCTGTCGCCTTCGCAGCCGGGGAACGTGAAGTGCGCGTTGCCGGGCAGCCGCGACGGCCCGCCGCCCACGACGTCGTGCCCCGGATCGCCGTTGAGCACCACGTCCGGCACCACGGCGCGCACTCCGGCGACCAGCTCGTCGCGCAGCTTGATCAGCTGCGGCGCATGCGATTCGCGAGCGTCGACCGCCTCGCGCACGGCCGACGCCAAGCCCAGCACGCCGGGCGTGTCCAGGGTGCCGGACCGCACCTCGCGCTCCTGGCCGCCGCCGTGCAGCACCGGGGTGCATTTGACGTCCCGCGACAGCAGCAGCACGCCGACCCCGTACGGTCCGCCGACCTTGTGCCCGGTCATGGTCAGCGCCGCCACGCCGGAGGCCGCGAAGTCCACCGGCAGCGTCTCGACGGCCTGCACGGCATCGGTGTGCAGCGGCACCCCGTAGCGGTCGGCGATCGCGGCCAGCTCCGAGATCTCGTTGACGGTGCCGACCTCGTTGTTGGCCCACATGACGGTGGCCACGGCCACGTCGTCCGGATTCTCGGCGAGTGCCGCCTCGAACACCTCCGGGCGCACCCGGCCGTGCGAGTCGGCCGCCAGCCAGGTCACCTCGGCGCCCTCGTGCTCGGCCAGCCATTCGACGGCGTCCAGCACCGCGTGGTGCTCGACGGTCGAGGCCAGCACGCGCCGCCGGGCCGGGTTCGCGGCCCGCCGCGCCCAGAAGATCCCCTTGACCGCCAGGTTGTCGCTCTCGGTGCCGCCCGCGGTGAACAGCACCTCCGACGGCCGCGCGCCCAGCGCGTCGGCGATGTCCTCGCGCGACTCCTCCACCGCACGGCGCGCCCGGCGACCCGAGGTGTGCAGGGACGAGGCGTTGCCGATCCTGGTCAACGCCTCGCTCATCGCTGCGACCGCCCCAGGCCGCATCGGTGTCGTGGCTGCGTGGTCGAGGTAAGTCATCGCGCTGTCCAGGGTAATGCAGGGCGAACCCGAGCCCACCTCGCGGTCCAGCGGAAGGCGCAGGTCAGGACGTTCGGCCGCGGGCCGAACGGACGAGCAGCAGGGCCCCCAGCACGGCGCCCACCACCAGCACCAGATCCAGCGGCACGACGCCCCTGGTCGGCGCGGTCGCGGTGGCCAGCGCACCGACCACGACACCGCCGAGGCCCACCATCGACGCCTGCCCCAGCATGTCGGAGATCTGCAGCGCCGCCGAGTTGAACCCGCGCTCGCCCTCCGGCGACAGCGCGAGCACCCGCACCGCGGTGCTGGCCACCGCGATGCCCATCCCGCCGCCGGCGATGAACCAGAAGGCGAACAGCAGCCAGTGCGGTCCCCACGCGGGCAAGGTCAGCGCGAGCCCGGCGATCCCGAAGCCGACCAGCAGGAATCCGGCCGCGACCACGTACTCCCGGCGCAGGTTGCGCTGCCTGCTCTGCCACAGGGCACCGACGCTCCAGCCCAGCGACCCGACGGTCAGCGGCAGTCCCGCGGTGGTCGGCGAATAGTGGTGCACCACGGACAGCGTCAGCGGCACGAACGCCTGTGCGGTGAAGAACAACCCGGCGAGGAACCCGCGCGACAGCACCATCACCGGAAGCCCGGGCCGCGCGAGGAGCGTGCCCTTGGGCAGCAGCAGGCGGATCGACGGCGCTACCACCACGATCCCGGCCAGGCCAACGAACAACGACGGCAGCGAGGGGTTCTGCGCGGCGAAGTTCAACGCCACCACACCGGCCGCGGCGCCCACCGCCGCAAGCGGCAGCCCGCGCCGCTGCGGCGACGGTTCGCCCGAGCGGGCACCGAAGCGCCGCACCGTCGGGACCAGCAAGAACGTGCCGATGCACACCAGCGGAGCGAGGCCGAGGAACACCCAGCGCCAGCTCGCATGCTCGGTGAGGAATCCCGCGACCAACGGCCCCACCAGCGCGGGCACCACCCACGCCGACGACAGCGCGCCGAACGCCGCGGGCCGGTCCTCCTCGGGGAAGACCCTGCCGATCATCACGTAGAGCGCGACGATCAGCACCCCGCCGCCGAGGCCCTGCAGCACCCGCGCGACGAGCAGGACCAGGATGTTCGGCGCAGCGGCGGCGACGACCAGCCCGACCGCGAACGTCGGCAGGGCGAGCAGCAGCGGAAGCGCGGGCCCGCGCCGGTCCGACTGCCTCCCGCCGATCACCGTGCCGATGGCGGCGGCCGCCAGGAAGACCGTGAACGGCCAGGAATACCAGTGCTGCGCATCGAGCTCGGCGACGATCGTGGGCAACGCGGTTCCCAGCCCTATGGCTTCGAAGGCGACCAGGGTGATGACCAGGATCAGTCCGGCGGTGAAGGTCCGTCGTTGGGGATTCCACAGGGCGCTCTGGGACTTCTCGACAGTGGCCACCCGGCTAGCCTGCAACCTGCACCCCGGTCGAGGTCCAGCATTTGTCGCCAAAGCGGCGATTTCCACACTCGTTCTGCGTAAGCGGATCAAGACCCGTGCGTGCTTTCGGGTGTCATGGCACCCGAAAGCACGCACGGGGTGGTCAGGCGGCGAGGTGCAGGGCGGCGAGGTGCTCCGCCGGCACCTGGTGGCCCGGGGCGGAACCGGTGGCCGCGGCGATCGCGTCCTGCGCCTGCCTGGCCAGCTCACGGCGGTCGGTGCCGACCAGCTCGGGCAGCACCACCAGCTCCACGACCAGGTCCCGCATCCTCGCCACCGCGAGGACCGAATCGACCAGCGTGGCATCGCCCAGGAACGCCGCCGCGGTGGTCGGTTCCCCGGCGGCGGTCCTGAACCGCAGCGCAACCGGCTGCATCCGCACGCCCGCGTCGATGGCGGCCTGGAAGACGGCTGGCCGGAACCGTCCGGAAGCCCGCCCGCACCAGGTCGTCCCTTCCGGAAAGGCCCCGATCACGGCCCCGGCGCGCAACCCGTCGGCGATGGTCCGAACCGCGCCGGGCAACGCCGAGAGCCGGTCGCGATCGATGTACACGGTGCCTACCCGGCCGGCGAGCGGCCCCAGGAACGGCCACGACCGGACCTCGACCTTGGCCAGCATCCGCATCGGGCGAAGCGCCTGGAGCGCGACGATGTCCAGCCAGGAGACGTGGTTGCTGACGACCAGCGCACCGCCCGGCGGGATCCGCTCCCCGAACACGAGACCGATCCCCAAGGTGCGCAACAACATCCGGAACCACAACGCCAGCGCCCGATCGCGCCACGCCGCCCGCAACACCGAGAGCGCCAGCACGAGGAAGCACCCGACCAGCAGCAACCCGGCGGTCCCGCCCAGCCGCAGCACAACCCGGGGCAGCCCGACCTCGGCCTGCTTGTCCCGCGGCGGAAGGCAGCCCGGCCCGCACGGCGAGGTGGGCATCCACTGGCTCATGCCGATTCGCCCAGGAAGAACCGCAGGTAGCGCTGGTCGGCGCGCTTGAGGTCCAGGAGCACGAAGTAGTCGGCCACCCCGAAGTCCGGATCGTGCGCCGGACGACCGCACACCTGTGCACCCAGCCGCAGGTAACCCTTGAGCAGCGGCGGCAGCGGCGCGCGCCCGGCGACCTCGAAGGGCTCCCAAGGCCGGTAGGGGTGCACGCGCTGGTCCTCCGGCGCGTAGTGCTTCGCCGACACGGCGTTCCAGACGTGCGAGGCCTGAACGCCTCCGTCGTCCAACGCCACCGACGCGCAGCCGGCGAGCATCGTGTGGCCGTGCAACAGCATGTACCGCGCGATCCCCGTCCACACGAGGCTGACTACGGCGCCGTTGCGGTGGTCCGGGTGGACGCACGACCGGCCGGTCTCCACCAGCGAGGGGCGCAGCTCGTCGAGCGCGGAGAGGTCGAATTCGGTTTCCGAATACAGCATTCCGGCTGCCTTCGCCCGATCCGGCGGCAGCATCCGGTAGGTCCCGACCACCGCGCCGGAACGGTCGTCCCGGACGATCAGGTGGTCGCAGTGCTCGTCGAAGGAATCCCGGTCGACGCCGAACTCGCGACCGGTGACCGTGGCCCCCATCTCCTCGGCGAACACCTGGTAGCGCAGGCGTTGCGCGGCGTGCACTTCATCGGAGTCTCTGGCGAACAGCAGCGAGTAGTGGGCGTCGGCCGCCGCACTCGGTGTGGCGCTGGCCAGCAGCTGCGTCTCGGACATGCCGCAGGTGTATCGCCGCGCGGCGAACACCCAACACACCAGTCGATGACACGGAGCAGGAACTTTCGGTGAATCCCCGGTGCGACGCCGGACCATTGCCCCGAACGGAGCCCTGAAACCCCACCCGAACAGCAGATATTCGACGACGCGACCCCGAGGAGCCGGACCCGGCGCGAGGGTCGGCTCCTCGGGACGGACTCATGCGCCGACCAGCGGGACCACTCGCTCGATGATCGACGAGGGGCCGGGCTGGGTGGCCATCTCCTCGCTCACCTCGCGTGCCGCCGCGCGGAACCCGGGCTCGGTGAGCAGCCGCTCGGTCATCGCCCGCACCGTGACGACGTCCACAGTGGCCGGATCGTGGGAGAGCCCCACGCCCCGGGCCACCACGCGCTCCGCGGACATCGGATTGTCCGCGAAAGCGGGCAGAACCAGCTGCGGAACGCCGTAGTGCAGCGGCGCGGCCGTGGTGCCGGAGCCGCCGTGGTGCACCATCAGCGAAGCAGTCGGCAAGAACGTCGACAGCGGCAGGAAGCCGGCGGAACGCACGTTGGCCGGCAGCGTCCCGAGATCGGCCAGATCCGTCTTTCCCGCGGCCAGCACCACCTCCACGTCCATCCCGCCGAGCGCCTCGATCACGGCCGAGAGGTTGCTGGTGCCGCTCATGACCGGCACCACGGTGCCGAGGGTGACGCCGACCCGCGGCCGCGCCGGCCGCCGCAACGCCCAGTCGGGAACCACGGCACCGCCGTTGAACGGCACGAACCGCATCGACCACCACGGGACGCCGTCCAGCGGATCAGGCTCGTCCGCGACGAGCCCGCCCATGCTGGGCGCCCGCGGATCGATCCGCGCGATCACCCGCGGCGGACCGCCGGGGATGCCGAGCTTGTCCCGCAGGGCAAGGGTGACGTCGTCATCGTCGTAGAGGTTGCGCCCGTTGCGGAACTCGGGGTCCCGCGACGACCAGGAAATCCGGTTGCCGACCTCCAGCACCGGCACCCCGAGCGCGGCAGCGGCCAGCCGCCCGGCCGCGTGATCGGTGGTGTGCACGACGAGGTCCGCACCGAACGCCCGGCCCGCGTCGATGGTGCCTTCGGTCATGGTCAAGGTGAACAGCCCGAACGGATTGCCCGCCTGGGACACCTTCTCGTATGCCTCGGACAACCCCGTGGCAGCGGCCACCCGCTGGACCTCGGGTGAATCACCCTCCGACGTGATCCCGCGCAGCAACGCGTCCCACACGTCGTGCTCCGGGAAGACGTCCACGACGGGAAGCCCGGCCCGCGCAACGACATCGGGCATTTCGGCAGTGGTGGCGACCAGCACTTCATGACCGGCGATCCGAGCAGCCCAGATCAACGGGACGATCGGCAGCATAAGCCCATAACCGGGCCCGGCGGTGAACAGTATTCGCACGCCCGCCGAGCATGCCACTCCCCACCCACCCCCGCACCCGATTTTCGAACCCCCGAAAGCAGGGGAACTTTCCTGTCACAGGCGCCACCGAACGCGAGCAAGGGAACCTTTCTGCCACAAGCGCGAGAGCAAGGGAACTTTCCTGTCATCCGCCGACCCCGGAATGCGGAGCAAGGAAACCTTTCTGCCATTACCCCGAGCGCCGGGCGCGAGCATGGGAACCTTCCTGTCACCCACCACCGGACCGACGCAGCGGCGCCGGCGATTAGATTCCGGGTATGCAGCGAACGACGGACCACGTCGACCTCTACACCGACGGCGCATGCAGCGGAAATCCCGGCCCGGGCGGCTGGGGCGTCGTGCTGCGGTACGGCGACCACGAGCGGGAGCTCTACGGCAAGGACGCGGCGACGACGAACAACAAGATGGAGCTGATGGCGGTCATCGAGGGCCTGGCCGCGCTGACCCGGCCGATGCCCGCCGTGCGCATCTTCACGGACAGCACGTACGTGCTCAAGGGCATCACGCAGTGGGTGCACGGCTGGAAGCGCAACGGCTGGCTGACGTCGGCCAAGCAGCCGGTCAAGAACGCCGATCTGTGGCAGCGCCTGGACGCGGAATGCGCGCGCCACGGCGACGTGCAATGGGAATGGGTCAAGGGGCACAACGGCCACCCGGAGAACGAACGCGCCGACCGGCTCGCCTGCCAGGGCCGCGACGAAGCTCGCGCGGGCTGACGCGCAGAAGGCGGGCCGCACCTGGGTGCGACCCGCCTTCTGCGTCAGATCAGCTCGGGGCTCAGCCCTTGCGCTTGGTGATTTCCTCGGTGAGTTGTGGGGCGACCTTGAACAGGTCACCCACGACGCCGAAGTCGGCGATCTCGAAGATCGGGGCTTCGGGGTCCTTGTTCACCGCGACGATCGTCTTCGACGTCTGCATCCCCGCCCGGTGCTGGATCGCGCCCGAGATACCCAGCGCGATGTACAGCTGCGGGGACACGGTCTTGCCGGTCTGCCCGACCTGGAACTGGTGCGGGTAGTAACCGGAGTCCACCGCCGCACGCGAGGCACCCACCGCGGCACCCAGGGAGTCGGCGAGCTTCTCCACGACCTCGAAGGACTCCGCCGAACCGACACCACGACCACCGGAGACCACGATGCTGGCCTCGGTCAGCTCCGGGCGGTCGCCGGCCTCGGCGGGCTGCCGGCCGGTGATCTTCGCACCCGAGGAGGCCGGAACCTCCACCGACTCCACCGCCGCGGCACCCGCGGCCTGCTCCGGCTCGACCGCGCCCGGCAGCACCGTGACGATCGGAACGCCCGTGGTGACCTTGGCCTTCGCGTCGTAGGTGCCACCGAACAGCGAATGCGACGCCACACCGTCGGCGTCGAGGTCCACGACCTCCGACAACAACCCGGAACCGATGCGGATCGCCAACCGGCCCGCGATCTCCTTGCCGTCGATCGACGCCGGTACCAGCACCGCCGCCGGCGACACGCTGCCCACCAACGCGGCGAGCACGTCGACCTGCGGCGTCACCAGGAACTGCGCGGCCTCGGCCGATTCCGCGGCGTAGACCTTCGCCGCACCATAGGCCGCCAGCGCATCGGTGAGCTTCCCAGCGGTACCCGGCTCACCGACCACCACCGCCGACGGCTCACCCAACCGACGCGCCGCGGTCAGCAGCTCGTAAGTGACCTTCTTGACCTCGCCGTCCACGTGATCGACGAGGACCAGAACCTCAGCCATGAATCAATGCCTCCTCGAAAACCCGTGAACGACTCAGAGCAGCTTCTCGCCGGCCAGGAACTCCACGACGGCCACGCCGCCCTCGCCCTCGTCGGTGACCTTCACACCACCGGACTTCGGCGGCTTCGGCGCGGACTCCACCACCTGCGACCCCGCCGCAGCCAGACCGACCTCGCCCGCGTCGATCCCCGCATCCGCCAGCGACAACACGGCCACCGGCTTCTTCTTCGCGGCCATGATGCCCTTGAACGACGGGTACCGCGGCTCGTTGATCTTCTCCGTCACGCTGACCACCGCCGGCAACGCGGCCTCGACGTTCAGGATCCCCGCGTCGGTCTCCCGCTCGATCGACACCGAAGCACCATCGGTGACGACCTTGCGCGCGAACGTCAGCTGCGGCCAGCCCAGCACCTCGGCCACCATCGCCGGCACCGCACCCGTGCGACCATCTGTGGCCTCGTTACCCGCGATCACCAGATCAACACCCTCCACGGTGCCGATCACCTTCGCCAACGCCCGCGCGGTCGACGGCGCGTCCGTGCCGTGCAACGCCTCATCAGAGAGGTGCACCGCCTTGTCCGCACCCATCGACAACGCCTTGCGAATCGCATCCGTCGCGCGATCCGGGCCCATGCAGACGACGGTCACTTCGCCGCCCTGAGCCTCCTTGATCAACAGCGCTTCCTCCACCGCGCGCTCGTTGATCTCATCCAACACCGCATCGGCCGACTCACGATCCAACGTGTGATCCGCCGCAGACAGCTTCCGCTCGGAATACGTGTCGGGCACCTGCTTGACCAGGACGACGATGTTCATGGGCCCTCTTCGACCTCCTGCGGACAGACGACGCTCGCTGGTCCTCCAGCGGCTTTGCTTGTGGACCCGGCGCTGTTTTGTCCGGGTAGGTTGACCTTGCCACGTCCCTGTTCGAAAAGCACAGTGACGCCAACCACCCAGAATGTTACTAGCCGGTAGCACCGGTGCAACCAGGCCCCTGACGTGACGGTACTCACCTCGCCGTACCCCAGAACGCCGGGTGCCGGTGACGTTATTTCTGCCGGGGCACGCACGCCGACCGCCTACCAGTTAGTAGCCTGGCCCGCATGAGGCAACGCGTCGCCATCGTGACCGACTCGACGGCTTCCATACCGCACGACGTCGCCGAACAGCTGGGCATCTCCGTCGTCCAGCTGGAGCTCAAGGTCGGCGACGAGTACAACGACGAGCGCCGGGTGCCGCACCCGACGCTGGCCCAGGCGATGCGCGACGGGATCCCGGTGGCTACCGGCGAACCGCCACCACCTGCCTTCTTCTGGAACTACACGGACGTCGCGTCCTCCGGCGCCGAGGCGATCATCTCCATCCACATCTCCGAAGGGCTCTCCCGGACCTGCGAATCGGCCCGCACCGCCGCGGCGGAGATCGGCATCCCGGTCTACGTGGTCGACTCCCGGCTGGTCGGGCTCGGCCTCGGCTTCCCGGTGATGGCCGCGGCCGAAGCCGCGGTCTCCGGCGCGACCCCGCAGGGCGTGATGAGCGTGCTGGACCGGCGCCTGCGCACCACCACGCAGCTGCTCTACGTGGACACCCTGGAATACCTGCAGCGCGGCGGCCGGATCGGGCGCGCGCAGGCCTGGCTCGGCCAGACCCTGTCGATCAAGCCGGTGCTCGCCCTCAAGGAAGGCATCATCGACCAGCTGACGAAGGGCATCGGGCCGGACCGGGCGCTCAAGAAGGCGGTCGCGAACGCGGTCCAGCGAGCCGGCAGCGGACCGGTCGACATCGGCGTCGAGCACTTCCAGTTCGCCGACCGAGCTCAGCGCGTGCTGGACGACCTGCGGTCCCAGCTGCCCCAGATCCGCCGCGTCACCCTGGAGGAGACGAGCGCGGTCCTGGGCGCCCACGCGGGGCCGGGCGCATTGGGCGTGACCGTCTCCCCCGCTACCTGAGCGGCACGACAGCGCTCCGCCGCGTTCGCCGCCGCGTTCGCCGCCGAGTTCGCGGCGGACGCGGTTCTTCCCCATTCCCAACGGGTTTTCCGGCTGCGGCCGCGCGCGAGGAGTCGAATCCGCGATCTCGCAGCGGGTTCCACCCCGTCGAGTGATGCGAACGACAGTTCGAGCGCGAATACTCGATGTTGGGCGGCCTGAGGCACCCTTCTCCGAAACTCCGGCCCTGCAAAACCTTCGCCGAACGGCGACTTCGCAAAGCACACGGCTTGCAGGCACACGGCGGGGCAGACATGCGGCCTTTGCAGGCACATGACCTTGCAGAGCACGGCTTTTCGGGGATCACGGCCGTTTCGAGCACGCAATTCCCGATGAATCACGCGAGCTCGAAGCGGTCGCGCCTCGGATGCACCGAACCAGGCCGACGGCCGCGGTGCCCGCCCGACGCACCAGTTCGCACCCCGGAGGGGCCAGCCATGCATGTCACGACCCTGCTCAAGCACTTGTCCGGCTCGCCGGCAGTCGCGGCGAGCGCCGGATCAGCGCTCCAACTTGTCCATCGCGCGGTGGATGCGCTTCACCGACACCGGCTGCGACGTGCCGAGCGTCTGCGCGAAGAGGCTCACCCGCAGCTCCTCGATCAGCCACCCGATCTCCCGCAGGGATTCGCCCGGGGCGCGCCCCGGCGGAAGGCCCGCAAGCATGTCCTGGTAGCGCTGCTCGACCTCGTCCACCTGCTGCATCCAGTCCCGGTCGCGCTGCGGATGGTGCTGCAGCTTGTCCAGCCGCTGCTCGATCCCGCGCAGGTAGCGCGTCAGATCGGACAGCCGCGCGAAACCGGTCCCGGTCACGAAGCCGGGGTAGAGCAGCCCGCCCAGCTGGTCCTGGATGTCGGCGAGCGCGGCGGGATTCAGGTTCCGGGGCTGGTCGGCCAGCAGCGTCTCCACCCGCTGCGCCGCCATCAGCACATGCTCCACTTTGGACACCGCGTCGACGGTGACCTCGCCCAGCCGTGCCCGGACCTTGGCCTGCAGGGAATCGTAGGCAGCCTGGTCCCACACCGGGCCGCCGTAATCCGCCATCAGCTTGTCGACGGCGCAGCTCACGCAGTCGTCGAGCACGGCGGCGAGGTCGCCGTACCGGCTGCTGCCCAGCACGAGCCGGGCGGTGCTGCTCATCCCGCGCTGGATGGACTTCACCGGCGACGGGAGGTTCAGCAGCAGCATTCGCCGGGTGCCGTCCCACAGCGCCTGCCGCTGCTCCTCCTCGGTGTCGAACATCCGCACCGCGACGCTGTCCTGCTCGTCCACCAGTGCCGGATACGCCTTCACCGCGTGGCCCGAACGCTGCTGCTCGAAGGTGCGCGGCAACGAGCCGAAGCTCCAGGAGCTCAGCCCGCGCTGCTCGACGTCGTCGGCGGCGGCGGAGATCTCGGCGCGGAGCTTGGGCTTCAGCCGCTGCTTGAGCGACTCCAGGTCCTTGGACTCGGCGAGCTTGCGGCCCTTGCCGTCCACCACGCGGAAGGTCATCTTCAGGTGCTCCGGCACCCGCTCGAGGTCCCATTCGGAGCGCGACACGGCGACGCCGGTCATGACCTGGAGCTGTCGCTGCACGGCGTCCAGCAGCGGGCCGTCCGGCGAGGGCATCCGGGACAGCGCCGCCTTGGCGAAGTCCGGAGCCGGGACGAAGTTCCGGCGCACGTTCTTCGGCAACGACTTCAGCAGGGCCGTCACGACTTCCTCGCGCAGGCCGGGGATCTGCCAGTCGAAACCATCCGGTTCGATCTGGTTGAGCACCGCCAGCGGGATGTGCACGGTCACGCCGTCCGCGTCGGCGCCCGGCTCGAACTGGTACGACAGCGGCAGCCGGTGCCCGCCCTGCGCCCAGAAGTCGGGGTAGTCCTGGTCGCTGACCGCCGCCGATTCCTGGTTGATCAACATCGACTTCTCGAAGTTGAGCAGGTCCGGCTGTTCCTGGCGGGCCTTCTTCCACCACGAGTCGAAGTGCCTGCCGGAGGCGACGTCGGCGCCGATGCGCTGGTCGTAGAACTCGAACAGCGTCTCGTCGTCGACCAGGATGTCGCGCCGCCGGGCCCGTTCCTCGAGGTCCTCGACCTCGTCGAGCATTGCCCGGTTCTCGTGGAAGAACGCGTGCCGGGTGTCCCAGTCGCCCTCCACGAGCGCGTGCCGGATGAACAGCTCCCGGCTCAGCTCCGGGTCGATGCGCCCGTAGTTGACCTTGCGGCCGACCACCAGCGGAACGCCGTAGAGCGTGACGCGCTCGACGGCGACGACCGCGGCGCGATCCTTCTCCCAGTGCGGTTCGCTGTAGCTGCGCTTCACCAGGTGCTGCGCGAGCTGCTCCACCCAGTCCGGTTCGATGCGGGCGGCGATGCGCGCCCAGAGGCGGGAGGTCTCCACCAGCTCCGCCGCCATCACCCAGCGCGGCGGCTTCTTGAACAGCGACGAGCCGGGGAACACGGCGAACCTGGCGTTGCGCGCGCCCTGGAACTCGTTCGAACCGCGCCCGGGCTGTCCCGGCTTCTTCTCGGTCTTCTTCTCGACGTCCTTGAGGCCGATGTGCGACAGCAGGCCGGCCAGCACCGACTGGTGGATCCGCGACACCTCGGCCTGCTCGTCGCCGAGCGTCATGCCCATCGACTTGACCATCTGCCGCAGCTGGCCGTAGAGGTCCTGCCACTCGCGGACCCGCAGGTAGTTGAGGAAGTCGGTCCGGCACAGCTTCCGGAACTGGTTGGAGGACAGTTCCTTCTGCTGGGTGCGCAGGTACCGCCACATGTTGAGGTAGGTGACGAAGTCGGACTCGGCGTCCTTGTCGACGAAGCGCGCGTGCTTCTGGTCGGCGGCCTGCTGCTTGTCCGCGGGTCGCTCGCGGGGGTCCTGGATGGACAGTGCGGCGGCGATGACCAGCACGTCGCGCACGCAGCCGTTGCGCTCCGCTTCGAGCACCATCCGCGCGATGCGCGGGTCGATCGGCAGCTGGGCGAGCTTGCGGCCGACCGGGGTCAGCCGCTTGTGCAGCTCGGTCTTCGACCGGTCCAGGGCACCGAGCTCGTGGAGCAGGTTGACGCCGTCGGTGATCTGGCGGCGGTCCGGCGGCTCCAGGAACGGGAACGACTCGATCTCGCCCAGCCCCAGCGAGGTCATCTGCAGGATGACCGAGGCCAGGTGGGTGCGCAGGATCTCCGGGTCGGTGAACTCCGGGCGGGACTCGAAGTCCTCCTCGGAGTACAGCCGCACGCAGATGCCTTCGGAAACCCGGCCGCAGCGGCCCTTGCGCTGGTTCGCCGAGGCCTGCGAGATCGATTCGATGGGCAGCCGCTGCACCTTCGTCCGGAAGCTGTACCGGGAGATGCGCGCGGTGCCGGGGTCGATGACGTACTTGATGCCCGGCACGGTCAGCGAGGTCTCGGCCACGTTGGTGGACAGCACGATCCGCCGGCCGGAGTGCGGCTGGAACACGCGGTGCTGCTCGGCGGCCGTCAGCCGCGCGTACAGCGGCAGCACCTCGGTGTTGCGCAGGTTCTGCTGCTTCAGCGCGTCGGTGGCGTCCCGGATCTCCCGTTCACCGCTGAGGAAGACCAGGATGTCGCCGGGCCCTTCCGCGCAGAGCTCGCCCACGGCGTCGCAGATGGCCTGCGTCTGGTCACGGACGACGTCCTCGTTCTCGTCGGAGTCGTCCAGCAGTGGGCGGTACCGGACCTCGACGGGATAGGTGCGCCCGGAGACCTCGATCACCGGCGCGTCGTCGAAGTGCCGCGAGAAGCGCTCCGGGTCGATGGTGGCCGAGGTGATGATCACCTTCAGGTCGGGGCGGCGCGGCAGCAGCTGCTTGAGGTAGCCGAGGATGAAGTCGATGTTCAGGCTGCGCTCGTGCGCCTCGTCGATGATCAGCGTGTCGTAGCGCCGCAGCAGCCGGTCGTGCTGGATCTCGGCAAGCAGGATGCCGTCGGTCATCAGCTTGACCAGGGTGTCGGTGCCGGCCCGCTCGGTGAAGCGCACCTGGTAGCCGATGGCGTCGCCGAGTTCGGTGTCGAGTTCCTCGGCGACGCGTTCGGCAACGGTGCGGGCGGCCAGCCGCCGGGGCTGGGTGTGCCCGATCAGGCCCTGGATGCCGCGGCCCAGCTCCAGGCACATCTTCGGGAGCTGCGTCGTCTTCCCGGAACCGGTCTCACCTGCGACGATGACGACCTGGTTGTCGCGGATCGCCGCGAGCAGGTCGTCCCGGCGCTGGCTGACCGGCAGCGCCTCCGGATAGCTGATCTCGGGCACGTTCGCGCGGCGCTGCTCGATCCGCCGCTCCGCGGCCTCGATGTCGCCGGTGATCTCCGCGGTCACGGCCGCCAGGGCCTGCTGGTCGCGGAGCTTGCGGGCTCCCTCGATGCGACGACGCAGCCGACGCTGGTCGTGCAGCATCAGCTCGGACAACCGTTCGCGCAGATCGACGAGCGGAGATTCAACAGACGACGTACCCATACTTCGCCCAAGCATAGAGAAGGCGTCGCACCGACTGCCTCTGGTTTTCGGCACGCTCACAGCGCGCCCTCCCGGAAGGGGAAATCGAGTGACCTAGCGCACTCAGGTGCGCTCGGCGTGGCACAGGTACGCCATCGCGGTGTCGCCGACCCTGGTCAGCACCACGGTGGCTTCCCGCGAGCCCTTGAGCTTGAGGCGGCGGCGCAGCGCATCCGGATCCACGTCGACGCCGCGGACCAGGATCTCCAGCCTGCCCACCTCGTGCCTGCTCAGCAGGGCGCGCAGCGACTTCTCGTTGTAGCGGCAGTGCTCGAAGACCCGGAAGGCGCGGACGCCCGGGGGCGGCTCGTCGCCGGTCAGGTAGGCGATGTGCGGGTCGAGCTGGGCGAGCCCGTGCCGCGCGGCGTAGTGCCTGACGAGCCCGGCGCGCACCACGGCGCCGTCCGGGTCCACGATCCACTGCCGGACCTCGACGGCCGGGCAGTCGTCCGGCTCGGCGTCGGTGATCGTCCAACCGGTGCCGTCCGGCCGCAGCACCGTCGCCCGGCGCCGAACCTGCGGGTCCGCCAGCGCGCCGAACCACAGCGCGGCCTCCCGAACCTGCCCGGCCAGCGACACCACCTCGGCCTCGGCGGTGTCCGGAACCGCCGCGAAATCCAGCCCCGGGGCGCACTTCACCACGAGATCGCGGCCGGCGTAGACGTCGAGCAGGTCGTCCAGCGGTGGGACGAGATCCGCTGGGTTCCAGCGACGCCGGCCGGCGTCGTCCCGGCGCGCCGGGTCCGCGACCACGGCCGTGCCGCGGGTCACCGGGCGCAGCGCATCGGCTGCCACGAGCGCCACCGACCGCCCGGCGACCGCGAGGTTGTGCTGGGCCATGGCCAACCGGACTCGATCGAGATCGGAGCCCACGCAGCGGCGGGCGACGGCGGCCAACGCGGCCAGATCCGCGCCGATGGAGCAGGTCACGTCGTGCACGTCGCGCCCGGCAAGCCGTTGCGCGCGATGCCGCGCCACCACGCTCGCCGTCGCCTGCTGCAGCGCCGGATCGGTGAACAACCAGCCGGCGGGGTCGTCCAATTTGGACTCCGCCTTGCGCCGCAGCACGGCCGTCTCCAACGCGGCCGCCGCGAACCGCTCGCCGACGAGCTTGCGGGCGGCGGCGACGTCGTTGAGCCGCGTCGAATTGGTCAGCGCGAGCCCGGAAAGCTCGGCGACGGCATCCCGTCCGGCCGCCGAGCGCAGGAACGCGACATCATCGAGATCGAAACCGTACCCCACCAGAACTCCTCAACGCCGTCGCCGGAACCGCGCTCCGGCAACGGAAGCGCAGGGCGGACTGGTGGGGCGGGCTGTCACGATTCGTTCCGTCCGGGCCTAGTTCCCGGTGAACTTCGCCTTGCCGGGACCGTTCTCGACGAACGAGCGCATGCCGATCTTCTGGTCCTCGGTGGCGAAGGTGCCCGCGAACAGGTGGGTCTCCAGCTTCAGCCCGGTGTCCAGGTCGACGTCCAGCCCGCCGTCGATCGCGGCCTTCGCCGCGGCCAGCGCACGAGCCGCGCCGCCGGTGAACTGCTCGGCCCAGCGGCGCGCCGCCGCGTACACCTCGTCGGGCGCGACGACCTCGTCGATCATGCCCAGCGAAAGCGCTTCCTGGGCGTCGACGAAACGCCCGGTGTAGATGATGTCCTTGGCCTTGCTGGGCCCGATCAGGCGGGCGAGCCGCTGCGTGCCGCCGGCGCCGGGGATGACGCCCAGCAGGATCTCCGGCTGGCCGACCTTGACGTTCTCCCCGGCGATGCGCCGGTCGCAGCTCAGCGCCAGCTCGAAGCCGCCGCCGAGGGCGTACCCGGTGATGGCTGCCACCGTCGGCTTCGGGATGGCGGCGACCTGGCTCATCGCGTCCGACAGGCCGCGCTCCTCCTTGCGCGCCATGTCGGTGTAGGACATGTCGGCCATTTCCTTGATGTCCGCGCCCGCCGCGAAGACCTTCTCGCCGCCGTAGACGATCACGGCGCGAACATCGGAGCGCTCGGCGGCCTCGATCGCCGTTTCCCGCAGCTCGACCTCGATCTGCCGGTTCAAGGCGTTCATCTTCGGCCGATCCAACCGGATCGTCCCGATCGCACCGTCCACCTCAAGCCTGACGAACTCGCCCACGCAGCAACCTCCTCGTCGAACCGCCACCTCGCCGGGCAGGCTATCGCGCGCCGCCCCACGACTGCTGTGTCACGGATCTCAGCGCCCGCTCGACCCGGCACGTCGTCCGATCCCGCAGCGGCGCCGCCCGCCCTGAACTCAGCCGCGCCGCCGGGCGAAGTAGCGGGCGCCGCTGCGCTGCAGTTCCAGGTCCTGGTCGAAGGTCTTCGACAGGTTGTCCTCGGTGAGCACGTCTTCGAGCAGTCCCTGCGCGACGATGCTGCCCTCGCGCAGCAGCAGGCCGTGCGTGAAGCCCGGCGGGATCTCTTCGACGTGGTGGGTGACCAGCACGGATGCGGGCGCGTCCGGATCCATGGCCAGCGCGGACAGCCGCGCCACCAGGTCCTCCCGGCCGCCGAGGTCCAGCCCCGCGGCCGGCTCGTCGAGCAGCAGCAGCTCGGGGTCGGTCATCAGAGCACGCGCGATGGTGGTGCGCTTGCGCTCCCCTTCGGACAAGGTCGCGTACTCGCGCTCGGCGAGGTGCGCCACGCCGAGCAGGTCGAGCAGCTCGGCCGCCCGGTCGGTGTCCATCGCGTCGTACTCCTCGCGCCACCGGCCGACGACCGAATATCCGGCACTGACCACGACGTCGCGAACCAGCTCGTCGCCGGGGATGCGGGCCGCCAGCGCAGCCGAGCACAGGCCGATGCGGGGACGGAGGTCGAACACGTTGGTCTTGCCGAGCCGTTCGCCGAGCACGTCGACGCTGCCCTCGCTCGGGTGCATCTCGGTGCTGGCCATCTTCAGCAGCGTCGTCTTGCCCGCGCCGTTGGGACCCAGCACCACCCAGCGCTCGTCGAGCTCAACCGACCAGTTCACGTCGGCCACCAGCGTCGTCGTGCCCCGCCGAACACCGACGCCATCCATCCGGATGACCAGGTCGTCCACGTCTACCTCCCAGCCGTGACCGACCGCGGCGCCGCGGGCGACGCGCAGGCGGTTCGTCTCCGTCCGGACCGCCGCAGATTCCGGCCGGTCCCTCCGGAGCCCCATTGTTCCGTCTGCTCCGTCAGCAGTTGCGGCCGGGCGCATCCTGTGCTCGCCCGGCCGGCAGATCCCGGCCGCGCGAGCGCGCGCCGGGTGCCCAGATACCGGGACGACCGCGATCGTGCTGGCACGGTCCCCGCGGCCGTGCCACGATCGCAAGCGTGTCCGATTCGTTTCTCACCCGCGATCGCGTGATCGACCTGTTCCTGGTCGTCACCTCCGCCTGTCGCTGAAGCGGTTCTGCTACCGCCTTCCAGGCTCATCGCGCGGCCCGACGAATCAATCCACCGAATCACGCCCCATAGCGGGGTGTGCGTGTCGTGCCGTGCTCATTTGCAAGACACGAACTTGGAGACACGCATGAGCGCTGTGCGACAGCACCAGTCCAACGACGACCCGACCGCCACCGTTTCCGAATACACCCCGACCGAACCGGTTCCCGCGCCCGGCGCGGTCGAGCTGCATCCCGGCCTCGACCTGCCTCTGCTGCACGACCTGATCCGCCCCGACCACCTGCTGTGGAGCCCGCGCGAACTGCGCGACCTCACCAGCCTGGTCACGTCCGAACTGACCGGCCCGCTGCTCGACATCGTCCGGGTCGACGACCAACAACGCTGGTGGGCCAAGCTCGGCCTGACCGCGGGCGTTGAGCTGTGGCTGCTGTCGTGGGCGCCGGGGCAGGGCACGAAGCCGCACGACCACGGCGGTGCGTCCGGCTCGTTCTCCGTGCTGTTCGGCGCGCTCCGGGAGGACTACCGCTATCCCGCGGGCCCGGTGCGCACCGTGCACCACGACGTCGGCTCGGGCGTCGGCTTCGGCAGCGGGCGCGCCCACCAGGTCCGCAACGTCAGCTCGGTGAACTCGGCGAGCGTGCACGCGTACTCGCCGCCGCTGCTGCCGGTCCGCTACTACTCGGATCTGGCCGAAGTGCCGCCGGCCCCGCCGCAGCGGATCCACGCGCCGCAACCGCCCGCCCCGCAGCCGAAGGAGCTCGGATGAGCGAGATCCCGATCCAGCGCCAGGACAGCATCACAGCCGGCCCGTACGGCATCGACCACCTGCTGGCCGAGTCGCGCGCGAAGCTCACCCGCGTCTCCCCGCGGGAGGCGTTCGCGTTGCAGCAGGACGGCGGCCTGATCATCGACATCAGGCCGCAGTCCGACCGTCTCACCGAAGGCGAGATCCCGGGCTCGCTGACGGTGGAGCGGATCGTGCTGGAGTGGCGACTGGACCCGGCCGGCGGCCACCGGCTGGACGGCCTGCACCCCGACCGCCCGGTGGTCCTGGTGTGCAACGAGGGCTACGCCTCCAGCCTCGCGGCCGCCCAGGCGAAGGGGCTCGGCCTGACCAAGGCCACGGACCTGGCGGGCGGTTTCCGGGCCTGGAAGGCGGCCGGCCTCCCGGTCACCACCAACGTCTGACACTCCGGCCAACTGCGAGCAAGGGAACCTTCCTGCCACCTGTGACAGGAAGGTTCCCTTGCTCACGCCACACCCCGTCAGCTCGAAGGCGCCTCCGTTGACAGGAAAGTTCCCATCCTCGCGCCCCGCCCATGCTTGATGACAGGAAAGTTCCCATGCTCACGACCAGGCCCCGCCATCCGTGACAGGAAAGTTCCCATGCTCGCGCTCCGGTCCGGGCGATCCCCGCCGCGCTGGTTTGACAGGAAAGTTCCCATGCTCACACCGCGTCCGCGGTCGGTGACAGGAAAGTTCCCATGCTTGCGCCCGGTGCCGGCGCCGTCGGCGGTTGGGCGCCTGGTCGAAAGCGGGTATCGGCCGCGGCCCGGTCCCGTACGCTTTCGTCCTTGTGCGAGCTCAGAGTCTTTTGTTCCGCCCGTGGGTCATAGCCGCCGTGGCGGGTGCGGTCGCCGTGGTGGCCGTGGAGCTGATCGCCGGCAGCGGGCCGGCCGGGGCGGCCATCGGTTGGCTCGGCGCCCTGGTCGGGGTGGTCTTGCTTCCGATGGCGACGCAGCTGGGTTTGCTCTTGGGTTCGGTGGTTTTCGGGCTGCGGGTCCGGCAGGTGATCTTCGGCGCGATGCGGGAGGTCGCGTCGTGGCGGCTGGGCCACGTGACCTTCACGATCCGTTCCTTGCCCGTCACGCTGCGGGCTCAGATCGGCCCGTGGCGTTCGCCGGTGATCTTGCGCTGCTGGTTGGCCGGACTGCTGTCGGCGCTGGTGGGTGTCGCGATGGTCGTGGCAGGCTGGCTGCTCGCCGACGGCCCGTTCGGGCGCGGCTTCGTGCTCGCCGCAACGCCGTTGATGCTCTACAAGTTGTGGCCGATGCGGGTTCCGCTGACCACGTCGACCGGTTGGTTGCTCTTCTCGCTTCCTCGCCTGAAGGATCCCGAACGCTCCGACTTCCTGTCCGCACCGCTGGCCGCTCGCGCGTACGAGGCCCTGCGAAAGGGCGACATCGATCGCGCGCAGGAGCACGCCGATGAACTCGCCGCGCGGTATCCGGGCCTGAACGGAACGGTCACGTGCCAGATCTCCGTGCTGGAGTCGCGCGGCGACTACGCGACGGGGGTCATGATGATGCTGAAGCTGCTGGCGAACAGCGACGAGATCCCGCCGCGCAAGATGCCCTACCTGCTGGCGGGCCTGGCGGGGCTCGGGTTCAAGGCGGTGGAAGCAGGCCAGCTGCCCGCGGAAACCCTGCTGCCGACCGCCAAGAAGGCGCTCGAGGACGCGATCGGGCTCGGTTACCCGGAGTTCGAGCTGAGCGGCACCAATGGACTCCTCGCGCTGATCGAGGGCGACGCGGACCGCGCTGTCCACCTCGCCACGACCGGCGCCGAGTACAACCACTCCCCGCTTTCCCGCGCCGACGATCTGGCCACGCTCGCCCGCGCGCACATGGCCTGCCACGACAACGCCGCCGCGCGCGCCGCGTTGACCAAGGCCGAGGAGCTGGCCCCGTGGTCACCCCGGGTCTCCGAGACCCGCCAGCGGCTTTCGGTGGCGTGATCCCTTCCAGAACGGATCACTCCACCGCGAGCACCAGTTTCCCGGTGGTGCGGCCGGTTTCGCCGAGGGCGTGGGCCTTGGCAGCGTCCGCCAGCGGGAACACCCCGGCGATTTCCGGGCGCAGACGGCCCGACTCGACGAGTTCGGCGATGGCGCGCATGCCCTCCTGGTCCGCCTCGACCAGCATCAGCTCCACCCGCACGCCGCGACGCTCCGCTTCGGCAGCGTCTTCTTCCCGCCCGAACGGCAGGATCGACACGAGGACGCCGCCGCGCCGGAGCGTGCGCAGTGAGCGGGTACGGGTGTCGCCTGCGAGCGGGTCCAGCACGACGTCGACATCGCTGACGACGTCCGCGAAATCGACCTCCTGGTAGTCGATCAGCTCGTCGGCGCCGAGGCCGCGCAGGAACTCGTGCTTGCCCGCGCTGGCCGTCCCGATCACGTGCGCGCCGCGCGCCTTGGCGATCTGCACGGCGAAGTGGCCGACTCCGCCCGCGGCCGCGTGGATCAGGACGCGCTGCCCCGGCTGCAGGCGGGCCGTGTCGACCAGGGCCTGCCAGGCCGTCAGCGCGGCGAGCGGGATGGCTCCCGCCTGCACGTGGTCCACATTGGACGGCTTGGAGACGAAGGCCCGGGCCGGGCCGGTCACGTACTCGGCGTGGGAGCCGACGCCGTGCGGGTAGGGCAGCATCCCGAAGACCTCGTCGCCCGGCTTGTGCAGGGTGACGCCGACCCCGACCGCCTCGACGACACCGGAGACGTCCCAGCCGAGGACGAGCGGCGGCTCGCCGAGGAACACCTTGTACGCCCGGTGCTTCCAGTCGGTCGGGTTGAGCCCGGCAGCGCGCACCCGGATCAGCACCTCGCTCGGGCCCGGAACCGGTCGGTCGAGCCGCACCTCCTGGAGCACCTCGGGTCCGCCGAGGACGTCCTGGCTGATGGCGCGCATCTTGCTGGCTTCACTCATGCCGTCCAGCCTGCGTCCCGGCCAAGCCCGACGAAATGGCTTGATTGCCAACATTCGATAGGATCGTGCCATGCATCGGGTCGTGGTCCTGGCGCTCGACGGCGTGTACCCGTTCGAGCTGGGCATCCCCAAGCGGATCTTCGGCAGCGCAGGCAGCCGGTACGAGGTGCTGACCTGCACCGCCGACGGTGGCCCGGTGCGCAGCGACGCCGACTTCACGATCTCGGTCGAGCACGGCCCGGGGGTGCTGAGCACCGCCGACACCGTCGTGATCCCGCCGTACGACCTCACCGAGGTGACCACCGAACTGCCGCAGCCGGTGGCCGATGCGCTGGCGCTCATCCGCCCCGGCACCCGAATCGTGTCGATCTGCACCGGCGCGTTCGTGCTGGCCGCGGCCGGGCTGCTCGACGGCCGTCCGGCGACCACGCACTGGTTCCTGGTCGAGCCGTTCCGGCGGATGTTCCCGAACGTGCTCCTCGACCCGGACGTGCTCTTCGTCGACGACGGCGACGTGCTGACCTCTGCGGGCGCGGCCTCCGGGGTCGACGTGTGCCTGCACATCGTGCGCTCCGACCACGGCAGCGAGGTGGCCAACCAGGTGGCGCGGAGGTGCGTCGTGCCGCCGTGGCGGGATGGCGGCCAGGCGCAGTACATCGAGCAGCCGGTCCCCGAACCGTCCGAGCTGGGCACCGCGCCGACCCGGGATTGGGCGGCCGCGAACCTCCACCTGCCGCTGACGCTGGCCGATCTCGCCGAACACGCCCGGATGAGCGGCCGCACGTTCGCCCGCCGGTTCCGCAACGAGGTGGGGCTCAGCCCCGGCCGGTGGCTCATCCAGCAGCGCGTCGCCAGGGCCCGCCACCTGCTCGAATCCACCGATCTGCCGATCGAGGAGATCGCCGCCCAGGTCGGTTTCGCCACGGCCGCGTCCCTGCGCCAGCACCTGCACACCGCGATCGGCGTCGCTCCGCTGACTTACCGCCGCACCTTCCGCGCCGGCGCCTGAATCCCGCCGGATCAGCGCGGTTCGGCGAGGCGCTCGACGGCTTTGCGGGCCGCCGCCCGGAGATCCGCCGGCTCCGCGTCGCCGAGCATCATGCGGCGCAGCTGCGGCACGGCCAGCGGCCAACCGACCATGCCGATCGAGAGCAATCCGAGCATCCCCGCGTCGAATTCGCCGGTGGCCGTTCCGCTTTCCTGGGCGCGGCGGACGCTGGCCACCTTCTCGCGGTAGTGCGCCCAGCGTTCGGAGCCGGTGACGACGCCGGAATCGCCGCGCTCCAGGGATTCCCACAGCAGCAGGCGCAGCACGTGGGGGTTCGCGAGGTGGTAGGCGGCGAGCCGGTCGGCGTAGCCGGGCAGGTCGTCGCTCTCGATCGGGACTTCGGCGGCCAGTGCGTCCATCGTTCGTTCCAGCACCGCCGAGAACAGCGCGTCCTTGCTGCCGAAGTATGCGTAGATCAGCTGTTTGTTCGCCCGCGCCCGCTTGGCTATCCGGTCGACGCGGGCACCGGCGATGCCGTGGGCGGCGAATTCGGTGACCGCCGCCCCGAAGATCCGGGCTCTGGTGGATTCCGCGTTGCGGGACACAATTCGAACAGTACTCCCGCAGCCGACCGGCTGGTTGCGAACGGACTGAGCATTTTCATCCTGGTCGGCCCGCAACCGCGGGCCGCAAAGCCGCACGCCGATGGGATGTCGCATGCGCCGCAGGCGCATGGCCCACCTACGACACGTGCACCGCCGCAGGTTCACCGCGCCCGTGCCCTGGCGCACTCCCGGACGAGGACGGCCCTGACGCCGCGTATTGGACTCAGGACACCCACAGTCCAGGAAGCCTCTGAGGTTCTGCCACCCCGCACCGCCACGCAAAACGAGGCTGGAAAACCTCACCGGAACCGCTATTCGCCGGTGGTTCCGTCGATGCGTTCACGCAGCAGATCGGCGTGCCCGTTGTGCCGCGCGTATTCCTCGATCATGTGCGCCAGGATGTAGCGGAGCGAGATGACCTCGCCGCGGTATTCACAAGTGGCATCGAGGGATTCGGCGGCGGACACGATCTCCCGGGATCGCGCGCACTCCCGGCGCCAGGTCGCGAATGCTTCGCCGGGATCGGCAGTGTCCACGTCGAAATCGGCGAACTCGTCGACCCCCGGCGGAGTCCAGGGGCTTTTGCCGTTCTCACCGCGGAACGCGTTCCGGAACCAGCTGCGCTCGACCTCGGCCAGGTGCCGGACCAGCCCGAGCAGCGAGAGCCCCGAGGGCGCGACGGCGCGCTCCCTGAGCTGCTCCGCGGTCAGTCCCGCGCACTTCATGGCCAGGGTTTCGCGCTGGAACTGGAGGACGCCGGTCACGGCAGGCGACGCGCTGGCGGTCACAGTCCGTCCAGCATGTTCTCCACAATGCTCATCAGCACCTGGCGGTCGTCTTGGACCCGGGCCAGGACGCGCAGCCCGTAGTACGTGCTGAGCACTTGGCGCGCCAGGGTTTCCGCGTCGCGCGTCGGGTCGATCTCGCCAGAGCGCTGTCCTCGCTCGAAGGTTTCGCGCAGCGCTTCCTCGACCGCCGCGAAGTTCCGCCGCACCTCGGCGCGGACGTCCGGGTCCGAGCTCGCGCGCTCGATGGCCGCGTTGATCGCGAAGCAGCCCGGCCGGTCGGTGCCTGCGAGGTCGGCGTCGATCGCGTCGGCCAGCAGTTCCCGCACCCTGTCCTTGACCGGCCCCGGACCTTGCAGCACCGCTGCCTGTTCCGCAGTGGCGGTCTCGTAGTACTTGCGCAACGACTTCAGGTACAGCTGGTGCTTGTCCCCGAACGCGTTGTAGAGGCTCGACGGCCCCAGTTCGGTGCGGTCGCTCAGGTCCCGGGTCGACGTCGCCTCGTACCCGTTGCGCCAGAACGTGTCCATCGCGGCGTCGAGGACGCGGGCGTCGTCGAACTTCCTCGGCCGGGCCATGCCCCCACCGTAGCAGTTTTGAAGCGATCGCAACGAAACCTCGGTCACATTTTGAATCGATCGCTTCAAAACGTTGCTAGCGTCGGCCCTGCAGTGATCACCGACTCGTTGGAGGACCGTCCATGCCCCTTGCCGTCTACATCCTCGGCCTGGGCATCTTCACCCAGGGAACCTCGGAGTTCATGCTCTCGGGGCTGCTGCCCGGCATGGCCGCAGATCTCGGCGTGTCCATCCCGGACGCGGGCCTGCTGATCTCCGCGTTCGCCGTCGGCATGGTCGTCGGCGCCCCGCTGCTGGCCATCGCCACCATCCGCTGGCCGCGCCGGAAAGCGCTGGTGGCGCTGCAAGGCGTCTTCATCGCCGCGCACATCGTCGGCGCGCTCGCTCCCGGCTACGGGGTGCTGATGGCCACCCGCATCGTGAGCGCCCTGTCCTACGCGGGGTTCTGGGCCGTCGCGGTGGCCGCCGCCGTCAGCCTCGTGCCGCCCGGCGCCAGGAGCCGGGCCGTCGCGATCGTCGCGGGCGGCCTGACCCTCGCCACCATCGTCGGGGTTCCGGCGGGCACCGTCCTCAGCCAGCTCGCCGGCTGGCGAGCGGTGTTCTGGGCCGTCGCCGTCCTCACGGCGGTGAGCCTGGTGTGCTCGCTGTTCACCATCCACGACGCGGCCTCGCCCGAGCAGCCCAGCAGCGCCGCAGCCGAACTGCGCGCGATGGCCCGACCCCAGCTGTGGCTGTCGTATGCGATCACGACCTTCGCCTTCGGCGCGGTCATCGTGACCTTCAGCTACCTCGCTCCGGTGCTGACCGAGGTGACCGGGCTGCCCGAGGCTTGGGTTCCCGCCGAGCTGGCGCTGTTCGGTCTGGGCGGCCTGATCGGAATGACGATCGGCGGGCGCACCGCGCAGGCGCGCCCAGTCGGCACGCTCCTCGTCGGCCTCGGCACCCTAGTGACCGCCTCCGCGCTGCTCGCCGTCACGGCGGGCAACCCGATCACCACCACCATCCTCGTCTTCGTCCTGGGCATCGGCGGGTTCGTCACCAACCCGGCCCTGCAGTCGCGGGCGTTCACCCTCGCACCCGGGGCCCCGACGCTCGTAGGGGCCGTCAACACCTCGGCGTTCAACATCGGCAACACGCTGGCGCCGATGCTGGGCGGCATGGCCATCAGCGCCGGGTTCGGCTTCGCTTCGGTGGCCTGGGTGGGCGCAGCGATCGGCGCAGCGGGCTTGCTGGCCGCGGCGTGGGCCGGCTACCTGCAGCGCCGGTCTCAGCAAGCGCCGAGCGCCGGCGTGGACGAAACCCCGATGCCGGTCCGGGCAGAAGCGTGACCTGAGCCGACCCGTGAGCGTTTTGGGGTGCTATGGCGCCCCGAAACGCTCACGGGTCAACTGGCCAGGACGACCTTGCCCAGCTCGGCCGGGCCGGACAGCAGCGGGTGCCGGGGCAGGACCCGGACGGTGTAGCCCGCCGGGCCGGCGTGCGGCAGGGTCACCGCCGCCTCGTAGCGGCCGCCCTCCGCCGGCCGCATCGACGCGGTGACGAAGTCGTGCAGCACGTCGGAGTCGTCCACTCGCCCCACGACGACCTCGACGTCCACATCGGACGGATCGAGCCCGGCCAGGTCGACCCGCGCCCGCACCGTGACCTGCCCGCCGAGCAGCGGCGTGCCGCCGTCGTCGACGGACATCTCGGTGTCGCTGATCCGCACCCAGGTCCAGGCCGCCTGCAGCCGGGCGCGGTAGTCCGCGATCTCCCGCGCCCCGCGGTAGTCGTCCGCGGACACGGCCCGCACCGACCGGGCGGCCGGGGTGTAGTGGTTGTCGACGTACTCGCGGATCATCCGGGACGCCTGCACGCGCGGGCCCAGCGTCGCCAGGGTGTGCCGCACCATCGACATCCACTTGCCCGGCACCCCGTCGGTGTTGCGCTCGTAGAACATCGGGGCCACGTGGTCGGAGATCAGCTCGTACAGGGCGGCGGACTCCAGGTCGTCGCGCCGGTTCGGGTCGCTGACGCCGTCGGCGTTCGGGATCGCCCAGCCGTTGTGGCCGTCGAACATCTCGTCCCACCAGCCGTCCCGCACCGACAGGTTCAGGCCGCCGTTGAGCGCCGCCTTCATCCCCGAGGTGCCGCACGCCTCCAGCGGCCGCACGGGGTTGTTCAGCCACACGTCGCAACCCGACACCAGGTACTTGGCCAGCGACATGTCGTAGTCCGGCAGGAACACGATGCGGTGCCGCACGTCGGCCTGGTCGGCGAAGCGCACGATCCGCTGGATCATCGCCTTCCCGCCCTCGTCCGCCGGGTGTGACTTCCCCGCGACCACGATCTGCACCGGGCGTTCCGCGTCGAGCAGCAGCTCCCGCAGCCGCTCGGTGTCGCGCAGCATCAGCGTGGCCCGCTTGTAGGTCGGCACCCGGCGGGCGAAGCCGATGGTGAGCACGTCCGGGTCGAAAACCGTGTCGCACCACCCGAGTTCCAGGTCCGAGGCGCCGCGCCGCAGCCACGCGGTGCGCAGCCGCCTGCGCACCTCGTCGACCAGCCGTTGGCGCAGCGAGCAGCGCAGTTCCCACAGCAGCGAGTCGCTGACCGGCTCGATGCCGCGCAACCCGGCGCCGCTGTCCATTTCGGACTCGCCGATCAGCTTGCCGAGTTCCCGCGCCGACCAGGTCGGGCCGTGCACCCCGTTGGTGACCGAGCGAATCGGGACCTCCGCGACGCCGAAGCCCGGCCACAGGTTGCGGAACATCTTGCGGATGACCTCGCCGTGCAGCTCGGAGACGCCGTTGGCGCGCTGCGCGAGCCGCAGCCCCATGTGGGCCATGTTGAACATGCCCGGGTTGTCCTCGGCGCCCAGCGCGAGCACCCGATCCGTGGGCACGCCGGGCAGCAGGGCCTGCGCCGAGCCGTCGCCGAAGTAGTGCCGGACCAGATCCACCGGGAAGCGGTCGATCCCGGCCGGGACCGGGGTGTGGGTGGTGAACACCGTCCCGGCCCGCACCGCGGCCACCGCCTGGTCGAACTGCAGCCCCGGGTCCTCCTGCAGCTCGCGGGCCCGCTCCAGGCCCAGGAACCCGGCGTGGCCCTCGTTGGTGTGGAACACCTCGGGCTGCGGGTGGCCGGTCAGCTCGCAGTAGGCGCGGACCGCGCGCATGCCGCCGATGCCGGCCAGGATCTCCTGGCGGATCCGGTGCGCCGCGTCGCCGCCGTAAAGCCGGTCGGTGGTCTTGCGCAGGTCGTCGTCGTTCTCCGGCAGGTCGCTGTCCAGCAGCAGCAGCGGCACCCTGCCGACCTGCGCCTTCCAGATCCGCGCGTGCAGGGTGAGCCCGGCGGGCATGGCGACCCGCACCTGGACCGGCTTCCCGGACGGCTCGGTCAGCATCTCCAGCGGCAGGCCGCGCGGATCCAGCACCGGGTAGTGCTCGACCTGCCATCCCTCCGCCGACAGCGACTGCCGGAAGTACCCGGACCGGTACAGCAACCCGACGCCGATCATCGGCACACCGAGGTCGGAGGCCGACTTCAGGTGGTCGCCGGCCAGCACCCCGAGGCCGCCGGAGTAGTTCGGCAGGGCCTCGGTGAGGCCGAACTCCATCGAGAAGTAGGCGATCGAGGTGGGCAGCCCGGCGTCCTCGTCCTGCCGCTGCTGGTACCAGCGCGGCACCGCAAGGTATCGGCGCAGGTCGTCGTCGACGGCCCGGGTGCGCGCCAGGAAGTCCTGGTCGCCGGCCAGCTGCCGCAGCCGCTCGGCCGGCACCTCGGCGAGCAGCCGCAACGGGTCCGCCCCCACCGCGGACCACACCTGCGGATCGACCGCGGCGAACAGGTCCTGGGTCGGCGGGTGCCAGGCCCAGCGGAGGTTGGTCGCCAGCGTGCCGAGCGCGCTCAGCTGCTCGGGCAGGTGGGCTCGCACGGTGAAGCGGTGGACTGCTCTCACAGCAGCGGACCATATCTCGGCACGCCGGGGCCCGTCCGCAGACGTGCCAGCGCCGCCCGCGGCCGCGACCGATGGGAAGCTTGACGTCGTGCGCGCGATTGGACTGGTGGCGCTGGTGATCTTGGTGGTCGCCGGCGGTTGCACGGCTGCACCGCCCGAGCCCGCCCGTGTGGCCGATCACACGGTCGATCCGGCGTTCGTGCACGGCACCGACCACGGCGACGCCGACCGGCTCGCGGCCACGGTGGTCACCGACGTGCAGCGCTTCTGGGCCGCGCAGTACCCGGCGGTGTTCGGCAAGCCCTGGCGGGACCTGGACGGCGGGTTCTTCTCGATCGACACCAACGGCACCGGTGCCCCGCCACCGTGCGCGACCGACGTGAAGGACATCGAAGGCAACGCGTACTACTGCACCACCGTCGATGCGATCGCCTGGGACCGCGCAGCGCTGCTCCCGGTGCTGCGGGAGCACTACGGCGACGCATCGGTCGTGGTGGTTCTCGCGCACGAGATCGGCCACGCGGTGCAGCAGCGCGCCGGGATGGATGTCGACGACGCCTCGGTGCGCCTCGAAGCGATGGCCGACTGCTACTCGGGTTCGTTCATCCGCTGGGTCGTCGACGGCCACGCCGAGCACCTGCGCATCAACCCGGAGCAGCTGGACCAGGCGATGCGCGCGATCGTCGTCTTCCGCGACCCGGCGAGCACGAGCAGCACCGCGGCGCACGGCACCGCCTTCAACCGCGTTTCGGCGTTCCAGAGCGGTTTTCGCGACGGCGCGCGACGCTGCGCCGACGTGACGGGAACATCGCTGGCCGCGCCGGAGCCGGACGATGCGAACAAACCGCTGGACGAAGCGCTGCGCGCCGACCGGATTTCCGGCTACTTCGGTGATCTCGTCGCCCAGCGCGGCGGGCGCTGGACCGCGCCGGACGTCCGCTCGACGCCTGCCTGTCCCGCAGCGGCCGGCCCCGCCACGTTCTGCCCGCAGCCGCCCGCGATCTCCATCGATCGCGCGGCGATCACCGAACCGCACCGCAGGATCGGCGACCAAGCAGCCACGACGCTGCTCGCTTCCCGCTTCTCGCTCGCCGCGCTGACCGAACTCGGCCGCCCCACCACCGGAGCCACCGCGAGCACGCAGATCATGTGCCTGACCGGCGCATACACCGCCACGCAGCCGGGACTGTCGCAAGGCGACCTCGACGAGGCCGTCGCGGTCGTGCTCGAATCCGACGACGTCGCCCGCGACGCGCAAGGCACGAACTCGCTGACCGGATTCGCCCGGCTCGAAGCCTTCCGCACCGGCGCGCTCGGCGGCGCGGCGGCCTGCTGATCAGGACCTGGCGTCGTAGTCGGCGCGCGCCCGGACGATCCCGGGCCGGTGGCGCTCCGCCCAGCCCACCAGGCCGGCCAGCACCTCGTTGATCGGGCACGCCTCGTGGTCGCCCGTGTCACCGCCGGCGAACTGGCGCGAGCATGGGAACTTTCCTGTCACCGCACCGCAGCCCGGTGTGAGCATGGGAACCTTCCTGTCACCCCGCCCCCGCGATCCGGCGAGATCGCACGTGAGGTCGATCAGGTAACCGATAGGCTTCCCCGGCACCGGGTGGCACTGCCGCCGGCCCGGCGCAGGAGGACTTCGGCCAGCAGGATGGGGCGCGTCAGTGGTACCGGTATCGACAAGAAGCCGACGGCGAAAGCGGATCCTCGGCACCGCGGTCTCCGTGCTCGCGTGCGCGGCCCTGATCGGCGGGTGCTCGCGGCCGATCAGCGGCACCCCCACGACGCTCGGCGGCTACTCGACCACCGAGGTCGCCGGCCTGCCCGCCACCAACGGCCCGAGCGGACCCAAGGAAGGTGCGCCGAGTTCGTCCTTACCGGTCGAGGGCACCGACAACGGCGCGATGGACAAGCTCGCGCGCGACGCGGTCGCCGACATCGACGAGTACTGGAGCGAGACGTTCCCGAAGGCCTTCCCCGGCAAGCGCTTCGAGCCGGTCAAACGGCTGGTGTCCTACGACTCGGGCGGTCCCGGCCTCCAGCTGTGCGGGCAGAACACGGCGGGCGTGGTCAACGCCTTCTACTGCCCGCCGGAGGACTCCATCGCGTGGGACCGGGGCACCCTGCTCCCCGAGCTGAACAACAGCTTCGGGCCGATGGCCGTGGTGACGGTGCTCGCGCACGAGATCGGGCACGCCGTGCAGCACCGCGCGAGCACGGCCACCTCGAACGACCAGGTGATCGTGCTGGAGCAGCAGGCCGACTGCTTCACCGGCGCGTACTTCCGGCACGTCGCCGAGGGTTCCTCGAAGTACTTCCAGGTTTCCACCGGGCAGGGCCTCAACGAGGTCATGGGCGTGCTGAACTTCATCCGCGACTCGCCGGGCGATGCCGACTTCCGCGACGGCAATGCGCACGGCTCCGCGTTCGACCGGGTCACGGCGTTCCAGTTCGGGTTCAGCGAGGGCCCGCAGCGCTGCGCCAAGATGGACTTCAACGACGTCCAGCGGCGCACGACGCTCTTCCAGGCGTGGAAGCCCATCCAGAAGGAGAACGCCAACCTCCCGGTGGACCAGCAGAGCCTCGACGCGGTGGAGAAGAGCCTGCGCACGGTCTTCCGCGACACCGGCGCCGAGCCGCCCAAGATCGTCGCGGGGCTGAAGCCGTGCGGCGGCCAGCAGGCCACATCACCGGCGTCGTACTGCCCAGGCACGAACACGATCTCGCTGGACATGGCGGCGTTGCAGAAGATCGGCCAACCGCCGAGCAAGAACGCGGACTCCACCGGCTACGGCGATTTCGCCGCATACGCCCAGGTCGCGTCCAGGTATGCGCTGTCGGTGCAGAAGGCCACGGGGCTGCCGCTGGACGACGAGGCCGCCGGCCTGCGCACCGCCTGCATGGTCGGTTCGTGGAGCGGGCTGCTGGTCGAGGACCCGTTCGGGCAGCGCAACCCGGTCGGCAGCCTGCGGATCGCGCCGGACGACATCGATGAGGGCGTGTCCGCGCTGCTGGGCGAGGACAGCCTGATCGCGGCGAACGTCAACGGCGGTCAGGTGCCCGTCGGGTTCGCCCGGGTGGAGGCCTTCCGGGTCGGCGTCCAGGAAGGATTCGCCCCGTGCAGCACCAAGTACGGCGCGTGAGCTGACGGAACCGGCGGTGTCGTCCCGGATCGGGGCGGCACCGCTTTTTCCTCGCGCACAACCCGAACCGGCCACGCACGTCCCACGGGTATGACGGCGCCGACCCGGCGGATATCGCCGATGACCACGCCCTCAGCCACGTCCGCCGCGCCGAGCAGTGCGCCAGGGTGGGCCTGGGCGACGACACACCGAAGATCGAAGAGCTCATCGCCGAGCACGGCACGACGGCGGGTGACCTCATCCACGAGGCCGCGACCTCGCGGGACATGGCGGCATACCTGCGTTCCGGCGGCCTTCCCGACGCGGATGTGACCGCCTTGCGGGACCGGCTCCTCGACTAGGGCGCGAAAGACCGGGCGCCGACTTCGCGTGAAATCGGCGCCCGGGAAACCCTGCTCAGAACAGGGCGCTGGCCAGCGCCCGGCGGGCCGCGGCGACCCGGTCGTCTCCCTCGGGGAAGACCTCGAACATCTCGATCAGGTGCCGGCGGATCCGGTCCCGGTCGTCGCCGGAGGTGCGCTTGATCGCGCGGATCAGCCGGTCGAAGCCCTCCGCCACCAGGCCGACGGCGACCTCCGCGTCGGCGGCGGCGAGCTGTGCGTCGACGTCGTCGGGGGCCGCGTCGGCCCGCCCGATCGCGGCCGGGTCGGCCTGTTCGGCGCGGGCGGTGAAGCGGACCTGCGCCAGCGCGGCCTTGGCCTGCTCGTTGTTCGGCTCGCTGTCGAGGATCTTCTGATAGGCGGCCTCGGCGGCGGCGTAGTCGCCGCTTTCCAGCGCGTCCTCGGCGGCGGTGAACCGCGGGTCCTCGGGCTCCTCGGCGACGGGCTCGACGCCCTCCTCGGCCGCGCGGATCCCGGGCAGCTGGTCGCGCAGGGCGTTCAGCAGCGAGTCGATCCACTGCCGGATCTGCGGTTCCGGCTGGGCGCCGGAGAAGGCGTCCACGGGCTGGCCGCCGGCGATGGCGATCACCGTGGGCACCGACTGCACCTGGAAGAGCTGCGCGATGCGCGGGTTCGCGTCGACGTCCACCTTGGCCAGGACCCAGGCACCGTTGCTCTCCTGGGCGAGCCGCTCCAGCACCGGCGACAGCTGCTTGCACGGTCCGCACCACGTCGCCCACAGGTCGACGACCACGGGCACCTGCAGCGACCGCTCGACGACCTCGGCCTGGAAGGTGGCCTCGGTGACATCGATGACCGCGGCGCTCTCCGGCGCCGCCGGGCTGTCGCCGTTGGCGGGCGGCTGGGCGGCGGCCCGGGCGGTGGCGTCGGCCCGGTTCTTCAGGGCCGACAGGTCGACTGCGCCCGCCATCGCGGCGGACATCGCTGCTGCTTGCTGGCGTGGATCCGGCCTCGTCACGCCTCCATCCTGACACGTCCCGCCGGTCGCGTGGTCGCTGGGCGGCAGATCTTCCGCGGCCCGCGAAACCGCACGTCCAGAACCGACACTCCGACGACGCCCGAGATCAAACCGAATCAGTGAGGAAATGTCGCTCGAACAGGGGGCAAAGCGGGTTCACCCCTAAGGCTCGGCGACTTTGACCTCCGAAGTGGGAACTGAGCCCGCGAGTGACGGTTGTTTTCTCACGGGTCTGCGGGGCCTCCGGTTGGGGGACCTTCAGTCAGTAGTTCAACGAGAGGTACGAAACAGTGCGTATTGCTACCCGTGTTGCCGGCGTCGCCGGTGCCGCCGCCCTCGGTGTCCTGACCCTCGGCACCGCCGCGTTCGCGGACAGCGCCGATAACGACGGCATCAACGCGGTCAACGACAACAACGTCAGCGCCGTCCCGGTGCAGGCGTGCGGCAACAACGTCGGTGCTCTCATCGGTGTTGTCGTGCCGGTCCTGTCGCCGCAGGCCAACACCTGCGTCAACGCGCCCGTCGTGGACCACCCCAAGGGCTGACGCATTCAAAGCGCCGGACCGGGGGCGGCTGCTCGCCGCCCCCGGTCTTTTGCTGCGCCTACTCCCCGCGCAGGTGCTCCTCGACCCGCCGCACCTTCGAATGCAGCTGGTCGGTGTGCCCCGGCCGGATGTCCGCCTTGAGCACGAGGCTGGTGCGCGGCGCGTTCGCCGAGGCCGCCTCGGTGGCCCGCTTCACGACGTCCATCACCTCGTCCCACTCGCCTTCGATCGTGGTGAACATCGAGGTCGTCTCGTGCGGCAGCCCGGACTCCCGCACCACCTTCACCGCGGCGGCGACCGCCTCGCTGACACTGTCGCTGTCCCCGGCCCCGCTCGGGGCCACGCTGAACGCAACTAGCACGTCTGCTCCTCCATTCCGGACCGGCGGCGTGGTCCGCCGGTCACGACGATCATGCTCGGGCAGCGGCGCGGTCCTCCTGATTTCGCCCGACCCGCACCACAGCCACCAACTCGTCGGTAACCGCTGCTAGCGTCGAACACCATGAGCACCCGTAGTCCACTGCCCTTCGACCCAATCGCTCGCGCGGCCGAGATCTGGGCCGACCGGGTAGGCCCGTCGACGACGATGGCCGCGGTGACGAGCGTGATGCGGGTCCAGCAGATCCTGCAATCGGCGGTCGACGGTGCGCTGCGACCGCACAACCTGACGTTCGCCCGGTACGAGGCGCTGGTGCTGCTGAGCTTCTCGCGGCGCGGCAGCCTCCCGATGCGCGTCATGGGCGACCGGCTGCAACTGCACCCGACCAGCGTCACCAACATCGTCGACCGGCTGGAGCAGGACGGTCTGGTCCGGCGGGTGCCGCACCCCACGGACCGGCGCACCACCCTGGTGGAGATCACCGAGGACGGCCGGGACCTGATGAAGAAGGCGACCGAGTCGGTCACGGAGATCGACTTCGGGCTGCGCGGCATCACCGAGCGGCAGACCCAGCAGCTCACCGAGCTGCTCGGCAAGGTGCGGCACGCCGCCGGGGACTTCTGAGTCAGTTCAGCTCGCGCAGCGCGTAGCGAACGCGGCCCCAGAACGTCGGCTCGTCGGAGTCCGATTCGGCGAGCAGCCCGCGCCGGTTCGCCCAGCGCTCGAACCACACCGACGCCAGCGGCGGGATCGACGCCACCAGTGCCAGCACCAGCACCCCGAACCGCCAGCGCAGCGGGCTGAACACGACGAGGCAGGTCACCACGTAGGCGGTGAAGACCAGCCCGTGGACCCAGCCCATGACCGTCACGCCCAGCGGCTGCTGAAAGCCGTACTTGAACGCCATCGCCACCAGCAGACCGACCCACGAGAACGCCTCGGCGATCGCAACCGCCCGGAACCACCCGGCATACGTACGCGGCACGTCAAACCCACTTCCGTTCCAACGGCACTCCCCTGCGAGTGTGCCGGGTGTCGCCGATCACACCGATGCCGGTCCGCTACGGGCGGGTCTGATCGTCGACCCAGGCCAGGTAGGCGGCGTTGCCGCCGACGATCGGGGTGGCGATGATCTCCGGCACGTCGTAGCCGTGGTTGGCCTTGAGGTGCTCGACGAGTTCCGGGAGCCGCCCGGCCGAGGTCTTGATCTGCAGCTGCCACTCGGCATCGTCCTGGGCGGCGCCCTCCCACACGTAGAAACTGCGGATCGGCACGACCTGAACGCAAGCCCCCAGCCGCGCCTCGACGACGCCGCGGGCCAGCTCGGCGGCCGCCTGCTCGGAGTCGGTGGTGGTCACGACCTGCACATGATCAGCCATGCGCCCAGCGTAGCCAGCGGCCCGCGGCGGGCACGGTGACAGGAAGGTTCCCATGCTCCACTCCCGCCGGCGTCCGGCTGAGAGCATGGGAACTTTCCTGTCATCCCTGCGTCAGCGGCGGGCTCCGCGGAGGAGGTTCGCTTCGGTGCTCAGGTAGTTGTTCCGGTAGTCGAAGCGCGGGGTGTCGGAGAAGAGCAGCCAGTAGTACTTCATCTGCTCGGACCACCAGTAGCCCGGGCAGGTGTCCTCTTGCGACGGCGGCTTCGCCGTGACGTCGGCCAGAGCGGCGAAGCCGTACTTCGCCTTCGACGTCCCCACCATGTGATCGAAGTGGACGTTCGCGCGCTCGCGGAAGATCTCGTCGCCGGTTTCCAGCCAGAGCATGAGCGCCGAGTCCGCGAACTCGGGGCGCAACGCGTTGCTCCGGTCGCTCGCCGACATCGCCGAGTAGTCCACAGAGGTCGGGATCACCCCGAACTCGTCCTGCACGGTGTTGAACGCGTCGTGGTAGGCGCGGCCCTCGGCGACGCGGCCGGATTCGCCCAGCAGGCCGGCGTAGAACGAGGCGAGCACGCTCTGCTCGCGGCTGAGGACTTCCCCGGTGAACGCGTCGACCTGCGGGAACCACAGCATGTTCTGGTGGCGTTCGGCCTGGTGGGCGAGGATCGCGTCGGTGAGCGCGTCGTACCACTGGCGGAGTTCTTCGTCGCCGAACAGCGCGTAGCCGTCCCAGAGGTACTCGTAGTAGGAGTCGCCCGGTGGGCCGACGGTGGCCTGGCGGTTCCGCCACTCGCCGGTTTCGGCGTGGATGTCGTGCGGCAGCAGGCCGAGTCCGGTCCGCTTGTCGTAGACGACCCGCATGGCCTGCTTGGCGAGGTCGAAGTAGCGCCGGTCGCCGGTCCACTCCGAGAGGATCCCGAACTCGGCGATGTAGGTGCCGACCTCGACGATGTTGGTCTCCGGCCGGCTGACCGCGCCGGTCGCCAGGTTCACGTAGCGGTAGGGCAGGCCGGTCGGTGATTCGGTGAAGGCCGGGAGCAGCCGGTCCGCCACGTCGACGGCCAGTTCGAGCAGCCGCTGCTCACCGGTGCAGTGGTACGCGGCGGCGAGCCCGCCGACCATCCGGATGTTGGTCTCGAACACCTGGAACGGCGCGTCGACGTCGAAGCTCAGGTTCTCCTTGATCCACTGCACGGCGCGCTCGACTTCGGAGTCGGCTTCCATCAGCCACAACGTGTCGATCGCCTCGACGAGGCTCAACCCGATGGAGTGGCCCTCGACGAAGAAGTCCTCCCGGCCGCCGGAGATCGGCTTGATGTGGTCGGCGCCCATGGCCCGCTCGACGTAGTGCTGCCATGCCCACAGGAATTCGCGGCGGACGGCCTCGGCGACCGGCTTCCAGTCCCGCCGGGCCGGTGCCCCCGACGCCACCGCCGGCGCCGCGGCCAGCAGCCCGCCGGCAACGGCCGCGCCGCCGAACAAACGCAGCGCGGATCTCCTGGGGATGCTTCGGGACATCGCCGCCTCCTCACTGGACAACCTTGTCAAGCCGGGCCGGTTCACCGTCGTCGGAGACGCCGCAGAGGTCAATGCGGATCGCCGTTCTTGTCCGGTTTCGACACCGCGGCGCGGCGTTCGGCCGCGCCGAATACCGCCGCCCGACGACTTGACCCGCGCGGCCGCGACAGCGCCCCGCCGGCCCGGGTTCCGGCTGCGAGCATGGGAACTTTCCTGTCACCCAGGGCCGGAAAACCGCAGGATGGGAACCTTCCTGTCATCGATCGGCCGGGTCGGCGGGTCGCGCGGGCCGGGGTCGGCGGGCGCGAGGATGGGAACCTTCCTGTCACCTCGCCCGGAACGCCGGGGGACGGGTTGGGCCGATCAGCGGATGCCGCGGGGCCAGGCGTAGTCAGATCCGGGTGGTGGCATTGACAGGCGGCGAGGGGCTGCGATCCAATGCCGCCCATCATGACAACGTTGTCTGAGTCCGGGAACGTCCGGCGCGCCACGATGAACGACGTGGCGCGGCTGGCGGGCGTGAGCATCAAGACCGTTTCGCGGGTCGTCAACGCCGAGAGCGGCGTCCATCCGGCGACCGCGGAGCGGGTGCTGGCCGCCATCGACCAGCTCGGGTTCCGCCGCAACCTCAGCGCCCGCAACCTCCGCCGCGGCGCCGGGACCGGCACGCTGGGCCTGGTCCTGGAGGACCTGGCGAACCCGTTCTACTCGGTGTTGACCCGCGCGGTCGAGGAATTCGCGCGGGTGCAGGGCAAGCAGGTGCTGACCGGTTCGTCCGATGAGGACCCGGCGCGGGAACGCGAGCTGGTGCTGGAGTTCTGCGCGCGCCGCGTCGACGGGCTGATCGTGGTTCCCGCCGGTCACCAGCACGGGTACATCGCGCACGAGATCAACGCCGGGACGCCGGTGGTGTTCGTGGACCGGCCGCCGGGCAACCTCGACGCCGACACCGTGCTGATCGACAACGCCGGCGGCACCGCGCTCGCCGCCCGCCACCTGGCCGAGCACGGGCATCGCGAGATCGCTTTCCTCGGCGACGCTCCGGAGATCCACACGGCCGCCGAGCGGCTGCGCGGTTTCCGGGAAGGCTGCGCGCAGGCCGGTGTGCCGTTCTCCCCCGACCTGGTCCTGATGGGCCCGCACACCGACGAGTCGGTGGCGCAGGCGCTGCGTTCCACGCTGCAGCGCGCGACCGCGCTGGTGACCGGCAACAACCGGATCACCGTGCACGCGCTGCGCGCGCTGGCCGGTCGCCCCCGTCGGCCGGCGCTCGTCGGCTTCGACGACTTCGAGCTCGCCGACCTCCTCGACCCGCCGATCAGCGTGGTCACCCACGACACCTGGGCGCTGGGCCGGTCGGCGGCAGAACTGCTGTTCGCGCGGCTGGACGGCGACCGCACGCCGCCACGCCGCCTGGTCGTTCCCACTCGGCTGCTCGCCAGAGGTTCCGGAGAGGTATCACGTTGAGTTCTGTCCACAATGATCAGTCCGGCCCGGCGGTTCCGATCGCCCTGCCGGCCAACCAGCCCCGCCAGTTCTACCGGGGCGGTGCGTCGATCGCCGCGCTGCGCGGCTCGGACGACCGCGAATTCGGCCCGGAGGACTGGGTCGCGTCCACCACGACGCGGTTCGGCCAGGCCGAGTCGGGCCTGTCCCGCCTGCCGGACGGGCGTTTGCTGCGCGACGCGGTGACAGCCGAACCCGAGCGGTGGCTGGGCGCCGAGCACGTGACCGCCTTCGGCGACAGCACCGCGCTGCTGGTCAAGCTCCTGGACGCGGGGCAGCGGCTGCCGGTGCACTGCCATCCCTCGGATGCCTTCGCCCAGCAGCACCTCGGTTCCCGGTTCGGCAAGACCGAGGCGTGGATCGTGGTCGGCACGTCCGGCGCGAACCCGGTGGTGTACCTGGGTTTCCGCGAAGACGTCGCGCCGGAGACGGTCGCGCATTGGGTGGCCACGCAGGATTCGTCGGCGATGCTCGGTTCGCTCAACGAGATCCCGGTCCGGCCCGGCGACACCGTGCACGTTCCCGCGGGCACCCCGCACGCCATCGGCGAAGGCGTGTTCATCGTCGAGCTGCAGCAGCCGACGGACTTCTCGATCACGTTGGAATGGCAGGGTTTCCTGGCCGATGCCGAGGGCGCGTTCCTCGGCATGGACCGGCAGACCGCGCTCGAAACGGTCAACCGCGACGGTTTCGGCGATGCGGTGCTGGACTCGCTGATCAAGCGAACCGCGGACCGGTCCGAGCCCCGCGTCCCGCTGCTGGCCAACGACGCGGCACCCTTCTTCCGCGCCGAGCGCCTGCACGGCGGCGTCGAGCTTGAGCCGTCGTTCGGCGTGCTCATCGCGCTGGACGGCAGCGGGAAGTTGCGCACGGACGGCGGCGCCGAACTACCGCTGCGCCGCGGCAGCACCGCCGTGATCCCGCATTCCGCCGGGGCCGCTCAGCTCGAAGGGGACGTCACCGTGGTGCACTGCCGCCCGCCGGCCGCCGGGAGCCCGAGATGACCGAACCGCTCTTGGAAGCCCGCAACCTGGTCAAGCGCTACGGCAGCGTGGAGGCGCTGCGCGGCGCGTCGTTCACAGTGCACCCGGGTGAGGTCGTCGCGCTCATCGGCGACAACGGCGCCGGCAAGTCGACGCTGGTGAAATGCCTTTCGGGCGTCGAGCAGCCGGATTCGGGGCAGATCCTGGTCGGCGGCAAGCCGGTGACGCTCGACTCCCCCGCCGCCGCCCGGTCGCACGGCATCGAGACCGCCTACCAAGACCTCGCGGTGGCGCCCGACCTCGACCCGGCCGCGAACCTGTTCCTGGGGCGGGAGATCCGGCGGCCCGGGCTGCTCGGCCGGCTCGGCATGCTGGACAAGGCGAAAATGCGTGAGCAGGCCGCCGAGCAGTTCGCGAAGTTCGGCGTGTCGCTGCAAGACCTGTCGGTACCGATCGGCTCGCTGTCCGGCGGGCAGCGGCAGAGCGTCGCGGTCGCGCGCTCGGTCACCTGGGCGGACAAGCTCGTGTTCATGGACGAGCCCACCGCCGCGCTGGGCGTCCTGCAGCGCGAACGCGTGCTGGAGGTGATCCGGCGGGTTCGCGACACCGGTATCTCGGTGGTGCTGATCAGCCACAACATGCCGGAGGTGCTGTCGGTCGCGGATCGGGTCGAGGTGTTGCGCCTCGGCAGCCGGGTGGCGCGGTTCGGCGCCGCCGAGGCGACCCTGGAGGACCTGGTCGGCGCCATGACCGGCGCACTGTCGCAGGAGGACGCGAGCTGATGGCCACCCAGCAGGAAACACCCGAGTCCACTGTGGAAGAAAAGGCGCCGGCCCCGGCGAAGGGGGTCGGCGCGCGGCTGGCGTCCTCGAACACGCTGTGGACCGGCCTGGTTCTCGTCGTCCTTTGCGTGCTGTTCAGCGTGCTCCGCCCGGACGCCTTCCCCACCCTGTTCAACACCCAGAACCTGCTGGTGCAGGCGGCGCCGCTGCTGATGCTCGCGGTCGGCATGACCTTCGTGATCATCACCTCCGGCATCGACCTGTCGGTGGGATCGGTGCTGGTGTTCTCCGGCGTCGTGTCGGCGATGACCATGGAATGGCTCAGCGGCGGCGACGCGACGAACGCCGGCTGGGGCGTGATCGCGATCGGCCTGCTGGTCGCGCTCGTCGGCGGCGCGCTGTGGGGCCTGCTGAACGGGTTGCTCGTCGCGGTCGCCCGGGTCCCGGCGCTGATCGTCACGCTCGGCTCGTTCGGCGCGGCACTCGGTGCCGCACAGCTGCTCACCAACGGCATCGACGTGCGCACGGTGCCCAGCGCGCTGCGCAAGACCCTCGGCACCGGGACGTCGTTCGTGGTGGTCCCGAACCTGGTGATCCTCGCGGCGGTGATCACGCTGCTGGCGCTGTGGCTGCTGCACACCACGGCCTTCGGCCGCTACACCTACGCGATCGGCTCGAACGCCGAAGCCGCCCGCCGCAGCGGCATCAAGGTCACCCGGCACCTGGTCACCGTCTACGCCCTCACCGGGGTGCTGGCCGGGCTGGCCGGGTTCATGTCGCTGGCCTACTTCGGCACCACCACGATCAGCGGGCACAGCAACGACAACCTGAACGCGATCGCGGCCGTGGTGCTGGGCGGGACCAGCCTGTTCGGCGGCATCGGCACGGTGCTCGGCAGCGTCATCGGCGTGTTCATCCCCGCGGTGCTCGACGCCGGATTCGTGATGACCGGGGTGCGGCCGTTCTGGCAACCGATCGCGGTCGGCGCGGTCCTGGTCGCCGCGGTCTGGCTGGACCAGCGCAGGCGGCGGGCGCGCAACAACCGCTGACACTCGATCTTCGGCACAACGGCGTGTGGAGGTAAATCGCTGATGAGAACGCACAAAACCGCGCTGGCGCTGGGTGCGGCGCTGCTGCTGGCCGGCTGCGGGTCCGGCCAGATCGGTGACACCGGCAGCGGGCAGACCGATCCCAACAACAAGAACCTCGCCCTGATCACCGGGATGCGCGGCGAACCGTTCTACGTGTCCATCGAATGCGCGGCGCAGCAGGAGGCGAGCGCGCAGGGCTACCAGCTGAACTCGCAGGCCCCGGAGAAGTTCGAGCAGGCCGAGCAGTCGCAGATCCTGGGCGGCATCGTCAGCACCAAGCCAGGCGCGGTGATCATCGTGCCCACCGACGACAAGGCGCTGGCCGCGCCGCTGCAGCAGGCCAAGAGCAACGGCATCCAGGTCGTCGAGGTCGACACCGCGCTGGAGGACCGGTCCGTCTCGGTCACCTCGCTGTCGTCGGACAACTACGCGGGTGGCCAACTGGCCGCGCAAACGCTGGCGCAGCTGGTCGGCGACAAGCCGGGGTCGGTGCTGGCGCTGAACACGAAGGCGGGCACCTCGACCACCGACGCGCGGGCCAAGGGCTTCGAGGAGGAGATCGCCAAGCACCCGAACCTGAAGCTGCTGCCCACCCAGTACACCGAGAACGAGGCGGCGACAGCCGCGCAGATCGTGTCGGCGACGCTGGCCGCGAACCCCGACCTGGTCGGCGTGTTCGGCACCAACCTCAACACCGGCGAAGGCGCCGCCACCGCGCTGTTCAACGCCGGCAAGTCCGGGCAGGTGCAGCTGGTCGGGTTCGACGCCAGCCCGAAGCAGGTGGACGACCTGCGCAACGGCCGGGTCCAGGCGCTGATCGCGCAGAACCCCGGCAAGATCGGGCAGGAAGGCGTCAAGCGAGCCATCGCGGCGATCAAGGGCCAGCCTGTCGAACGGGAGACCAAGACCGAGATGATCGCCATCACCAAGGACAACATCGACCAGCAGGCGCAGTACTTCTACAAGGCCCACTGCTGATCGCCCGTGCCGGGGCCGGCGTCATCGCACCGGCCTCGGCACCGGCGCCGGGCTACCTTGGGTGCATGGGCAGATACGGCGAACTCTTCCCCGGCCGGAAGCTCCAGCACGAAGGCGACCAGACCGGCATCTCGCGAGGGCACGACCCCGGCGGGCCGCTGGACCTGGAAAGCGGTGTGGTGTTCCTCGCGCCGCCCGAACGGCCCGCGGCCGACGAGCAGGACGACACCGCTGGTCCGGAAGCCGGCTGAGCGCCGCGGCACCAGACCGGGGCATCACAGGCTGGTAGCGGATCGCCACAATCACACGCAGCGTCCACTTCGCTCCGTTAATGTGCCACGGGCAGGTGATCAGGGCCGTGATCACCCGCAATGTCGATCACGATCCGTACTTGATCGTCATGCGTCGTGCCCGCACGTCAGGGGAGGAAGGAACGCCGTGCAGCCGTTTGGGAGCCCCGGTCTCGATCAGGCCGAAGCCGTCGAAGACGGCACCGCTCTGATCGGAAACCTCACCCCCGCCGGAGCCAACGGCCCCATCCCCCCGGAGCAGCGCAAAGCGCTCGCGCAGCGCATCGGCGCTGACTGGAACCGGATCAGCTCGGCCGTCGCCGAGCTGTTCGCCACCGGCGTCCCCGAGAGCGACCCCCGCACCCAGCAGGTGATCCACGAGCACTACCGCTGGATCTGCCACTTCTGGACCCCGGACCGGTCCTCCTACCTGCGGCTGGCGGAGATGTACGTGAACCAGCCGAAGTTCCGCCGCCGCATCGAGCGCCGGAAGCCGAAGGGCATGGCCGACTACATGCGCGACGCGATGATCACCTACGCCTGGGCGAAGCTGCGCTGAACTGCCGCCGGGCGGCGCAGGGTGACAGGAAAGTTCCCATGCTCTCACCCCGGCTCGCGGTGACAGAAAGGTTCCCTTGCTCGCTCCCGCACGGCGGGAAGTGACAGGAAGGTTCCCATCCTCGCGCCCAGTCGCGGAGGTCAGCGGCCTGCGGTGACAGGAAGGTTCCCTTGCTCTCACCTCGCCCGGCCGCGGCGGCGGCTGTCAGAGGCATCCCGTTGAATAGCGGTCATGCCGAGGTGGGTGCTGCACATGGACATGGATGCGTTCTTCGCATCCGTGGAGCAGCTGACCCGCCCCACCGTCGGCGGGCGCCCGGTGCTCGTCGGCGGCCTCGGCCCGCGCGGCACCGTCGCCGGCGCCAGCTACGAGGCCCGGGAGTACGGCGCGCGGTCCGCGATGTCGATGGCGGAGGCGCGCCGCTGCTGCCCCGTCGCGGTGGTCCTCCCGCCGCGGTTCCGCGTCTACCAGGCGGTGAGCAAGCAGGTGCTCGGCATCGTCCGGGAGGTTTCCGACGTCGTCGAGCAGGTCTCGGTCGACGAGGCGTTCCTGGAACCCACCGAGCTCGCCGGGGCCACCACCGCGCAGGTCGAGGACTTCGCCACGCGGCTGCGCGCGCGGGTGCACCGCGAGGTCGGCGTGACGGCGTCGATCGGCGCGGGTGCCGGTAAGCAGCTCGCCAAGATCGCCTCGGGCCTGGCCAAGCCGGACGGCATGCTCGTGGTGCCGCCGGAGCAGCAGCTGGAACTGCTGTCGGGGCTGCCGGTGCGCAAGATGTGGGGCATCGGGCCGGTGACGGAGTCGAAGCTGCACCGCATCGGCGTCCAGACGATCGGCGAGCTCGCCGCGCTGCGCCCCAACGACGTGACGTCGCTGCTCGGGCAGGCGCATGGCACCGAGCTGCACCGCCTCGCGCACGGCATCGACGAGCATCCGGTGGCCGAGCGCGCCGAAGCGAAGCAGGTCAGCGCCGAGACGACGTTCGACGTCGACATCACCGACCAGGCGAAGCTGCAGGCCGAGGTGACCGGGATGGCCGAGTCGGCGCATCGCCGGTTGGTGTCGTCGGGGCGCGCCGCGCGCACCGTGACGATCAAGGTCCGGGATTCCGACTTCACCACGATCAGCCGCGCGGAGACGTTCTCATCGGCGACCAGCGATCTCGGTGCGCTCGCTGCGGCGGCGCGACGGCTGCTGCCCGTCGCAGTACCGCCGGGCACGCCGGTCCGGCTGGTCGGCGTCTCCTACTCGGGATTGGCGACCTCGGAGCAGGAGCCGCTGTTCGGCAACCCCGCCGACCAGCAGGAATCTCCGGCGCCCGTCGTCCTGCCCGCCCCCGAACCGAGCCCGGAGCCGTCGACCCGGCACTGGCGCGCGGGTGACGACGTGCGGCACAGCGAGTTCGGGCACGGCTGGGTGCAGGGCGCCGGGCACGGTCGCGTCACCGTCCGGTTCGAGACCGCCACCAGCGGCCGCGGGGTGGCCCGCACCTTCGCCATCGACGCCCCGGAACTGACCTCGGCGGACCCGATCGACAGCCTCGGCTGGTAACCGTCAGGCCTGCGGCGGCGGGAGCTCCCGCTTGTACCGGCCGATCCACTTCTGCGGCGCGACCGTCTGCACCGCGCCTTCCAGCTCCTTCGGCAGCCTGCTCATCGGCGGCAGGTGGAACCGGTAGCGCTCGCCGGGCAGCCCCGGCATCGACGGCTGCTCCTCCACTCGCCAGCGGTCCAGCTCCGGGTGCCGTGCCGCGAATCCCGGATCCGCGGGGTAGAGCTCCAGCGCGTGGCGGCGCTCCGGCGCGACCGGGCGGCGGTGCTGGATCCACGGCAGCGTGCCGACCCCGACGGCCTTGATCTCGTCCCATGTGACGCCGAACACCTCGCCGCGGGTGCGGGCGTAGAAGCCGCTGCGGTCGAACAGGAAGCCGCGGCTGTTGAGCATGCCCCGGGAGGCGGTGAGGAACCAGAGGAAGATCACGCCGAAGATGAGCTGCCAGATCCACAAGCCGACGCTGTTGCCGTTGTTGACCAGCGCCGCGGCGACCAGCACGGTGAGCAGCCCGCTGATGCCGCCACCGACGAGCAGCGCCTTGAAGCTGCTGGCGCTGACGTCGACGTCGTGCGCGTCCGCGCTCAGCAGCGTCGGTCGGTGCCCGCCGCCGGGCTGCACCCGGGTGGCGGGCTCGGCAGCTCCGGCGTGGTCCGAGGCGTAACGGGCGGTGTTGCGGGGGCGTGCCGGGACGGTCGCCCGTTCCTGCTCGACCCGGTCGGCCCGTTGCCATCCCCCTGGAAGCCACTTCATGCCGTCCAGGGTAGCCACGCCGGAATCGGTCGATCACCGACGGTGCGGGATCTCCGGGTGATCTCAGGGTCGGCCGGGGTCAGGCGGTCGGTACGCGGAGGATCAGGGCGTCGCCCTGCCCACCACCACCGCACAACGCCGCCGCACCGACCCCACCACCACGACGCTTCAACTCCAACGCCAGATGCAACGCCAACCGCGCACCCGACATCCCGATCGGATGCCCCAACGCGATCGCACCACCATTGACGTTGACCCGCTGCTCATCAACACCCAACGCACGCGTCGACACGATCCCCACCGCCGCGAACGCCTCGTTGACCTCCACCAGATCCAGCTCCGCCGCCTCGATCCGCTCCCTGGCGCACGCCGCCTTGATCGCATTCGACGGCTGCTCATGCAGACTCGCATCCGGCCCCGCGACCACACCATGCGCACCGACCTCGGCCAGCCAGGACAACCCCCACTCCTCGGCCTTGGCCCGGCTCATCACCACCACCGCCGCCGCACCATCGGAAATCTGCGACGCCGACCCCGCCGTGATCGTCCCATCCGAGGCGAACGCCGGACGCAACCTCGCCAACCCCTCCACCGTGGTATCCCCGCGAATACCCTCATCCGCGTCCACCACCAACGGATCACCCTTACGCCGCGGCACCTCCACCGGCACGATCTCCTCCGCGAACACACCCCGCTGCACAGCCGCCGCCGCCCGCTGATGCGACCGCGCCGCGAACGCGTCCTGCTCCTCCCGCGTCAACCCGTACCGCGCGTTGTGCTTCTCCGTGGACAACCCCATCGCGACCTGATCGAACGCGCAGAACAAACCATCATGCGACATGTGATCCAGCATCTGCACATCACCGAACTTGAAGCCCTCACGCGACCCCGCCAGCAAATGCGGCGCCCCCGTCATCGACTCCTGACCACCCGCGACCACCACATCGAACTCACCCGCCCGGATCAACTGATCCGCCAACGCGATCGCATCCAGCCCCGACAAGCACACCTTGTTGATCGTCAACGCCGGCACACCCATCGGAATACCCGCAGCCACCGCGGCCTGCCGCGCCGGAATCTGCCCCGCACCCGCGGTCAGCACCTGACCCATGATCGTGTACTCGACCTGATCCGGCCGCACCCCGGCCCGCTCCAACGCAGCCCGGATCGCGAACCCACCCAACTGCGCACCCGAGAAACCCTTCAGCGAGCCCAGCAACCGCCCCATCGGAGTACGCGCCCCCGCCACGATCACAGAACCGCTCACCACTGCCTCCCGGTGCGTCTTCGTCGACTGCCACGTCATCGATGCGTCGCAGCACCATGATGGCCCCGCGGACGCTCCCGGACCATACCCGCGACGACACCCCGTGCCACCTGTGACGACTGCCATAACCAGGCGCTACGGATGACAGGAAGGTTCCCCTGCTCTCAGCAGTTGCCGGTGCCGGTGGTCGTGTCGCAGAAGCCGGTTTCGGCGGCCCAGTACAGCTTCGTGCGGGCGTTGACGCCGAGTTCCCGGGAGGCCGACACGTCGGTGTCCGCGCCGGAGTCGGCCTTCAGCCAGTACCGCACCTCGTAGTCCTTTCCACCCTCCGTGTAGGTGAAGACGTAGAACGGTGCCGGTACCGGGGCCGGCCCGAAGTCGGGGGCGGTCCAGGCCTTTTCGCCCTCCGCCTCGCTCGGGTCGACGTACAGGCAGTCGTACTTGGCGCCCTCGAAGGTGCAGTCGCGCGGCTGCGCACCGCCGTACCGGGTGACGCTGTCGTCCTTGGTGACGCCGCCGGATTCCAGCCGCTGGTAGATCGTTTCGCAGGCGCCCGCGTCGCAGGCGTGCCAGTCCTTCCACGCGGTGGCCCGGGCGCGTGCGGTGGACGATCCGCCGTTGACCGCGTCGCAGAACTTGCCGACCATGTACGGGACCATCTTCTGCGCGGCGCCGACCGAGTCGATGGCGGTCGCGGCGGTCTCCCCGGCGCCGAGCCCGGCCGAGTCGAGCTGCCAGATGCCGACGCCCGGGTTGAAGAACAGGCCCTTGGCTCGTTGTTCGGGGTCGGCGAGGGAGGTCTGGTCGTCGTAGCGGGACAGGGTCATCGGCGACGGCGCCTTGCCGGATCCCGCCACCTCGGGCCACGTCGTGGACAGCGCCAGGTTGGTCGCGGCTTGGGCGCTGATCGTGCAGTCGGCCGCCCCGGCCGCCTCCTCGGCTGCGGCGCTGACCGCTGCGTACGGCTCGGTGCCGAACACCAGCGGTCCGGGCGCGACCCAGGCCCGGTCCCGGCGCAGTTGGTCCGCGCGCGGATTGTCGCCGCCTCCGCCGCTGGGCACACCGTCGCCGCCGGCGGCCAGCGCGGCGGGTACGCCCAATCCGATGGTGACGCCGAGCACCGCCGTCAGGATCGCGAGCCCGCGAACCGGCCCACGTTGCTTCTTCGCCATCCTCGCCCCTCTCAGGTGAATCAGCCACATGCTCGTGCGTAGCTAGGTGACCCGACTCCGCCCGTTGGGGCAATTCGATCTTCCGGATTTGCCGGTATTCCCGGAAAATGTGGTCGCGAGTTACGCTGCGGGCATGCGAGCGGACTTAACCGGCCTGGTCACGGCCGTGGATCACGTGGGCATCGCGGTGGCCGATCTGGACGCGGCCATCGCCTTCCAGCGGGACACCTTCGGATTAGAGGTCGCGCACACTGAGGTGAACGAGGAACAAGGCGTGCGCGAAGCGATGATGCGGGCGCCCGGCGATGCCACGGGCGTGACGCAGATTCAGCTCATCACGCCACTGCGCGACGATTCGGCGATCGCGAAGTTCCTGGACCGCAACGGCCCCGGCCTGCAGCAACTCGCCTATCGGGTGACGGACATCGACGCGGCCATGGCGGCGATCCGCGCCAAGGGACTGCGGCTGCTCTACGAGGAACCACGCCGCGGCACGGCGAACAGCCGCATCAACTTCGTGCACCCCAAGGACGCCGGCGGCGTCCTCGTCGAACTCGTCGAACCAGCTGAAGTCCACTGAGGACATCGCCGGAGTCGTGGGGGGTTTTTTTTTTTTCCCCCCCCCCAAACACCCCCCCCCCCCCCCCCCCCCCCCCCCGCACCCCGTCCGGAGACCGTCCGCCGGTTGATAACCCCACAAACCCCCCCCCCAACATACCCCCTCCCCC
>NZ_JBWKKH010000019.1:151879-177109 GCF_056431645.1 Saccharopolyspora sp. NPDC045839
TGGGGAAAACGAGGAAAACAAGCGGGGGCAAAGGGAGGAAGGGGGGGGGGGGGGGGGTGTTTGGGGCGGAAAAAAAAAAAAAAACCCCCCACGACCCGATCACGCCGGGAGCAGCAGCATCCGGCGTTCGGCGATCTCCTCGACCGCCTCACGGCTGTAGGCGAGCGGGAAGTACTCGCCGGTGCGCCAGGATTCGGCCAGGTCACGGTAGTGCGGGTCGTCCGGGTTCCCGGACTGGCCCGGCGTGTTGACCGCGATCGAGGAGTCCCAGCCGCCCACGTCGAGGACCATCCGGAACGACGGGCCGTTGGTCTGCCGGAAGTCGTTCGTCCGGTACGACGACTGGTTCACGGTGTCCGGGGAGCCGCCGCGCGGCAGCGGGCCGACGTCGAACCGGGCGCGCTCGCCGGCATCGAACGCCTTCGACGCCGGGTGCTGGAAGAAGCTGTGGTGCAGCTTGCCCCACCGCCAGCCGCCCTCGCCGCGCCCGAGCAGCTCCTGCACCTCGGCGTAGGCGGTGCGCAGCGTGTCCAGCAGCAGCCGGTCGCGGGCCGCCTCGTCCGGCAGCCACCTGCCGGGCTTCTCCAGCTCGCCGAGCAGGACCAGCGTGTCGGCGTCCTCGATCACGCCGGCGGCCTTCGGCACGGCGGCGCGCACGAACCCGGGTCCGAGATGCTTCGACAGCCACACCTCGAACAGCGCCGCGGCGTTCGAGTCGGCCGCCTCCACCACGTCCCAGTCCCGCAGCAGCCGCAGCGCGCGGCGGAGACCGGATTCACCGCTGTCCAGTTTGGACAGCAAAGCGATCAGCCGCCGGGCCGGGATGGACAGCTGATCGTTCTGCAGCGCCGCCGAATCCGACACGGTGTGCTTGCGCTGCCGCGACAGCACCTCGACGATCCGCTGGTGCCGGAACGGGTTGGTCCACTCGAACCCGAGGCCCTTGTCCTGGTGTTCCGGCGGCAGGTTGAACTGGTTCGCGGTGGCGATGAACCCGGCCGCCGGGTTGAGCCGGCGCGGCAGGTCGTCGCCGGAGTAGAAGCCGTTCCACTCGTAACGGCCGTCGCCGGGCACCGGCAGCAGGCCGTCGTAACCGACCCGCTTGGGCGCCAGGCCGCCGGGCACCCAGCCGATGTTGCCGTCGACGTCGGCGTAGACCTGGTTCTCCGTCGGCGCGCCCCAGTTGCGCATCGACGTGGTGAACTCGCGGAAGTTCCGGGCCCGCATGTAGGAGATGCTGCCGAAGTACGGCGACATGCCCGGTTCCAGCCAGGCCGTCCGCACCGCGTACGCGAGATTCCGCTGCTCGTCCACGCGGATCACCGGGCCGTGCCTGGTGAACGCGAGCTCGACGGTCCGGTCCGCCTCGCCGGACACGGCGACCGTCTCGCGCCGGACCGACATCGACTCCCAGCCGTCCCGGTAGCGGTAGCGGGTGCGGTCGGCCGGATCGAGCTGGTAGACGTACAGGTCTTCCTGGTCCATCGGGAAGATGGTGAGCCCGAACGCGATGGTGCCGTTGTGCCCGATGGAGATTCCCGGCAGCGCGGGCTCGCCGGCGCCGATCACGTCCAGGCCGGGCGCCGACAGGTGCGCGATGTAGCGCAGCGACGGCGCCGAGTAGGCGCGATGCGGGTCGTTGGCCAGGATGGGGCGCCCGGTGGCGGTCCGCTGCCCGCCGACCACCCAGTTGTTGCTGCCTTCGGTCGTCGCGTCGCGGATCGTCCTGGCGCGGATCGAGCCGTCCTTGAATTCGACCTCCTGGGTTGCGAGCTCGAAGACCGCCAGCACGTCCGCCGGCATCGCGCACGGGTCGAAGCCCTCGGGCACGGTCGTCCGCCGGTCGGGCTGCAGGCCCTGCCGGACCAGGTCCGCGTCCACCCCGGCGGCGCAGGCCACCTTGGCGCGCTTGACCTCGCTGGTCAGGTTTCGGGTCAGGCCGTGGCTGCGGATGCGCACCACGTCCGCCGGTTCCCAGCGCGCGGGCCGGTAGCCGAGGATGCCGAACTCGGCCGGCAACTGCTCCGGGTGCTGGTCCAGCCAGTCCAGGTAGGCGTTGATGCCGGCGGTGAACTGCGTCGCGATCCGCTGCGCGTCCGGGGCGTAGCGCGACCATTCCACGTCCATGTCGCCGCGGTAGAGGAACAGCCTGGTGGCGCGGTCCTGGTCGACGTGGTCCGGGCCGAGCACCTCGGCGAGCCGCCCGAGGCCACGGCGGCGCCACAGGTCGATCTGGAACAGCCGCTCGCGGGCGGCGTTGAAGCCCTGGGCGAGGAACACGTCGTCCTCGCTGCTCGCGTACAGGTGCGGGACGCCGTAGCGGTCCTCGATCAGCTCGACCGGCGCCCGCAGGCCCTTCACCTGGAAGTTCGTCACCTGGGCCGGGTCACCGGGGGTCGCGCTCGCCGCGGCCGCCATCACACCTGCTCCGGCGATTCCCGCCGCAGTCGCGACGAAACCCTGTCGCCGGGAAAACCGCACGCGCCCAACATCCACCACAACCTCCCGCGTCGACCACCTGCAGGAAGTTGTAGTCCGGGCAACATCTTTTCACAAGAGTGAAGCGTCTTCACCTCGCCGTACGGCCAGGCCCCGGTCAGGCCGGCTTGATCTTCCGCGGTTTCCCGACGCCAAGCTCCAGGGCCTTGGCGATGAAGCTGATCTCGCGGTCCAGCTCGTCGTCGTGCGCGCCGTGCCGGGCCACCGAGTGGCGGTGGTTGACCACCCGGGCCAGCAGCACGGCGGCGGTGTCGATGTCGCAGCTCGCCGGTCCCGGCGGCAGCGCCAGCTCGATCACCCGGCGGATCAGCTCCACGACCGTCCCGAAGCGCCGCTGCAGCGCCTGCCGCACCGCGACGTGCGTGTCCGCCTCCCGCCACAGCAGGTGGCTGAGCAGCGGCGACGACTCCAGCCGCGCGTCGAGTTCGCCGATCAGCCGGCGCAGGCTGCCCGCGACATCGCCCCGGACGGCGACCCGGTCGGACTCCACCAGATCCTCGGGCAGCCGCTCGACCAGCGCCGTCAGCAGGTCCTGCTTGCGCCGGAAGTAGTAGTGGATGAGTCCTTTGGGGACCTCGGCCCGCTCTGCGATCCGGGAGGTGGGCGTGGCGTTGAAGCCGTGCTCGGCGAACAGCTCGCCGGCCGCGTTCAGGATGCGCTCCCGCGCGGATCCGCCCTGATCACCCGGCGCCGCGACGGCATCGTCCGATGTGGACGGCCGCTTGCGGGCGCCGCGATCGTCCGGTGCCTCCGCCATGAACCCGACCTCCGACCTCCGGCCGGCTCGTTCCACGGGGCCGGTCAAAAAGAACGCGCGGCCCGGACGTTACCGCCGGACCGCGCGACAGCGAACTCGCGAGTGGTGGTGGTCGCTCGAACGGCCGCCACCGCTCGCGACGATTGGCGTGTTTCACAAGTGACGGCAGCCACCCGTGGCACGGCCCTCAGTGCTGGCCCGCGATCCCGCGCTGCGCGGCGTTGGCTTCGGGCAGCGCGGCGGCACCAGCGAGGACGGCCAGCACGCCGACGATCCACGAGGTCCACGAGGCTCCCATGAACTCGGTGTAGCCGAGGACCCACGGCGAGATGAACAGCAGCACGCCCAACAGCATGTGGCTGTATTCGCTGGTCATCGAGCCCGGCATGGCCAACGACCACACGCTCGCGATCACCAGCAGCGCGCCCAGCACGATCATCGCGGACATCGCCGCCCCGTTCGTCGCCGTCCACATCGTCCCGAGGATCAGGTAGACGCCCAGCACCACTGCGGCCCAGTCCTGCCAGCGAACCCACGGCTTCACAGTCGAACCGCTCGACCTATCGGCCACGTCGATCACCTCCACTGATGCCCGACTTGCACCTCCATGTTCACTCTTGGTTGGCCAGCCGGTCAAGAGTCCGGATCGTGGTGTTCCGTCCGCTTCGCCGCACCGTCCGGCACGCCGCCGCGAAGCCTCGTCCGGGGCCTCGTCCACCGGGCGAGGAAAATCCGGCTGATACGCGCCACACCTCCCACAACAACGTCGTCTTCCAGGTAGCTTGGTTGCCATGGGCCTTGCCGACGACCGCGATTTGCTGCCACTGGGATCGGGATTCGACCTCGCTCGCAAGAACGGCTACGACCGCGCCCAGGTCGATGAGCACCTCGAGCGACTCGACGCCGACATCCGCATCCTCTCCGCGGATCGCGACGCCGCGGTCTCCCAGGCAGGAGACCTGTCCAAGCAGCTGGAGTCGGCCCGCTCCGAGATCGAGAGCCTGCGCGGCCAGGTCGACCGGCTGGCCAAGCCGCCGACCACGCTGGAAGGTCTCAGCGAGCGCCTGCAGCGGATGCTGCGCCTCGCCCAGGACGAGGCGAACGACATCCGGGGCCGCGCCGAGAAGGACGCCGGCCTGATCCGCACGCGCTCCGAGAACGAGGCGACCAACCTGCGCAACCGCTACGAGCGGCTGCTCTCCGAGGTCGACAGCCGGCGCAGCGAGATGGAAACAGAGCACCGCTCGCTGATGGACAAGGCCAAGGTCGAGGCGGAGCGGATCACCCGCGAGGCCGAGGAGAACCGCAAGCGCGCCGACCAGGAGTCCGAGGCCCGCCGGATCCAGGTCGAAGAGGACTTCGAGATCGCGATGGCGGCGCGCCGCAGCGAATCCATGCGCACCCTCGCCGAGCAGGAGGCCACCAGCAAGGCGGAAGCCGAGCGCCGCGTCCGGGAAGCGACCGAGGAGGCCAACCGCCGGCTGCGCGAAGGCACCACCGAAGCGCACCGCCGGGTCCGCGAGGCCACCGACCAGTCGAACCGGATGGTCGGCGACGCCACCGCGAAGGCCGAACAGCTCACCCGCGAATCCACCGACGCAGCGCAGAAGCGCGAGAAGGACAGCATCGAGACCGCCGAGCGCCGCGAGCGCGAAAGCGTCGAAGCAGCGCAGAAGCGCGAGCGGGAAAGCATCGAAGCAGCGCAGAAGCGCGAGCGCGAGAGCACCGAAGCCGCCGACAAGCGGAAGCGCGAGAGCACCGAGGCCGCGGAGAAGCGGATCCGGGAGAGCAAGGCGGAAGCCGAGCGACTGGTCCGCGAGGCCACGGAGAAGTCCGAGCGGATGGTCCGCGAGTGCACCGAGGAGGCCACCCGCCTCATCGACGAAGCGACCCACGAGAGCAAGCGCCTGGTCACGGCGGCCCGCGAAGACTCCCAGCGCCGCCTCGGCGCGACGACCGAAGAGGTCCAGCGCCGCCTCACCAAGGCGGACGAGCAGGTCCACTCGCTGACCGAACTGCGCGAGTCCGTGGCCAAGAAGCTCCGCGACGCCGCCGAAATGCTCGGCCAGACCACGCCGCTCCTGGAACGCCTCGCCCAGGAGGACTCCGAAGAGGACAAGCTCCGCGAAGCGGCGGCGGAAGCCCGCGAACAAGCCCGCAAGGACGCCGAAGACGCCCTCGCCCGCGACTCCCGCGACGAGGAGCCCGCCCGCAAGGCGAAGCCGGCGGCCGAGGCGAAGCCCGCTCAGGACGCGGCGAAGCCGAGCGGAGCGAAGCCCGAGGCGCAGCCTGCGAAGCAGGCGAAGCCGAAGGGCCAGAGCGGCAAGCCGTCGGGCGGCGGCGTGACCGCCGACGACGGGCCGACGGAGCAGATCCACCGGGACACGGCGCGCGGTCATAGCCCGCACGACGAGCCGACGCGGCGCATCCAGCTGCCGGTGCCGGAGGACAAGGGCCAGCAGCAGCGCTCCCACAGCGCCACCCGGATCGACGCCACGAACCAGCAGCGCCGCTGACAACAGCCCACCTCACCTGCGCGAACAGCTCGCACGGCACCTGACTCACGCTGTGCGTCCCCTGTGGAAAGACGCGTGCTCGCGACACCGGACGCTGAACGCCGGCACGTCCACGCATGCGGTGGCTGCGCCCAGCCGAGTCGGTCTACTTAGGACTCGTCTGCCACTCCACTGCTGGTCGGCTCGCCGCTCCGCGGCGGACACTTGCACCTGACACGGTGTCAGGCCCTAAACCAGGGGTGTCATGTTCAGCATTGGAGACTTCGCCAGGCACGGCCGGGTATCGGTCCGGATGTTGCGCCACTACGACGCGCTCGGGCTGCTCCGGCCCGCGCACGTCAACCCGTCGACCGGTCACCGCGGCTACACCGCCGACCAGTTGGCCCGGCTCAACCGGATCATCGCGCTGAAGGAACTGGGTTTCAGCCTGCAGCAGGTGCAGCGGATCCTCGACGAGGAGTTCACCGCCGAGCAGCTGCGCGGCATGCTGCGGCTGCGGCAGGCCAAGCTCGAAACCCGGATCGCGGCCGACACGGCCCGGTTGGCGCACGTGCAGGCGCGGCTCCGAACGATCGAAATCGAGGGAACCATGCCCACCGATGAAGTGACGATCAAGTCCATCCCGGCGCTGCGGCTGGCCGTGCGCTCCGGTTCCGCCAGGAACATGGATCCGCAGTCGATCGGCCCGGTGATCCGCGGCCTCTACGACGAGCTCGGCGCCGCCCTGGGTCGCGCCGGCGTGACGCCGGTCGGCCCGGCCACCGCGTACTACGAGTACGGAGCGGACGACGACACCATGGCCGTGCACGCCGGCCTGCCGGTGAACGTCGAGCCGGACCCCGCCTACGGCTTCGAGGTGGTGGACCTGCCCGCGGTGGAGAAGGCGGCGACGATCGTGCACCGGGGCTCGATGGACGACTGCCTTCCCGCGTACCAGGCGCTGGCGCGCTGGATCGAGGACAGCGGCCACCGCACGCTGGGCACGAACCGGGAGGTGACGCTGGCCTGCCCGGCGGACCCGGCCGGGATGGTGACCGAGATCCAGGAGTCCATCGCCTGACATCCTGCCTGGTCAGTGTGGGTGCGCGTCATCGAGAGGGCCGACGCCTGTCTCTACGAGCAAGGACAGCTGTGGGCATCTCGCGGCCTGCACCAACGGAAAGGACCAGGTCATGTCGGACCAGGAGTTCCCAACCGGTGATGACGACAGGGCGCGCGCCAAGCGGCAGTCCGGTAGCTACTTCATGCTGCCCAGCGAAACGGCCGAGCAGTTCAAGCGGTCCGAGGCGGACATGGAGAAAACGCGGGATCGCGCCGTAGAGCGGGACGCCCACCTGCCGGGTAAGGGCGACCGCTAGGAGGCAAGGGCGCGAGGCTCGGCAACCGAGCCTCGCGCCGCCTACGCGATCCGGGCGATCCAGGAACGGACGGCGTCGGCGAAGGCATCCGGCGCCTCGACCGACGACAGGTGCCCGACGCCCGGCAACGTCACGAGCTCGCCACCGCGCAGCGCATCCGCCAGCTCGCGAGCGTTCTCCGGGGGCGTCAGCACGTCTTCCTCGCCGACGACCACCAGCGCCGGGCCGTCGTAGGACCGCAGCGTGGCTGTGGTGTCGGGACGTCCCGCCATCGCGCGCTGCGCCCACGCGACACCGTCCGCGGGCTGCGCATCGATCATCTCGCGGACACTGGAGACGACCTCGGGGCGCTGCTCGTGCGTAGTGCGCCCCAACAGGTTCGGCAGGCTGCTCTCCGCGAGCCAACCCTTGGTGCCCTCGTTCTCTGCGCGATCCGCAACCTTTAGGCGGTTGGCGCGCTGCTCGTCGTTGTCGGCGACGGCCTTGGTGTCGACGAGCAGCAGGCCCGCGACGCGCTGCGGCGCAGCGCGCAGCAGCGCCATCGCGACGTAGCCGCCCATCGAGCAACCGCCCAGGACGACCCGCGGCAGCTCCAACTGATCCAGCAGGGCCAGGATGTCGGCGGCGGCGCGATCGATGCTCGGCTGCTCTGCCGCGCGCCGGTTCGCGACCGGCTCTGCCAGGCCCCGCGCCGACGAGCCGTCCAACGCGCTCTCGCCGAGGCCCCGCTGATCAGGGGTGATCACCCGCAACTGGTCGTCCAGGCGGCCCCGCACCGGATCCCACATCCGCGCATCCACCGGGAAGGCGTGCAGCAGCACCAGCGGCGTCCCGGCTCCCGATTCGATGAAGTGCACGGGCCCATCCTGCCGGAACGACCCACCCGACGCGCCCCAAACGAACCGCCGCCGCCGGGCGCGAGCATGGGAACCTTCCTGTCACCCCGCCGCCGGGCGCGAGCATGGGAACCTTCCTGTCATCCGAGCGCCCAGGCGTTGCTGAGGTGTGCTGCGGCGCAGATGTTGACGTCCAGCAGGTAGGCGCCCGCCTGGCCGCACTGGCCCGCTTCGGTGCCGGGGTCGATCGGTTGGCCGTGGCCCATGCCGGTGATCTCGAACGTCTCCACCAGGGTGCGGCCGTCCGCGTCGTTGTAGACCGCGTGCGGGTAGCCCGCGACGGTGTCGGTGGCCGACGGCGTGCCCGGGATGCCGTGCACATTGGTCCACTGCTCGACCTGTTCGCGCTGGTTCGCCGGCGCCACCGTGTGGTCGGCGGTGCCGTGCCAGATGCTCAGCGTCGGCCGCGGCCCTTGGTGCGGGCTCGCGGCTCGCACCTTGTCACCCCACTGCGCCGCCGTCAGATCCCGGCCGGGGTTCATGCACGTGAACGCATCGACAGCGCTCGTCGCGCAGCCGAACGGCAGGCCCGCCACGACGCCGCCACCGGCGAACATCTCCGGGTAGGTGGCGAGCAGCACCGAGGTCATCGCGCCGCCCGCGGACAGGCCCGTGACGTAGACCCGGGCCGGGTCCGCTCCGGTGTCGTCGATCGCGCGCCGCACCATCTGCGCGGCCGATTCCGCCTCGCCCTGGCCGCGCGTTGCGTCGCCGGGCTGGAACCAGTTGAAGCAGCGGCTGCTGTTGTTGGCCGCTTCCTGCTGCGGCAGCACTAGCGTGAACCCCGAGCGCTCGGCGAGTTCGACCCACCCCGCGCCGTTGCCGTACCCAGCCGCATCCTGCGTGCAGCCGTGCATCGCGACTACGACCGGACGGCCCGCGGGCAGCCCGTCGGGGACGTACTCGAACATGCGGAGCGCGCCGGGATTCGTGCCGAACCCGGTCACCTCCCGGATTTCCGCCGCCGAAGCGGCGGGGGCGACGGCGAGCAGGGCCAGCAGCACGGCCGCGACCAGCGAGAAGACACGCACTCAGACCACCTCCTTGTGGTTTGCACCACTCAAGGTAGGGGCGTGGGCGCAACCACCTCCACAGTGGACGCCACTACACCGCGAGCGCCTTTTGTGTGCCGTCACCACATGTTCGGGTTCGGCGCCCCGCCATAGCGTCACGGGTCGAACCCGAGGAGGTCTGCCGTGCCCAGCCGAATCGCCCTGCTGTCCGCCGGTCTGCTCGCCGGCACGCTACTCCTTCCGGCCGAGCCGGCGGCCGCGCAGTCGGCGGACTGCCCTCCCGCGGCGCGGGTTCCCGGTGCCGCGCACCAGGAATCGGCCTGCCTGGACGACCTGACCACCACCGGCACGCTCGGCTCCGGGCACACGGTGCAGGCCGACTGGGCCGGCCTGACCGCCCAGGACCTGCCCGCGCCGGGGCCGGTTCCGGGCGTCCAGATCGACGGCTACTTCCCGGACACCTCCGCGACGAACACCAACCACGGCTGGAACCACGACTCCCAGTTCGTGCTGCGCCTGCCGCAGCGGTGGAACGGCGGCCTGGTGATCAGCGGAACTCCCGGCAACCGCAGGCAGTACGCCAACGACCGCGCCATCGCCGACCACGTCCTGGCCGCCGGCTACGCCTTCGCCGCGACCGACAAGGGCAACACCGGCGCCGAGTTCTTCACCGACGGGCAGCGGCCGGGCGACGCCGTCGCCGAGTGGAACCACCGCGTCACGCAGCTGGCCGCCGCGGCGAAGGTCACCGCTTGGCGGCACTACGGCCGGCCGCCGTCGCGGACGCTCGCCGCCGGGCTGTCCAACGGCGGCTACCTGGTGCGCTGGCAGCTGGAGAACCGGCCTTGGCTCTACGACGGCGGAGTCGACTGGGAAGGGACACTGTGGACTCAGCAGGACAACCTGCTGACCTTCCTGCCGGCAGCGCTTCGCGCCTACCCCGCCGGCGATGAACAGGCGATCCTGTCCGCGGGTTTCGCACCGGGGTCGCAGTTCCTGTGGGACTACCACCACCGCGTCTACTGGGACCTGACGCAGCGGATCTACCGCGAGGAGTTCGATCCCGGCTACGACGGCGACCGGGCGGCCGGGATCCCGTTCTGCGCCAGCGGGACCGAGGGCTGCGACGCGGACTACGACTACGCCCGGCGCCCCGCCGAGGTGCATCGCGCGGTCGAGCGGATCGCGCTCACCGGCCGGATCGGCAAGCCGCTGATCACCCTGCACGGCACCCTCGACACGCTGCTGCCGATCAGCCGCGATTCCGACGTCTACGCGCGGATGGTGGCCGAGTCCGGGCGGGCCGGCCTGCACCGCTACCACCGCGTCGAGGGCGGCAACCACACCGACGGCCTGGTGGACCGGTTCCCGGGCCGCCTGCGCCCGCTGGCGCCGCACTTCCGCGACGCCTTCGGCGAGCTGGAGGGCTGGCTCGGCGGCAGCTGACCCCGCCCGGTCAGGCCCGGGGCCGGGCGAAGCTCTGCGCCGAGGCGGTCAAGCTGCCCGCCAGCAGGGTGATGCCCGGCAGCGTCCCGCTCACCCGCATGATCCACGCCACATCGAGCCGGGTCGGGCTTGCACTTGCCGCATGCGTCAAGTCCTAGCGTCGCCGGGACGAAATCCGGCCCGCCGAGGAGTTCCCATGCCCGCAACCCACCGCGAAGTGCACCTTGCCAGCAGCCCGGCAGGGGCGCTGCGCACCGACCACTTCCGCATCGTCGAAGCACCAGTGCCCGAGCCTGCCGCCGGCCAGGTTCTCGTGCGCAACCAGCTGATGAGCGTCGCCGCGGTGATGCGCACGCTGATGCACGCCGATGCCGAGCTGCCCATTCCGCCGTTCCAGCCGGGCGAAGTGCTGTGGGGCCCGGCCATCGGCTCGGTGGTCGCCGCCCCCGGCACCGAGCTGCGCCCCGGCGATCTCGTGTCGCACAACCTCGGTTGGCGCGAGTACGCGGTCGTCGACGCCGACGGCGTTGAGCTGATCGACCGGGACGCGCTCCCCGATGTGGCCGCCCACCTCTCGCAGGGCTTCACCTCCTGGTTGGGCATCGTGCGCGGGGCCGAGGTCCGGCCCGGGGACACCGTCTTCGTGACCGGGGCGGCCGGCGGTGTCGGCACCCTGGCCGGGCAGTTCGCCAAGCTGCGCGGCGCGGCGCGGGTGATCGGCAGCACCGGTTCCCGGCGCAAGGGGCGCCACCTCGTCGACGAACTCGGCTACGACGACATCGTCATCAGAGGCGCGGGCCCGATCGAGGACCAGCTGCGCGACGTTGCTCCCGACGGCATCGATGCGGTCTTCGACAACGTCGGCGGCGAACAGCTCTCGGCCGCGCTCGCGGCGGCCCGCCGCGGCGCCCGCATCGCGCTCGTCGGCGCCCTGTCCGGCCAGCTCACCGGCGGTTTCGCGGCACCGGTCGAGATCGACAGCGGCTCGCTGATCCTGCGCGGGATCACCCTGCGCGGCCTGTCGGGCAGCGACCACCTGGATGCGATTCCACAGTGGATGGACGAGTTCGGTCGCGCCATGCGCGCCGGTGACATCACGTTCCCGCACGTCAGGGTGTCGGGCATCGACCGGGCCCCGCTAGCGTTGTGCGAGCTGCTCGACGGCAGACACCTCGGCGCGGTGCTCGTTGAGCTGTGAGCCGCTGGGAGGAGCGAAGATGCGCATCGGTGACGCGGCCGCGGCCGCCGGACTGACCCCTCGGGCGTTGCGCTACTACGAGCAGCGGGGGCTGCTCACCGCGCGACGCGGGCCGTCGGGACACCGCGAGTACGGGCCGGACGACGTGGCGCGGCTGCGCACCGTGCGCGAACTGCTGGATGCCGGTCTCACCATCGCCGACGTCCAGGCATTCACCCACGTACTGGATCTGAAGTTCCCGCCCACCGGTCCGCCGCACGAGGTCGGCGAACCGGAGTCCTGCCCGCTAGCCGAGATCACGGCCCAACGGCTGGCCGAACTCGACACGCGCATCGCGCGGCTCACCGAAGCCCGCGACCGGCTCGCCGACGCGTACACCAACCGTTTCGGCGAGCTGTTCCGCGACCAGGTGGCCTGAGGACGGCGGGCCGGCTCCGGCAGCTCGCGGGCACCGGCGTGATCAGCTCGCGATGATGGGCAGCTCGTAGCGGCTGACCCAGGTGACGGGGCCGTCGTCCGCCCGCTGACCCGGGGCTCCACCTACCGAGAGGCTTGGGAGCCGGGCGGATCCGCTAGGACCGCAGGTTGTGCAGGCGTAGCGCGAGCTGGATTTCCAGCGCCCGGTCCGGGGCCTGCCAGTCGGAACCGAGCAGGGAGCCGACGCGGTCCAGCCGCTGCACGACCGTGTTGACGTGCACGTGCAGCTCGTCCTTGGCCCGCGTGAGGTTCGCCCCGGCGGCGAAGTACGCGTGCAGCGTGCCGACGAGTTCGGTGCCGCGCCGGGCGTCGTAATCGAGGACCGGCCCGATCGTCCGCCGGATGAAACCGCTCAGGTCCGTGTGCTCGCCCAGCAGCACGCCGAGGAACCCGAGGCCGTCCATGGCCGCGCCCTCGCCGATGCGGCCGAGCGCGAGCAGGGCGCGCAGGCAGCGAGCCGCTTCGGCGTGCGCCGCGGCGATCTCCTGCGGGCCGCGCGCCGGGCCCGCCGCGCCGACCGTGACCGGGTTGTCCACGATGGATCGCAGGTCAGCGGCGATGCGGGACGCCGACTCCCCCGGATCGCCGGCGGGCACCAAGAGCACGACCTCCTCGGCGTGGATGCCGGCGAGCGCGGCGCACCGCCCGGCCGCCACCGCCAGCCTCGTTCGGGGCACCTTGTCGGCGTGCGCGATGAGCACGGCGTGCGGCTCGACGAGGTCCAGCCCGAGCCGTTCGGCGCGGGCCAGCAGCGCGCCGGGATTGCGGTCGGGCGCGGTCAGCAGGTCGGTGAGCAGTTCGCCGCGCACCTCGTCCTCCGCCTTCGCCACGGACCGGCGCAGCATCAGCAGCAGCGCGGTGACCACCGCTGCCCGCTCGAACAGCCGCCGGTCGGCGTCGACCAGATCCGCCCGCCCGGCCAGCACGATGCTGCCGAGCAGCTCCGGCCCCGCCTGCACCGCGCACACCCATCCGTCCGATGTGGACACCGCGCGGCCCGCGGCCCGGGACGTCGCGACTGCTTCCGCCGGCGGTTCGGGCGATGTGCCGCCGGCGCCGGTCAGCTCGATGCCGTCCGCGTCGAACATCCCGATCGCGCCGCGCAGCACATCGGCCACCGACGCCGCCACCTCCGGCAGGTCGCCGCCGCGCAGCACCAGATCCATCAGCCGGTCGTGAGCCTCCTCCGCGCGGTGCAGGGCCTCGCTGTGCGCGCTGATCTCCTCCAGCAGGGCCGCGTTGTCCAGCGCGATCGCGGCGTGGTCGGCCAGCGACGACAGCAGCGCGACCTCGTCCGGGCTGAACTCGCGGCGCGTCCGGTCCGAGGCGTAGAGCACGCCGATGACCTGGTCACCGAGCGCCAGCGGCACGCCCAGGATCGCGGTCAGCCCCTCATCGCGGACCGCCGAGTCGATCGGCGTGGTGTGCCGGAACCGCTCGTCGGCGAAGTAGTCGTGCGTCGCGTACGGCTGCGCGGTCTGCGCGACCAGTCCGCCCAGCCCCTCCCCCATGCCGAGCGTGACCTTCTGGAACAGCCGCGACACCGAGCCGTCGGTGACCCGCATGTAGGTGCGCCCGGCGGCCTCGTCGTTGAGGCTCAGGTAGGAGACGTCCACGCCGAGCAGCGTGCGGCCACGGCGCACGATCGAACGCAGCACCGCGTCGGTGTCGCGCAGCCTGGCCAGATCGCTGGCGGTGTCGAACAGCGCGCTGAGCTCGGCCTCGCGGCGGCGGTGCGCGCCGAGCGTGCCGTGGATCCGCAACGCCACCGCCGTGGCCCTGCCCAGCTGCGGGTTCTCGACCGCGACGCGCGCCAGCTGCTCGCTGCTCGCGCCGCTGGCGAGCAGTTCGAGCAGCCGGACCACGTCGTCGTTCACCGGCTCATCTTGTCACCGCGACCTGCTCTTCCGGAGCCTCGTCGTGCAACGAGCTGCCCGCGGTCTCCTTCGCCAGCGCGACCGCGACCAGCGTGATCGCGCACATCGCCAGGACGTAGGCGGACACCGCGAGCGTGCTGCCGAAGCCCTGCAGCAGCGCCACCGCGATGATCGGCGCCACCGCACCGGCCGCGATCGAGGACAGCTGCCCGCCGACGGAAAGCCCGGTGTAGCGGACCCTGGTCGGGAACTGCTCGGCGAAGAACGCCGCCTGCGGCCCGTACATCGCACCGTGCAGCAGCAGTCCCACCGTCGTCGCGGCCGTGATCACCACTGCCGACCTGCTGTCCAGCAGCGCGAAGAACGCGAAACCCCACGCCGCCATCGCGACCGTCCCGAACAGGTAGACGGGCTTGCGGCCCAGCCGGTCGGACAACGCGCCCCACAGCGGGATCGTCACGAAGTGCACCGCCGAGCCGATCAGCACCGCGTTCAGCCCGACGGACTTCGGCAGCCCCAGCGGCCCGGTGACGTAGACCAGGATGAACGCGGTGAGCACGTAGTAGGACACGTTCTCGGCCATCCGCGAGCCGATGGTGACCAGCACCTGCCGCCAGTGCGTCCGGAACACCGCCACCACCGGGACGCTGCGGGTTTCCTCCCGCTGCTCGGCCTTGGCCTGCGCGTCGAGGAAGACCGGCGATTCGGTGACCGCGAGCCGGATCCACAGGCCGATCACCACCAGCAAGCCGGAGAGCAGGAACGGGATCCGCCAGCCCCACGCCATGAACGCCTCGTCGGACTGCGTCGCGGCGAGCACCGCCAGCACCGCGGTGGCCAGCAGGTTCCCACCGGGCGCGCCGCACTGCGGCCACGACGCCCACAGCCCGCGACGGCGATCATCGCCGTGCTCGGACACGATCAGCACCGCGCCGCCCCACTCGCCGCCCAGCGCGAAGCCCTGCACCAGTCGCAGCAGCGTCAGCAGCAGCGGCGCGGCCACGCCGACCGCCGCGTAGGTGGGCAGCAGGCCCATCGCGCAGGTCGACCCGCCCATCAGCAGCAGGCTCAGCACCAGCAGCTTCTTGCGGCCGACGCGGTCGCCGAAGTGCCCGAACACCAGTCCGCCGAGCGGCCTGGCGAGGAACCCGATGGCGTAGGTGGTGAACGCCAGCAGCGTGCCGGTCAGCGGATCGGCACCGGGGAAGAACAGGTGGTTGAACACCAGCGCGGCCGCGGAGCCGTAGAGGAAGAAGTCGTACCACTCGATCGTCGTGCCGATGAGGCTGGCGCCGACGACCCGCGCGATCGAGCCGCGCCCGGATGGGTTGCTGGCCAAGGCGAACACTCCTTTGTGTTTGGGCCGGTTCAGGCGGCGGTCCAGCCGCCGTCCATCGGCAGCGAAGCGCCGGTGACGTGCTCCGCGTGGTCCCCGCAGAGCCAGCGCACGAGTTCGGCGACCCGGCGCGGGTCGATCAGCCGCTTGAGCGCGGCGCGCTGCAACAAGACCCGCTCGACGACCTCGGACTCGCCGAGCCCGTGCGCCGCGGCCTGCCCGGCGATCTGGTCGCGGACCAACGGCGTGTCGACGTACCCGGGATTCACGCAGTTGCTCGTCACGCCGTGCTCGGCGCCCTCCAGCGCGACCACTTTGGACAATCCTTCGAGCGCGTGCTTCGCGGCCACGTAACCGGCCTTGAACGGGCTGGCGCGCAGGCCGTGCACGCTCGAGACGTGCACGATGCGTCCCCAGCCCTGGGCGTACATGTGCGGCAGCACCTTGCGGGTCAGCAGGAACGGCGCGGTCACCATCACCTGCTGCATGCGGACGAACGTCTCCGGCGGGAACTCGGGCAGCGCCGCGACGTGCTGGAAACCCGCATTGTTGACCAGGACGTCGACCTCGGTGGGAAGCCCGTCGACGGCCGCCGCGTCGGCGAGGTCGATGGGGTGCGCCCAGCCGCCGACGTCGGCGGCGACCCGTTCGGCCGCGGCGCGGTCGAGGTCGACGACGTGGACCTTCGCCCCGGACTCGGCGAGGGCTCGCGCGCACGCCTGCCCGATCCCGCTGCCGGCGCCGGTCACCAGCGCCACGCGCCCGCCCAACGGGACGTGCCGGATGTCACTCATGCCCCAGGACGTTAAGCCGCAGACCCGCCGACGCCTATGTGCGCCGCCACCACAACATCGCCGAACTTCATGGTTCTTTTCTCCATGCCCAGCGCCGGGCGGGCGTCAGCTCACCGCGAGTCCGCCGTCGACGGGCAGGACGAGGCCGGTGGCGTAAGCGGCTTCGCTCCTGGTCAGCTGCAGCACCCACCACGCGATCTCCTCGGGCAGCGCGGTGCGGTGCGCGGGGATCCGGGTCCTCGCCCACTCGACGAACCCGGCGGCCTCCGCGTCAAGGTCAAGCCGCGCGAGCATGGGAACCTTCCTGTCACCCGCCGCCGCTACCAGCGAAAATCGGATGATCAGGAGCAGGCCGAGGGGCTAGCGTGGGCGGGTGCCCGAACCGGATGAGATCCACACCCACCGCTTGGTCCTCCGCCGCATCCAGCCTGCCGACGCCGATGCGTTCGTCGCGATCTCCGCCGCCGCTGAGACCCACCCGTTCGACGCTCACACTCGACGATCCCGGGAACAGATCCTCGAGCTGCTCGACAAGATCCACCGGAGCTGGGTTTCCGACGGAATCAGCTACTGGGCGATCCGGCTGCCGGGCTCCGAGGAGGTGATCGGCTTCGGCGGCCTGCGGCACTGGGTGGAGGAGGGCGAGCCGGTGCTGAACCTCTACTACCGTCTCTGGCCGAGCGCGTGGGGCAACGGCTACGCGACGGAGATGGCCGAGACCGCCGTGCAGTGGGCGCGGCGACACCGCCCGGACCGGCCGGTCGTGATCGTGACGGATGCGGAGAACACGCCGTCGGTGCGGGTCGCCGAGAAGCTCGGGTTCAAGCTGCACCTGGCGCGCCACCGCGACGGCCTGCCCGAGCTGGTGTTCCGGCTACCGGCCACGGGCTGACGCGAGCACGGGAACCTTCCTGTCACCCGCCGCCGGAACTCCCAGGTCAGGAGTCGACGATGGTGACCTTGCGGGTCTCCGACGGGCCGTCCCAGGTGTGCGGCAGCGGCGTCAGCACGTCCGGCGCCACGACCCGCACGATCGCGTCCAGCGCGGCCTCCGCCTTGCCGACCCAGAGGTGCTTGGTGTCCGGGAAGCCGATCACCTCGGCCTGCGGGACCGCCGCGAACCGCCGGCGCGCTTCGTCCGGGCGCAGGTAGTCGTCGAACTCCGGGATCAGCGCGTGCACCGGCTTGCCCGACTCGGCCCAGGCCGCCAGGTGTTCCTCGGTGCTCCAGCGCAGCGGCGGGGAGATCAGCACCGCGCCCTCGACGAGCGGGTCCAGGCCGTGCACCAGCGTCAGGTCGGTGCCGAACGACCAGCCGACCAGCCACACGTTCGGCAGGTCGTGGAACTCGGCGAACTCCAGCGCCGCGGCCACATCGAACCGCTCGCTGTTGCCGCCGTCGAAGCTGCCCTCGCTGCGGCCCGCCTCGCTGACCGTGCCGCGCGTGTTGAACCGCAGCACCGCGAGGTCGGCGAGCGCGGGCAACCGGAACGCGGCCTTGCGGTAGATGTGCGAGTCCATCATGCCGCCGTGGGTGGGCAGCGGGTGCAGGCAGATCAGCGTCGCGCGCGGCGGCCGGGACTCCGGCAGGGCCAGTTCACCGATCAGCTTCAGGCCGTCGGCCGTGTGCAGGGTGATCTCTTCGCGACGGGCCGGCAGCATCGTGTTGGCGCGGATCTCGGTGCTCATCACCTCGATCCTGCCACGAACGAGTGGCCGACACGCTGTGACGTGCTACGACCAGCGCCGCGTGGGCCCGCGCCGGCCGCGCGCGCTCCAGCAGCCGTTGTGCCAGTGGCGCCGGTCGGCGACGCCGCCCTGCTCCGCCTCCGGCCAGGCCACCACGTGCGCGATGCCGGGCCTGATCTCGTGGTCACAGCCCGGGCACCGGTAGGCCTTGGTGGCCTGCGCGGCGGGCACGGTGCGCACCATCCAGTCGCCGTCGGACCCGTGCTCGACCCGGGACATGCCGAACGCAGTGCCCATCGCGCGGTGGCTGGTGTCCTGGGACAGGCCCTTCGGGCGTTGCGGTCGGTTGCGTCGAGGCACGCCTGCAACGGTAACGGCCCGGCTACGGGCCGGACGCCGGCAGGTGCGGCCAGGCCTGCACGGCGAGGCCGCGGGCGTACTCGCACGCGTCGATCCCGGTCATCTCCGGCACGGCCACGACCAGCATCGCCACCTCGACCTGACCTGTGGCCGGGTCTCCGAACGGGATGTGCCCGGTTTCCGCGGAGCACAGCGGAACCTGCGGGTCGCCGCCGACGACGCTGACCACAGTGCGCCGGTCGGCGATCTGCTCCTCGACGGCCGCACCGTGCAACACCTTCGGCGGATCACCGGCGGTGTGCAGGAACTGGACGCGCGGCGCATCGGCGGCCTGCGCACCCCACATGCACTGGTGCCCGGCGGGGCTCGGCTGGGGTTCCGCCGCTTCCAAGCCGGGAATCTGCTGCACGGCAGCGGAATCCAGCAGCTCGCACGGATCCTGCAGCGCCAGCGAGTTCGCCCCGAACGACCGGTGCCCCACCCGGTGCTGTTCGAGCGCGGCGACTGCCGCGTCGGCCCCGGCCTGGGCCACCGCGCACAACCCGGCGGCCGGATCGCCGGTCAGCAGATCGACGCTGACCTGCATGGCGATGTCGTCGGCGAACAGGATCTGCCGGGTGCAGTGCCCGGGCAGCGGCGCGTTCTGCACGATCCGCAGCGGCCCGCGCTGGACGACCGGCCGGTCCTGCTCGATCGGGCCGGCGTCGACCAGTTCTCCCAACGCGAGCTGCGCCAGCGAGCCGTCGTTGAGCTTCAACTGCAGCAGGCAGTAGTCCAGCGACACCGTTCCCGCGTTCTCCGCCTGGCCGAAACTTTGCAGCGCGACCGGATCGGCCAACGTGCACGGGTCCACTGTGCGCAGATCACCGAGCACCGCTGCGGCGGTGCCGGCGTCGCTCGGCCGGCCGCCGGACTGACCCGCCGGCGCGGCCTCCGGCGTGCACCCCGCCACCAGCAGCACCAGTAGGAGCAACAGCGGCGTGCCTCGGTGACGGAGACGCAGCGACATCAACTCAGCCTAACCGGCGAGCAGCCGCACCGGCCGATGACAGCACGGGAACTTTCCTGTCATCCCCCGGGAACCGCCGCTGCCGGGCCGCGAGCATGGGAACCTTCCTGTCACCCGACGCACGAAAAAGGGAACCTCCCCGCCGTTGGTGGCAGGAAGGTTCCCATGCACCGGCTACTCGTCGAAGTTGCGCTTGGCCAGGTCGAGGATGCGCTCCACCGCTTGGCGCGCGTCCGGGCCGTTGGCACGCAAGACGATCCGGTCACCCTTGCGCGCGCCCAGGCCCATGACGCCCAGCACGCTGGCGGCGTCGGCTTCCTTGTCGCCCAGCGAGATCGTGACGTTCGCCTGCAGCCCGTTCAGGCTGCGGGCCAGCAGCGCCGCCGGTCGCGCGTGCAGGCCGACTTCATTGGCCAGCTCCAGCTCCTCGCGGACTTCGTCCGCCGCGGTGGGTTCGCCGGGCTCGGCGAGCTCGCCGCCCGCGGCCGCCGCCTCGGCTGCTCCGGCGACGCCCCGCATGTCGCCGCCGCCCTGGGCCGCAACCGCAGCGGCGACCGCGCCCTCCACCAGCGGCGCGTCGACGACGAGCGCCGTGCTCGGGTCGCCGAGCGACTCCACGGCGAGCTCGGCGATCATCTGTGCGCTGCCGAGGTCGTAGAGCACCACCGCGCCGGCCCCGGTGTTGGCGTCCGACAGGGCCGCGGACACCTTCTCGAAGTCCGTGCCGATGTTGCCGTCCGGCAGTCCCCCGGCGGGCACGACCCGCACCTCGGGGGCCATCTGCCGGGCGAGTTCGGCGACTCCCTCGGCGAGCCGGGTGCTGTGCGAGACGATGACCAGTCCGACGTTCATGATCGCGACCTCGTGGCTTCGGCGAATGCGGACAACAGCAGCGCGGTCGAGCGCGCCCCGGGATCGATGTGCCCGGCGCTGCGCTCGCCGAGGTATGACGCGCGGCCCTTGCGGGCCACCAGCGGTTCGGTCGCCTGCGCGCCCTGGTGTGCGGCATCGGCCGCGACGGTCAGCACCGCCGCCGCGCCTTCGCCGGATTCCGCGGCGCTCTTGGCTGCTTCCACCGCCGGCGACAACGCATCGACCATCGTCTTGTCGCCGACGGCCGCGCGGCCGCGGCCGATGACGCCTTCCATCCCGGCCTGCAGCGCCTTGGCGACCGCCGCACCGTCGAGCTCCTCGGCGTCGCCGACCGCCGCCGCCGCACGCAGGAACGCGGTGCCGTACAGCGGCCCGGACGCACCGCCGACGGTGGAGATCAGCACGGTGGCGGTCAGCTTCAGCACCGCGCCCGGCGTCTCCGGCGCCGCGGTATCCACTTTGGACACCACGGCGCGGAAACCCCGGTCCATGTTCTCCCCGTGGTCGGCGTCGCCGATCGCCCGGTCGAGCTGGATCAGCTCGTCGCGGTGCTCGGCGACGACGGCCGCGCCCGCCTTCAGCGCGGCGATCACGTCCTGTGCGGTGCAACCCATTCCGGCGTTCTCCCTCACCAGTTCAGCGCGGCGGTGCGCACCGGCGCGTCCCAGAGCTCGGTCAGCTCGTCGTCCAGCTTCAGCAGCGTCAGGCTCATGCCCTGCATTTCCAGGCTCGTGATGTACGGGCCGACCAGTCGCCGCCGGACGCGGATGCCGCGCTCGGCGAGCAGCCGCTCGGCGATGCCGTGCGCCAGGTAGAGCTCCAGCAGCGGGGTGCCGCCCATCGAGTTGGTGAACAGCAGCACGTCGTCGCCCCCGGCGAACGGCAGGTCCTCGAGGATCGGTTCCAGCAGCCGCCGGACGATGTCGTCCGCCGAGGTCAGCGGCACCCGAGCCCGGCCGGGCTCGCCGTGGATGCCGATGCCGATCTCCATCTCGTCCGCGGCGAGGTCGAAGCTCGGCTGACCGACGTGCGGCACGGTCGGCGAGGTCACCGCCATGCCCATCGAGCGCACCCGGGACACCACCCGCTTGGCGAGCTCCTCGCACTCGTCGAGGCCCGCGCCGCGCTCGGCGGCCGCGCCGACGATCTTCTCCACCAGGACCGTGCCGCCGACCCCGCGCCTGCCCGCGGTGTGTGTGGAGTCCTTCACGGCCACGTCGTCGTCGACGATCACGCTGCGCACCTCGACGTCGTCCAGGCCGGCCAGTTCGGCCGCGGTCTCGAAGTTGAGCACGTCGCCGGTGTAGTTCTTCACGACCAGCAGCACGCCCGCGCCGCCGTTGGTCTCGTCGATCGCGGCTTGCACCGCGTCCGGGGTCGGCGAGGTGAACACCGCGCCGGGCACCGCGGCCGACAGCATCCCGGGGCCGACGAAGCCGCCGTGCAGCGGCTCGTGCCCGGAACCGCCGCCGGACACCACCGCGACCTTGCCGGACACCGGCGCGTCCGTGCGCACGATCACCGCAGGATCGGTGCGGACGCGGAGCAGCTCGGGATGCGCGGCGGCCATGCCCCGCAGCGACTCGGCGACCACGTCCGCCGGATCATTGATGATCTTCTTCACCCGCTGGCCTCCTTGGCTGCCGAACCGGCGCCCGCGGCACCGGCCGACTGACGATCAACTCCGCTCCCGCACCCCCGCGAGCCCGGCCGGAGGGTGCGAGAGCAAGGGAACCTTCCTGTCACCAACCGCGCAAGCCCAGCCGGAAGGACCTGTACGACGGCTCAATCTGCGTAGTGGTGCGGGTAGCGGAACCTCAGACGCCGTCTGGACTGGGGGAGCCCCGACTTACGTATGACCAATACGCGGCATCGGGGCTGTCCTCGCCAGGCGACGTCTGAGAACCCGCGGCGGTGCAAGTTGCGAGGGTGGGCTAAGCGCCTTCGGCGCTTCAAAGACAAGAACACTGAAACGCCGAGTCGATCAGCCGGGCCGGGTCAGCGACCGCGCACCAGCCGGACCAGCCGCACCAGGCGCCGGACGGTGCCCTTGGCGCGGGCGAAGCTCATCGGGTTCAGCGGCATCCGGTACCGCAGCCGCGTCACCGACTGCGGCCGGGTGAACTCGCGCAGCCCGTCCGCGCCGTGGATCCGGCCGAACCCGGAGTCCCCGACGCCGCCGAACGGCAGCGACGGCACACCGGCGAAGGCGATCACGGAGTTCACCGCGACCATCCCGGTGCGCAGCTGCCGAGCCAGCTCCACGCCCCGCGCCCGCGAGAACACGGAGGCGCCCAAGCCGTAGCGGGAATCGTTGGCGCGGGCCACGCCCTCGTCGGCGTCGCGAACCCGCTGCACCACGATGGTCGGCCCGAAGGTCTCCTCGGTGATGGCGGTGGAATCCTCCGGCACGTCGGTGAGCACCACCGGCTCGACGAACGGCGGGCGCACCGAGTGCTCGCCGCCCACGACCGCCCGGCCGCCGCGGCTGAGCGCGTCGTCGATGTGCCCGCGGATGATGTCGACCTGCGACGGCATCGTGATCGGGCCGAAGTTGGCGCCGGGTTCGCCGCCCGGGCGCAGCTTCCCCGCCCGCTCGGCGACCATCTCCAGGAACCGGTCCGCGACGGCGTCCACGACGTAGACCCGCTCCACACCGATGCAGGTCTGCCCGGCATTGGACATCGCGCCCCACACCGCCGCGTCCGCTGCGGCGGCCAGGTCGGCATCGGCATCGACGATCAGGGCGTCCTTGCCACCGCACTCCACCAGCACCGGGACCAGGTTCTCCGCGCAAGACGCCATGACCCGCTTGCCGGTGGCGGTCGAACCGGTGAAGGCGACCTTGTCCACCCCGGCGGCGCACAATGCCGCGCCGGTCTTGCCGAAGCCCGTCACCAGCTGGAAGACCGGGTGCTCGGGTACCGCCTCGGCGAAGCTCTCCGCCAGCCACTGCCCGACGCCCGGGGTGAGCTCGCTGGGCTTGAACACCACGGCGTTGCCCGCGGCCAGCGCGTAGGCGATCGAGCCCATCGGCGTGAACGCCGGGTAGTTCCACGGGCCGATCACGCCGATCACGCCGAACGGCAGGTACTCGACGGTGGCGGTCTGGTTGGCCATCACGATGCCCGCCGAGACCTTTCGGCGGCGCAACACCTTCTCCGCGTTGCCGGCCGCCCAATGCAGGTGGTCGACGACCAGCATCAGTTCCAGCCTGGCGTCGTCGAGCGGCTTGCCGGTCTCCGCGCAGATGACGCCCGCGAGCTCGTCGAGGCGCTTGGCCAGCAGCTTCCGCCAGGCGTCGAGCCGCTGCTCGCGGCCGGCGAAGCCGAGTTCGGCCCACGCCGCCTGGGCCTCGCGGGCCGCGGTGACCCGCGCGCCGACCTCGGCCGCGTCGTGGATCGGGTGGCGCCCCACTATCTCCCCGGTGCGGGGGTCGATCGACTCGAACGTCGGGGACTGCTCAGTCGTGCCGCTGGGCATTTCGACGCTGCCACGGGCGGTCTGGGTCATGGCCGGCCTCCCACCTTTACGTCGGTCGTTGTCATCGTGCAGCCTACGGAATTCGGTGGCCGACCGGGACCGTCATGCGGTCGGCAGCTTCGCCCGCGCCTGTTGCGCCAGCTTCGTCGCATTCGCGCAGGGATCCATCGGGATCCGGCCCATGTTCATGATCTCGATCTGCACGATCTCGCTCTCGCCGTTGGCATTGGCGTTCTTGCGATGCTCCCACCCGACCGCGCAGGTCGGCGGTTCGGCGCTGACGGGTGTCACGATGCCCGGCACGCCGGCGAGGTCGACCGGCGGCACCGAGCCGCTCCCCATGGCGCCGACCTCGAAGCTCACGGTCACCGCCACGGAGTTGTCCGCCATCCACTTGCAGGCGTAGAGCCCCTCGCCACCGGCCGAGTCCGCCGATGCGCCCATCGCGGCGTCGCGGATCGCGGCCTGATCGAGGATCTCGCACGGGTCGAACCCGCCCAGCCCGCCCGACGCGCGGGGGCTGACCGGCGGTTTCGTCCGCACGATGTCGACGGCGTCGGCCAGGATCTGCACGGCGGGCGAGCAGGAGTCCGCCTGCTCGCTGCTCAGCTGGATCTCCAGCCCGCGCGGTTCGTCGAAGTTCTTGGTGTCGGCGCCGGCGTAAGCGGCCGACGCGAAGCAGGAACCCGAGCCGTTGTCGTAGATGGTGCCGGGCAGCCCGCCGATGCGGTTCGCCCCGGGGTCGGACACCCCTTCGTCGAAGTAGAGGGTGACGTTGAACGGCTTGCCGTTGTGGTCATTCATGAAGTTCGAGCAGGTCCCGAAGCCGTCCGGGGTCAACGCCGGGGCGGGTGTGCCGAACCTTCCGAGGTCGACCGCCTGCAGGGTGGCGCACACGTCCACGCCGCGCAGCCGGTCCGGCGCGAAGGCCGGGTCCAGCAGCCCGGGCTTGTCGACTTCGAACTTGGCCACTTCGACGGTCCGCCGGGCCGAGGTCGACTTGCCGTCCGCGGCGCAGCCCGCCGCTGCGAACGCGGTGAGCGCGGTGAGCAGCGCGGCGATCAAGGTCACTGGTCGGGGCACGGCGATCACACTATCTAGCCGATCCGCCGTCGCGGACGGGAACCTGCGGATCCGGCGCGACGCGAACGGCGCCCGCCCCGGAGGGTGCGGACGCCGTCACGCCAGGTGTTCGCCTACTCCGGCGACGCTCCCCGTTCGGCTTCGTCGGGCACCACGATGGGCCGCAGCCGGGCCCAGGCCACGAACACCACCGCGAACACGAGCATGCCGATCCCGGCCCAGAGGTTGATGTTCACCCCGGCGGACTTGTCGATCTCGGCCTGCGGCTGCACCACGCCCACGATCGCGAGCACCGCGCCGTAGATGGCGAACAGCAGCGCGATCACCGTCCGGATGTCGAAGGCACCCGCGGTGTGCCCGGAACTCCGACCCGCCATGGCGGAACCTCCTTGTCGTTCGAAATCAGCCGAAGATGATGTTGAGGGCGATGATCAGGACCAGCGCGATCCCCGCCAGCAGCCCCGGGCGGCGATACCAGCCGGCGTCCTCACCACTGGTCGAAGCCCGCAAACTGGCCCGCGGCGTCAACCCGTACACCAACCCCACCAACTCCGCCTCCGGCTTCGG